>QHUQ01000094.1 GCA_003221985.1 Gemmatimonadota bacterium | reverse complement strand
CGCCCATTGCCGTCCGGTTTCCCGCCGCGTCGTACGTGTAGCTGAGATCGCCGAGCGTGGTCCCGCCGTTCGTGAACGTGAGGCTCGTCAGCCGGTTCGCGGCGTCATAGCCGCAGCCCGTGACGACGCCGTTCGGGAACGTCACCGACGTCCGGCGGTCCGCCGCGTCGTACGTGAAGGTGAGCGATCGCCCGTGTGGGGACACGAGTTGAGGTCAGATCACCGCTTGAGTTTCGGACCAGCGTCACCTTGTTCCCGAGACGATCGCGCATTCCAACAAGCGCGGCCTGGGCCGGCAGTGTTTTCTGGAACGAGTTCGGGAACGTGTACACCAGCCCGTTCTTGAACCGGAGATCCCACTCATCGCGAATGACGGTGCCTGCCGGAATACGTAGTTCTAACCCGGGCAAACGTGGCGTCGTCACGATCATTTCAGCGGTGGTTGGCGACGGGACGCTGACGGCGTGCGCCGTGTCGAGCTTCGTCATCCAAATCGTGTAAGAGAGTGCCGTCGTACGACTGGCCAAAACGTCCACTGCCACCTCGTAAAAACCATAGGTGCGTCCGCCGCGTGAGGCGGAACGTGCGTCGATATGCATGGCGTGGTGTCCTGCACGCAGATTGGTCAGCAAAAACCGTCCTGTTCGATCGCTAATGGCGGACTGGTCATTGATCTCCAGCGTGACCCCTTCAAGCGGCGCACCGTTGAGGCGGAGGACCTGGCCGGCCAACGCCGTGACACCGGGGTTGGCGCGGAGTGGTGGAAGAGTCCCCGACGACGAGGCGCGACTTTGGTCACCGTCGTCATGCGATTACGCTTTCAATAACGCAAGTCAGATCACGCCACTGACAGCACATTTATTTTAGATACGGCTCGAATGAGAACCTTCGCCGCACGTTCCGAGGCGATACTCTTACGCGCTTTCACACCGACACCCGCTGTCGCGCCCTCTCCCGTTCAAGCTCGTCGGCGGACGCCACAGCGATAGCGTGATCTTGTCGGTCGGGGTGTCGAATGTGCGGTAGGGATTCTCGAGGTCGACAAGACCCGCGCCGGCGGCGACGAGTTGCTCGAGGGCGTACGCAGTCTCGATCGCCTCGCGATCAAGCCGCGATTGCTCCGACATCACGAGCGCACCTGGAACGTCGGTCGAGGTCTGAAGTTAGATCGCTCAGGCTTCGTGCTTCGTGCGTTGAACTTCGCTAGAATCGCACCGATGACACCAAACCGGCTCCTTCTACCGACGATCGTTTGTGCGATCGGGGTCTCGCCCGCGACGCTGCCGCAAACCATCAACCCCTCGGCGCGCGAGATCCTGAACGGCGCCAGACCGCTCTTGACGGCGGAGATCGCCAGCGTCCTCGAGGCCGCTCGTCACGCGATCGACGGAAGAACCTGCCGGCTGTCGTACCAGCCGGGCGGGCCGGGTCCTGAGGTCCTCATGGGATCGAACGGCCGTCCGAGGTTCGTGCGGGCGGTCAGCGGCTTCAACTCGATCGCAGGCAGCATGTGGACCAGCACGTCGAGCAGCGGTAGCGTCTCGACGGTGCAGCCCCCGCAGGAAACGCACGTCGACGTCGTCTCCTTCACCGAGTACACGAACGCGCCCGCCCGATCCTGCGGCGGGGCCACGCTCGGCGGCGAGCTCGTGATCGAGTACGAGCGTCACAGCCTCGACAATCAGTGGACGGTCAAGGCGCGTACGCGGACCTCGCAGGAATTGGCGGCGCCGATCTTCGACATCCTCGCGGGCGCGACGCCGGTCGAGAGCGGCGGTCGCCGTCAAATCGGCGAGCGCCCGGGCCGCGGCCTTGTTGCGCCGTGGCCGTTGCCTTCCGACGCCCAGCCTGCCTCGCCGCTCCCGCCCGGCGTCACCCAGTCGCTCTGGATCGACACCGACTCGCTGCTGCCGCTTCGCTGGTCGATCTCGATGCCGGCGATGCCCGGCCGCGGCATGCCGGCGATTCCCGATTACGGACTCTCGTTCACGTACGACCCGTCACTCGATGTGCGGCCGCCCGACGGCGTCGCGCGGCCCGATTGCGTCCGGTAGCCACGAAAGACACGAAAACCCGAAAGACACGAAACAGAATGATCTTTTCGTGCTTGAACACGCTCGCGCTCGGTCGAGCTCCTTCGTGGATTTCGTATTTTCCGGTGATGTGGTTCCAAGCCAGCTGACCGAGATGACATGGCACTGACCGCGACCATGTACAACTTCGACATCGAGCTCGCGGACGCGGACCGCCGCGTCTACGAGTCCCTTGCGCTTCGCGTCGCCCGCCATCCGTCGGAGTCAGCGGAGTATCTCGTGACGCGCGTGCTCGCGTATGTGCTGGAGTTCGCCGAAGGCATTGAATTCTCTCGCGGGGTGTCGGATCCGGAGGAGCCGGCGCTCGCGGTCCGCGACCTGACCGGCGCGATCACGACCTGGATCGAGATCGGGACGCCGGACGCCGCACGGCTGCACAAGGCGTCCAAGGCAGCGGCGCGCGTCGTCGTCTACACGCACAAGGATCCGGATCAGTTCCTGCGGCGGCTGGCCAGCGAGAGGATTCACCGGGCCGCGGCGCTCGATCTGTACGCGATCGATCGCGGTCTCATCGCGGCGCTCACCGCCCGGCTCGAGCGTCGGGTCGCGTTCAGCCTCTCGGTTACCGACCGGGAGCTGTATGTCTCGATCGGCACCGATACGCTCACGGGGACGGTGACCCGCTTGCAGCTGGCCTGACGGCAACCCCACGGCGCGGCCATGGCAGATGGCTAATGGCTAAGGTTGAGGGCGGACGCCTGCGCCATCTGCCATTCGTGATTGAGCCATCAGCCATTAGCCATCAGCCATAACATGGGTCCGCACGTATCCCCCGGGCCCAGGGTGCTCTGGCAGCCCACTACGGAAACTCTCGCAGACACCCGGCGCGCGGGTGTAGTATCACTCCGTCCGGGAAGGCTGTACCTATTACCGAAACACGAGGAGCACCCGCATGTCACAGCATGATGGCCTGAATCGAAGAGCGTTCCTGAGAAACGCGGGAATGACAGCCCTCGTGGGCGCGGTCGGAACAAATTCCTCGGCGGCCGCCGTTGCCGCCGGCGCCGCGTTCGGTGCCCCGGATCCGCACGCCAAGTACGATTTCGACACACCGTACAATCGTTTCGGGACCGACAGCGTCAAGTACGACCAGCAGATCAGGATCTATGGCAAGGACAGCGTCCAGGTGGGCATGGGTATCGCTGACATGGACTTCCGGGCGGCGCCTGCGATCACCAAAGCGCTGACCGAGCGTCTCCAGCATGAGAACTGGGGCTACCTCGACATGCCGAAATCCTTCGCCGAGGGCATCGTCAGCTGGAACAAACGCCGCTACGGCATCAATATCAATCCTGATTCGCTCGTGATTACGACCGGCGTCCACCCCGGACTTATCGCCGCGCTGAGGACGTTTTCGCCGCCGGGAACCAAGGTCCTCCTGAACACGCCCACCTACAACGGCTTCTACGGGGACCTCACCTACACCGGAACCATCCCGGAGGAGAATCCGCTGAAGCTGGTCAACGGCCGCTATTCAATCGATTTCGAGGATTTCGAACGCCGCATCAGCCACAACACCAACACCTTCATCCTCTGCAATCCGCAGAACCCGACGGGCAACTGCTGGTCGGCCGAGGATTTGACGCGGCTCGGTGAAATCTGCCTGCGGCGTCGCGTGGTGGTGCTTGCCGACGAGATTCACTGCGATTTCGTCACCAATGGGCATGATTGCCAGCCGGGCGGCGTACACCGGAGGCGAGGATTGGCTCGATCAGTGCGTGGCGTATATCGACGGCAACCACGACTACGTCCAGTCGTTCGTCGCCGCGAACATTCCGATGATCAAGGTCGTCAAGCCGCAGGGCACCTACCTCTCGTGGCTGGACGTCACCGCGGTGGCCGACAAGATCGGCGCGAAGGCGCTGGCCGCAGAAGCGAGCAAGGACATGTCTGGCAGGCCGCTGACGCCCGAGCAGATGATCGAGCGTCATTTCGTCAAGACCGCGAAGGTCCACATGAATCAAGGGGCCTCGTACGGTCTGGGCGGCGCCAACCACATGCGGATGAATATCGCGACGTCCCGGAAAACCCTCGAGTTGGCGCTCAACAACCTGGCGACTGCGTTGAAACGCACGACGTCTTCAGCAGCGTAGCTCCCGTAAGGGCTAATGGCTAATGGCTAATGGCTAATGGCTAATGGCTGATGGAATCCGTCATCAGCCAGCCATCAGACAGCAGCCAGCCATTGGCCATCAGCCATCAGCCATCAGCCATCGGCCATCAGCCATGATGTGATTCATCGCTGCGGGCAGGTCGACGGTCCGCGCCGTTTGACCACGGCCGCCGGGCCGAACCTCGCGACGATGTCGACGTTCGTACGGATATCCCGGGGAAGCGCGTCGAAATCGTCGGCGACGGCGAACGGCAGGCCGTTCGGCAGAATCCAGCGGTCCAGCGCTTTCTTCGGCTCGAACGTGTCGTCGTTGAGGGCGCGGCCGGAGGCGCGCGGGTGGCCGAAGACCGCCAGGTGGAGCCAGTACGCGGTGTAACCGTCGATGACCAGGTAGTCGATGCAGGCGGGAGATATCCTGGCGCGCGCCCACTGCGCCGCGACAAGCGCCGCCTGCGTGACGACCGGCCTGGGCCGCGGCGCGGCGATGAGAGGCCGCGCCACGGCAATCCCGAGGGATGCGACGAGCAGCCACGCCAGAGGCGCCGATCGAATCCCTGTTCGTCCAACGGCGCGAACGGCCGCGCGCCAACCTGCGGCGAGCGTCAACGCGATCGCGATCCCCAGCGGATAAATCGCCAGGTAGAACATTTTGAGCGCCAGGTACGGCGCGGCGGCGCCGCTGGCGTGCGCCGTCGCAAAGAGCGCCGCCGCCTGAAGCGCGATGGCGGCCAGGAGCAAGGTCACCGTCCGCGCTCGGCGCTCGGTCGCGCAGCACAAGAACCCCGCCGCCGAGAGCGCGATGAACCACCAGCCGAGCACGCCGGCGGTGGGCCATATCGCGAAGCCGCCGGTGCCGGCCATCCGAAACCCGCCGGCGTGGCGGGTGCCGTGCACGGCGGCGGTCGCCGCGATCGGGACGGTCGCGATCGCCAGATGCTGCAGCCGGTCCAACCAGGAGAGCCGCCCGTGCAGCAGCATCACCGCCGCGAGCAGGACCAGCAGCGGACCGGCCGACACGGGCCAGGTCAGGAACGCGGCAGTGCCGGACAGGGAATAGAACACCAGCGCGCTCCGCGTCGGGCTCGCGTCCCACACGAGGACCGCCCACCACATCGCCACGGCGAACAGCTCCGAGAGGACCTGCGCCAGGAACGACTGCTCGGTGAACGAGCCGATGAAATACGTGCGCGGAAGAAACAGCAGCACGATGGCCGTCAACGCGAACGGGATGCGCGGGATGTCGCCATCCACGGCGTCGAGCAGCCGCAGCGCGATGAGCAGCACGAATCCAGTCTTGAGCGCGACCGACCA
>QHUQ01000135.1 GCA_003221985.1 Gemmatimonadota bacterium | reverse complement strand
CCGTGCCCGATAATCCAGCCGGCTGGTCGCGCCGCATGTCTACCGGCGGCAGCACCAGCGTGCGCACGTCCTGGGATATCCTGCGCAAAGCCGGCGCGACGGCGCGTGCGATGCTCGTCACTGCAGCCGCTCAGACGTGGAACGTCGAGCCCGCGAGCTGCCGCGCCGACATCGGTACCGTCGTCCACATCAGAAGCCGGAAACGACTGACGTACGGTGAGTTGGCGCAAAAAGCGGCGACGATCCCGGTTCCGGAGAACGCGCCGCTCAAGGATCCGAAAGACTTCCGTCTCCTCGGCACCGGTGTGCGTCGGCTCGACACACCGTCGAAGGTCAACGGCACCGCACAGTTCGGCATCGACGTGCGCGTGCCGGGGATGCTCATTGCCACGATCGAACGCTCACCTGTGTTCGGCGGCAAGGTGAAGACCTTCGACGCGGTCGCCGCGAAAGCAGTCCCTGGCGTGCGTCATGTCGTCCAGCTCGAGAGCACCGCGTGGACCGGGGTGCAAGGCGCGTGGGGCGTTGGCACGGAGAGCGGCGTCGCCGTCGTCGCCGACACCTACTGGCAAGCTGTCCAGGGACGCCAGGCCCTCAAGGTCACATGGGACGAGGGAGCGAACGCCTCGCTCGGCAACATACCTGCCAGGCTCGCGGCGCTCGCGGGCCAGTCCGGAGCCCAGGCGCGCAAGGATGGTGACCCCGTCGCCGCGCTCGTCGCAGCCGCGAAGCGTGTCGAAGCCGTCTACGAAGTACCGTTCCTCCATCACGCCACGATGGAGCCGATGAACTGCACGGCCTTCGCGCGCGCGGACGGCTGCGAAGTGTGGGCGCCGACGCAGAATCAGACGCGCGCGCAGCAAGTCGCCGCCGAGGCGGCCGGTGTACCGGTCGAGAAGGTCCGGATTCACACCACGTTGCTCGGTGGCGGTTTCGGGAGGCGGCTCGAGTCGGACTTCGTTGCCGAGGCCGTGCGCATCTCGAAGGCGGTGAATGCGCCGGTCAAGGTGATCTGGTCGCGCGAGGACGACATGAAGCACGGGTTTTATCGTCCCGCGACATACAATCAGCTCGCGGCGGGGCTCGACGCGCAGAACAAGCCGATCGCCTGGACCCATCACATCGTCGCTCCGCCGATCCTCCTCAAGTTCGGGCCGCTGGAGAACGGCATCGATAGGACGCTGATCGACGGTGCCTCAGACATTCCGTACGCGTTCCCGAATGTCTCCGTCGACCAGGTCGCGGCGGATCTGCCGGTGCCGCTCGGCTTTTGGCGTTCGGTCGGCGCGTCGCAGAACGCGTTCGTGGTCGAGTGCTTCTTCGACGAAGTTGCCGCGGCCGCGGGCCGCGATCCGTATGAGCTGCGGCGCGAGCTGCTGCAAACGAAGCCCCGCCATCTGCGCACGCTCGAGCTGGCGGCAACGAAAGCCGGCTGGGGCACGCCCCTTCCCGCCGGCCATGGGCGCGGCATCGCGATCGCCGAATGGGAGCCGACGACGTGCGCCGAAGTCGCAGAGGTCTCGGTGGCGCCCGACGGCACGGTCCGCGTGCATCGCGTGGTGTGCGCCGTGGACTGCGGGCCGGTCGTGAACACCGATACCATCGCCGCGCAAATGCAGGGCGGCGTGGTGTTCGGCCTCTCGGCGGCGCTGTATGGCGAGATCACGATCGAAAACGGCCGGGTGAAGCAAAGCAACTTCAACGACTATCCGGTCCTGCGGATGCCGGAGATGCCCGTCGTGGAAGTCCACATCGTGCCCAGTACAGACACGTTGGGTGGAATCGGAGAGCCCTCGGTTCCGCCGACCGCGCCGGCGGTGTGTAATGCGATATTCGCGGCGGCGGGAAAACGGATTCGGAGACTGCCGATTGGCAGGATTACGTAGCTAGTCGGCATTCCTGTAGGGGCGCAGCATGCTGCGCCCCTACAATTTCGTCACTATTTGAGCGCCGCAACCAGCCCCGCGTGATCCGACGGCCAGATCGGATACGCCGGCCCCGCGACGCGATCCGCTGGCACGTTGCCGAAGCGATCGACGCTGCCCCCGACCTTCCCGTCTTCGCGCGCAAACCCGCGCGTCCAGACGTAATCGATGCGCTGATCGAACCGCACGACTTGATCCGATAGATCGGCCACGTGGCAACAGGTGAGGCCATCGACGCCCGGGCGCAGGGCGCGCCAGCTATCGGTGAATCCCGAGCTCGCCAGGACTTCATACATCGGCGAGCCAGGCGTGTCGTTCAGGTCACCCATCAGCACGACGCGTTCGCTCGCGCCGAGCGTCGCTACCATCTCGCCCACCTGCGCGGCGCGAATCTGCTCGAGCAGTCCCGGTGGCGCGCCGGCCAGATTCGCTTCGGTGTGGGCGCTCGCGAACGTGTACGACTGTCCGTCGACCGTCGTACGCGCCCAGACCCAGCCGCGAATCAGGACGACGCCTGGCGCAACCGGACCCAGGTTCACGGCGAAATCCTGACCGCTGGCCGCATCGATCGTCACCCGATCGGCATCGACCAGCAGTGCATCATGATCCACCAGACGGACCAGTCCGGAGACGAGGTTGACGTTGACGTTGTCCGACGTTCCCGCGACGGCGTAATGCAAACCGCGCGCCGCGAGCTCGGCCTGCAGAATCGCGAGAAAGTCCTGATGCACAACGGCCGGCACGCCGAGCGGCGTCAGATCGATGTCGATCTGCGAGACTTCCTGGAGACCGACCGCATGCGGACGCGCGCGCGCGATCTCGTCGGCGATCGCCGCTGCGCGCGCCGGGAAGTCGGTCTTGCCCACCGTCTCGATCGCGAAGAGCAGCGCCGCGAAATCGTCGCCGGGATCGGGGGTGCCGAGGGCGCGAATCACCAGATCCACGTCCGCACCGACGTAGAGATTCTGCGTCATCACGGTGATGTTGCGGGCGGGCGCGGGCGGTGACGTGATGTTGAACGACGGCGTGCGCTCGGGACTGGCGGGATCCCGATCGCACGCCACGGCGAGCGCGATCAGGGGAATGACAAGCAGGAAGCGACGCATAATGGGACTCCGGGTTGAAGACTGAACGTCGTGATCGACGTACCAGCATTGCCGGAGCCCGTCAAGACAGCATCAAGTGATCAGTGTTTGGTTGTTCCCGTCCTTGGATCAATCGCCCGGACCCCTTTGAGCACCATTCGCCTGAACTGAATCTGATGGATCTTGGTCCAATACCCTTCCAAGTCGCGCGATCGCAGCGCGATGGCGCCGCGCCGCGTGACGCCTGGCGGCGGCGGGACGAGGGTCGCGAGGCGGTCATAGACCATCCCCCGCAAGGTCGGATGGACGCGCTGCATCAGGTGCCAGAGCGACAGGGCATCCTGCGCCCGCGCCAGCGTGACCACGTTGCGGGCGGCACGCGCCCTGCCTTTCTCGAAATCAAAGGCGACGAGAGCGCGCACGAGTGGTGCCGGGGCGTCTTCGACGTAGGGGATCCCTGGTCGCAATTTCGGTCGGGTCTGCATGATGGCGCCGAGCGGCACGCGGGACGAAGGCACGCCGGCCCCGGCAGGGGCATCGAATTCCACTTCTCCGCGGGTGACGTGCAGCCGGCCATTGCCGAGCGAGTCGGTCTCCAGGGTGTAGGCACAGCCGAGGTCGATCGCGGTACCGGACGGTGTCTCGACGAAGAACAGGCGCGGGACGGCATCGACCGTCGCATCGATTCTGCCCCGGGCCAATGCCAGGCGATGTTCGTCGGCGCGGGCGACGACGAGCTGCAACCGCGTTTTCGGCTGCACCTCGACTTGCCCGATTCGCCCCACGGCGATCAGCGCGCGCGAGGAGTCGTCGGTCTGCACCCAGTCGAATACCACAGCCGCCGCAGACGGCGCCGTCCCAGCCGAGCCTCGATGCCCGGCCACAAATCGCGTGGCGGCTCGATGCTCTTCGGCAACCGTTCGACGGCGTCCTGTAGCTCGCGCTCGTTCATCGCTCCAACTTCTCCCGTAACAGACGGCGGGCTCGAAATAACTGCGCCTTCGACGTCCCTTCGGCGATGCCGGTCAACTGCGCGATCTCGCCATGGCCGTAGCCTTCGATGTCGAAGAGCACGAACACCTCTCGCGCGCCGTCCGGCAGCTGCGCGATCGCCCGTTCGAGATCGATGCTCAGCCCCTCCGTCGGATTACCCCGATTCTGCTCCAGTGACCCGGGATCCTCGACCGGCGCCACCCGCCGCTCGCGCCTGCCGGTCGTGCGCCGTTCGTTCAGCACGACGTTGACGGCCAGCCGGTGCAACCAGGAGCTGAAGGCGCTCTCGCCGCGGAACGAGCGGAGCTTGTCCCACAGGCGGACGAACACGTCCTGCGTGCGCTCGTCGGCAGCGCCGGCGTCGCCCGTCAGGCGCAAACAGAGTGCATAAACGCGGCCGGCATGCTGGCGATACAACTCCCGGAAGGCCACCTGGTCGCCAGCCGCGGCGCGGGCGACAAGATCGTCCGGGGGAGGCACGTGATTAGGACGCCGCCGAGCGCTTCAGCGTTTGGATGAGAACGGCAACCCGGTGCGGATCGGGAAGCGCGGCGAGCACCACTTCGCGGGCCACGACGTCCGCCTTCGCGACTGGCGGGCGGTTCTCGCCCTGTCGGGCCCAGAGCTGCTCGGTTTCGGTCTGTCCGCGCCTGACCATGACATCGTTACCATCAATTCGCGCGTCCTCCAGCTCCCGCAGCCCCACCCACTGGACTTCTTCCCCCTGCACCATGACGATGCGTCGATTGGTGATTGCGTAGGCCACGAGGTGAATGAGCCGGCGCGAACGCGACCAGGCCGACACGGCTCCGAATGCCAGCACGAGCGCAGCTGCGACTGCGCCCGCGATCGGAAGGATCGTGTAGGCCTCGGAATCGACTTCTCTGAATGCGCCGCGTGCGAACAGCGAAAAAACGAACACTCCCGCCGCGGCACCCATCGCACCGTAGAAACCTTTGCGAGCGGCTGCTGATGCCACCGGTCCGGCGGCGACGGGCTGGTCGCACCACTGCACCTCTTCGCCCGCCCAGAGGTGCGGCTGAATCAGCGGCCGAGCGCGCTCTTCGCTCACGGCAACCGGATCATCCGGCGCAATTGCTGCTCGAGCTGCTTCTGCAGCTCATCCAATCGCGCGCGTTGTTGTGCGACTTGCGCCTGCACCTGCGTCTGCGCCTCGTTCACCTTGGCGCGCACCGGAGCGACCGTGTCATTCACCAGCGCGTCCACGGGCTCCCGCATCTGGCGGTCGGCGGCCGCCACTTGTGCGCCAAGCACCGCGCGGAGGCGGGCGGCGATCGCTTGATCGAGGTTCGAGCGCACGGCAAGGTCGGGATGCTCCAGTGCGCCCGCGAGGCGCGCCTCGACGTCGAGATTCGAAATCCCCGACACGGTGCGCCAGATGAGATCGCCGATCGTCGTGTTCGCCAGTGTCGAGTCCCGCGACCAGCGCACATCGCTGGAGCGGATGGCGAAGCGCGCGTGGATCGTGTCGCCGTTGAGATTGAAGGCGAGCTGCGTCACGGCGGCGCCCGGGTCGAGCCGCAGCGGAAGGCCGGGCATTTCGAACGCCGGAAGCGTGATGCCGCCGACGGTCGCGCCGGCCGTATCGACGGGGATGCCGCGCAGGTGATTGAGCAGTCCACCGGCCACGAGCTGCGGCCCGCTGGCGCCGAACGTCGTCGGCCGGCCGTACACCGCCGGATCGCTGGTGAGGCCGGTCAGCCGGCCGGCGTAGCGCTGCGGCTGTGCGGCGTTCGGATGCAGCAGGAACGAGAGCTCGGCGTTGCGCAGCAGAAAGCGCGGCAGGGAGCGCTCTTTGGGGAAGCGGATGTCTTCGCCGGAGCGGCGCACGCGCTTGGTGCCGGTCGTGGCGCGCGGCAGCAGGCCGGGCGGCATGTAGCGCCGCGCCAGCTGCGTCCAGTACAGCACGCGCTCAAACGGCCGGATAGCGGCGGGCGCGAACAGCGCGGCGCCGACGGCCGGAGCATCGAGGCTCGGCAACTTGAGGAGGCTGCGCGCAAAGGCATAGTCTCGCCGGCGGGCGCTATCGAGGCCAGCGAGCCCCGATTTCAGATTCGCCGTTCCCCGTGTGACATTTCTTTCTAGAGTCGTCACGCGATCGCGCGCGCGCTTCAGGCGATCGATCGCGCGGCGCGCCTCGGCCAGCGTCGCAAGATCGGTCGCGCGGGCATGCTTCAGCTGCTCGAGCGTGGCGCTCGCCGAATCGAGCGCGGGGCCGAGGCGCAGCGTGTCGAATGCCGCCTGCCAGGCGCGGCGGCTCGAGTCCGCGCGCGTGTCGAGGGCGGCGGCGGCCGGCGTCGTCGAGAGTCGCCGCGGATCGAGCGAATCGACGCCGATCTTGCCCCTCGCGAGCTGCAGCGCGGGAATCTGAAATTGGCTCGCCCAGTCGTGCGTCTCGGCGAGCACCCGCCCCGCGATTCCCTCTCCCGACTTCGTCGCGACCCGACCGTCGGTCTGCCGCGGCGTACCGAAACGCAGCCCGTTCGCGGCGACGCGGTCGATGATGATCTTCCTTTCGGTCAGCGGGACGACGTCGAGATCGGCGACGATTTCGTCTGCCTGCAGCAGGTTCTTGAACGGCTCGTGCGGGCTGGCGATCGTGAGCCCGCGGATCGTGACGTCGCCATGGCGCAGGTCGAGGTGCAGATCCTGAATCTCGACCTTGGCGCCGAGCATTTGCGTACCGACTTTCTGCGCCTCGCGGCGCGCGATGCTGTCGGCGAACAGCCACCACAGCACGCAGGCAATCACGAACAGGACGAGCAACGGCCCGATCGCGCGCCAGCGGAAGACTTTTACGCTCATGGCCGGAACATCTTGTAGACGTTGTAGACCTTGGATGCCATGACGGCGCGGTACCATCGCGACTGCCGCACCCGCTCACCGATGGTCGCCCGATAGCGGATCACCGCCAGCCGCGTCGCAAAGAACAGCGGCACCGCGAACAGCCCGGCGAATACGAGGCTGCCCAGGACGACGGTGTTGTTGAAATTCGTGAGCGGCACGATCGGCGTGTTGTAGCACGACGTCCACAGCCCGCGCAGCGACGGCGCAAGCAGCAGGCTGTGCCCGATCCAATCGAACAGCGGATCGAGCAGGAAGCCGATCGGGATGAACAGCGCCCAGCCGAGCATGCCACCGGCGAACGAGACGTTGAGCAGCACCAGCAAGGCGAAGATGAGTGCGTTGTGGAGGTTCAGGAACGGCGTGAGACCTAAAAATGAGCCGAGTACGATCCCGGCGGCGAGCTGGCCCGGCGTGCCCTCGGAATGCAGCGCGCCGAACAGCGACTGGATGAGCTTGATCAAGGCAAACATAAGCGAGCTTCCGCAATCGCCAGGATTTCCCGCAGCGCGGTGCGCCGTTCCTCATCACGCGTACCGCGCAGCCGCGCCTCGAGTATCGGCACGATCGCCTCTTTGGACCGTCGGTTCACGAAGATCACGAAGCGAAAGCCGAACTTCTGCTCGTATTCGTCATTGAGATTCGCGAGCCGCAGGAAAAGTTCCGGCGGGGTCGTGCCCTGGTCGTACCCCTGCTCTTTGAAGGATGCGGCCGAGACTTTGTCCGGGCGCTCGCCGATGCGGGGATGGGCGTTGATCACGGCGACCTGCTCGGCCTCCGACAGCTCGTCCAGGATCGCCCGCGCCCGCGCGAGCAGCGCGGCGCCGCTCGGGAATGGCTCTTCCGCGCGCAGCCGCTCCAGCAACGGCCCGGCATGCTCAAAGAGGTTCAGCTGCCCCGATAGCTGGCGCACGAAAACGGCGACATCAACAGCGGGATGTGGTACTTGCGGTTCGTATCGGTGATCTCGAAGTCGAGCGTGGCGCGCTGTAGAAACGCTCGCGTGCCCTTCCTCTGATAGTAGTCGCCAACGTCGAACGAGAGGCGATAGCTCCCAGCGACCGGCTCACCCAGGTTGGCAATTCGGCCGTCGCCATCGGTTTCGTGCGTGATCGAGTGCCCGCCATCGATCCGTGACAAGGTGACGCTCACCCCGGCGGCGGGCTCACCGCGCGTGGTATCGAGGACGTGCGTCGAAATCGTTGGACGGTTAGTGTTGGGCATGCTCAAGATCCGCGTGGGAACCCTGACGTTCACGGCGCGACTCGAAGAGCAGCACGCGCCGAAAACGGTGGCTGTGATTCGCAAAATGCTGCCGCTCAAGTCCAAGATAGTCCACTGCCGCTGGAGCGGCGAGTCAACGTGGATTCCCATGGGCGACAAGAAGCTCGGGCTCGATTTCGAGAACCACACCAGCCATCCCGCACCGGGCATGCTGCTGCTGTATCCGGGCGGGATCAGCGAGACCGAGGTGCTGTTTCCATATGGATCCACGATGTTCGCGAGCAAGGTCGGGCAACTGGCAGGGAACCACTTCGCGACACTCACGCAGGGCCAGGAACAGCTGTCCGAAATCGGCCGGCTGACCCTCTGGGAAGGCGCGCAGGACATCACTATAGAAGAAGTGTGACTGCTCCTGACCTCGTGATCCGGGGCGGCACCGCCATCCTTCCGACGCGGCAGGCCATCGCCGACATCGCCATCACGGACGGCACCATCAGCGCCATCGGCAGTGAGGTCCGCGGTGGAAAGGAAGTCATCGACGCCAGGGGGCTCGTCGTCTTGCCAGGTGTCGTAGACGCCCATGTCCACTTCAACGAACCTGGTCGAGCCGACTGGGAAGGGTGGGAGGCGGGAACGCGCGGTGCGGCGGCGGGCGGCGTCACGACCGTCCTCGAAATGCCGCTCAACGCACATCCGCCCACGACCACCGCCGCGGCGTTCGACGAGAAGCTTGCGGTCGCCTCACGGAAAGCGCTCGTGGATTTCGGACTCTGGGGCGGCCTCGTCCCCGACAACCTCGACAACCTCCAGACCCTCCACCAACGTGGTGTTGTCGGCTTCAAAGCCTTCATGAGTCACAGCGGCATCGACGATTTTCAGCGCGTGCCGGACGGCGTGCTCGCGATCGGGCTCAAGGTGACCGCCCGTCTCGGCGCCATCGTCGGGGTGCACGCGGAGAGTCAGGAGATGCTCGAGACGGCGGGCGCACCGAATCCGCTCGCGTGGTGCCGCGCGCGGCCGGCCGCAGCGGAAGTCGACGCGATCCGCCGGCTGCTGGTCTGCATGCGTGGCGCGGGCAAGGGCGTGCGCGCCCACGTCGTCCACGTGAGCTGCGCCGAGGGATTAGCGGAAGTGGATGCGGCACGCAGCAAGGGCGTGTCGATCACCGCCGAGACGTGCCCGCATTACCTCACATTCACCGAAGCGGATTTCGAGCGGATGGGGCCGGCGCTCAAGTGCGCGCCGCCGATCCGTGACGCCGCGACGCGCGAAGCCTTGTGGAAGGAGTTGCTCGCGGGGCGGGTCGACCTCATCGGCTCCGATCATTCCCCCTGCCCCGCCGCCGCCAAGGAGAAAGGCCAGGACGATATCTGGCGGGCGTGGGGCGGCGTTGCGGGGATTCAGGCGACGCTTCCGGTCCTCTTCACTGAGGGCGTGCATACCCGAGGCCTCACGCTCGAGCGTCTCGCGTATCTCACGGCGACCGCCCCGGCGCAGCTCTTCGGGCTGTTCCCCCGCAAGGGCGCGATCGCGGTGGGGGCCGATGCGGACTTCGCCATCGTCGATCCCGCGCGCGAATGGACACTCGAACGGGGCGAGCTGCAGACGCGCAACGGCGTCAGCGCCTACCTAGGTAAGCAGTTCATTGGAGCGGTGGTGAGAACGCTCGTGCGTGGAAAGACGGTGTTTGCCGATGGCGACGTCATTGGCAAACCAGGCTGGGGACAATTCCTGCGACCGAATAATCCCAATGCCAATTGATGGCCCGTTGCTCGAGCAGCGACTGGATGAGCTCTACGCGATTGGCGCGGAGCCGGACGGTGGCGCGTATCGCCCATTGTATGGCCCGGCCTGGGCCACCGCCGTGGAACGCGTTGAACGCTGGTTGAAAGACGCCGGCCTGAAGACTCGACGCGACGCTGTCGGCAATCTCTGGGGACGCGTCGAGGGGACAGAGAAGGGAAAGAGCATCGTCACTGGGTCGCATATCGACACTGTCCGCCGCGGCGGTCGGCTCGACGGCGCCCTCGGCATCGTCGCCGGTCTGACCGCGGTCGAAGCATTGCTCGAGGAGAAGGGAAAGCCGCGGCGTACGCTCGAGGTCGTCGCGATTTGCGAAGAAGAAGGGTCCCGCTTCGCGACCAACTTCTGGGGCTCTCGCGCCATCGTGGGAGCGATTGACGCGGTCGACGGCGACATGGCAGTAGCGATGCGCGAGCGCGGCCTCGACCCGTCGAGGATCTCCACGGCGGCGCGCGACGACATCGACACGTTCGTCGAGCTGCACATCGAACAGGGAGCGGTCCTGGACGCGTCTGGAAAACCACTCGCCGTCGTGAGCGCGATCGTCGGGACGGCGCATCTCGAGGTCGACGTGACGGGCCGGCCGGACCATGCCGGCACGACCCCCATGGGATTGCGGCAAGATGCGCTGGCGGGGGCGGCGGCGATGATCCAGGCAGTCGAGTCGATCGCGCGCTCGCTCGGCGCGCCCGCGGTCGCGACGGTCGGCAAGATTCGGGCGGAGCCGGATCAGATCAACGTGGTGCCGGCTCGAGTCGTGTTCACCATCGACCTGCGTCACTCAGACTTGAATGCGCGGCGAGCGCTGGAGGAGCGGATTCGGTCGTTGTGCCACACGATCGCGTCCGAGCGGTCTCTCGCGCTCGAGGTGCGCGTGCTTCAGGAAAAGCCGCCGGTTCCCATGCACCCGGACGTGCGATCCGTCCTTGCGAGCGCGGCGAAGGAACTGGGCGCACAGGCTTCGGAAATGGTGAGTGGTGCGGGACACGATGCCCAGGTGCTCGCCGCGCGCTGCAAGGTTGGGATGTTGTTCGTGCCGAGCATCGGAGGGCGCTCACACTGTCCTGAAGAGGCGACGAAAGCAGAGGATGTGGCGCTTGGTACGAAGGTGTTGATGCGGTCGTTGCAAAAAATCGCGTATTAGGATCAATCCACCGGCCGGTGACCTCTGACGCTATTTCAAGAATTCTTGAAATAGCCTCGCACGGCTATATGAATCGCGCCAAGTCCGGCCCAGCACGCGCAATTTTCGTCACGATCTCGGGCCAATCGACAGCCAGCGAAAAATCGGCGAATTCGAACCCCGCTCCCACCGTACAGCCCGCAAGCGTATAGGCGCCCAGCGTGCGCGCCGCTTGCCAAGTGCCGGCAGGAACCACGATCGTGGGGCGCGTCTCCCGCGCCACAGGTCCCAGCCGCAGGCGACGCAACTCCTGACCCTCGAACAGCAGCAGCTCGATCGGGTCGCCCTCGTGATAGTGCCAGATCTCGTCCGCCAGGACGCGGTGCCAGCGGCTGAACTCGCCGACGGCCAACAGGAAGTAGATGGTGGTAATCGCGCTCCGCTCGACATTACGGCCCAGCACTTGGACGCGCTGCTCAGAGCGAAACAGCTCGACGTAATGCCCACCCTCGGGATGCGAGCGCATGCCGAGCATGCTGAGCAGCTCAGCGGCGCGCGGGTGAATCGAGCAGTTCCCTGAGAACGTTCTGCGTGACGGCGTGGCGATAGGCCGCCGTGGATCGCACGTCATCGATGGGCCGGACGTCTTCGGCAACGGCGGCGACGGCGCCTTCGAGGTCACCCCGCTCGAGCGCCGCTTCGGCTCGGCGCGCGCGCAGCGGCACCTCGGCGACCGACCCGATCGCGATTCGCGCCGGATTCCTGCTGAGCGCCATGACGACCTTGGAAATCGCTTGCGCCGCGCGTGTCCCGACCTTGCGGAACACGACGTGACGGTTGAGCGGAAACAGGACGGCGGTGATCAGCTCGTCGGACTGCAGCGCGGTCTGCCGATATCCCGCGAAGAATTGATCGATCGGAATGGAGCGCCGATCGGTCGCGACGACGGCGTCATACGCGAGCAACACCGGCAGCGTGTCCCCCGCCGGCGACGCGTTCGCCAGGTTGCCGCCGAGCGTGCCGCGGTTCTGGATCTGCGCCGCGCCGATCGTGCGGGCCGCAGCGGCAAGCGCGGGCAGATGCTCCTGCACCTCCCGGGACGCGATCATCCCCGTGTATGACTCGGCAGCACCGATTTCCACCATGTCCTTCACGCGCCGTACACCCTTCAGCTCGGCGAGCGACCAAAGGTCGAGCAGCGCCTGCGGCTCAGGCCGCACCGTGCGTGCGTGCAGCATCACCATGAGGTCGGTGCCGCCCGCGAGGGGACGGCATCCGGGGGTTGTGCGATACAACTGCACCGCCTCCGCGAGACTCTCGGGGCGGAGATATCTCACTTCGCGCATGACAGGACCGCGTCGATAATCTTCGTGTAGCCGGTACACCGGCACAAATTGCCGGCGAGCGCCTCCCGCACGTCATCGGCGCTCGGGCGTGTCGTTTGCTGCAGCAAGGCGTGGGCCGCGAGCAGCATTCCCGGCGTACAGATCCCGCATTGCGCGGCCCCGTGCTCGATGAACGCCTGCTGCAGGGCCGTCAGCCGTCCGCCAGCAGCGAGTCCCTCGACCGTGGTGACCTGGCGGCCTTCGACCTGACCGACCGCCACCAAACAACTGTCGACCACTTCGCCGTCGATCAGCACGGAGCACGCCCCGCACTCGCCTTCACCACAGCCTTCTTTGGTGCCGGTGAGTCGGAGGTCCTCTCGCAATACATCAAGCAGACGACGTGTACCGACGACGTCGAGCGAAACCGCGCCCCCGTTCAGCGTGAAGCGCACGCGGCCAGAACCTTTTCAGGAGTCGCAGGGATTTCGTCGAGCCACACGCCGGTGGCATCGTGGATCGCGGCGATGATGGCGGGCGCAGGCCCGTCCATCGGCAGCTCGCCGATCCCTTTCGCCCCGAAGGGGCCACGAGAGTAGGGGTTCTCGACCAGAATCGTGCGAATGCGTGGTGCGTCGAGCGCGGTGGGGATCAGGTAGGTGGCGAGGCGGTCGTTCTGATAGCCGCCGTCTTTCATCTTGATCTCCTCGATCGTCGCCCAGCCGACGGCCTGCAGGCACCCGCCTTCGATCTGGCCTTCTGCCATCACCGGGTGAAGCGCCTTGCCGCAGTCCACCGCCGTGACGAGATCCGTCACGCGGACATCGCCCGTGGTCATGTCGACGTCGACATCGGCGATCGTGCACGCCCAGGCGTACACGGGATAGGCATCGCCGCGATAGGTCGCCTCGTCCCAATGAATCGAGTCGGGCTGGATGTACGATTTCTCCACCTTGAATGGAGGCCTCTCGTGCTTGAGGCGCTCCCTGATTTCCTCGGCCGCTTCTTGGACGAGCCGGCCGACGATCATCGCCGTGCGCGATGCGACGGTCGGCCCGGAGTCAGGAACCAACGATGTGTCCTGCGGGGCCAGAACTACGCTGTCCAACCCTACATCCAACGCGTCTGCGGCAAGCTGACAGAAGATAGTTTTCGTGCCCTGGCCGATCTCCGTCGAGGCCGTGAGGATGCGGAACGTCCCGTCGGTCAGGGCTTCCATTGCGATCGTGCCTTGTAGCTTCTTTTCACCACTCCCCGTAAACCCCGAGCCATGAAAGACGAGGGAGAGACCACGACCGTGGCGGATCGGCGGTTGGGCGGTTGGGCGGTTGGGCGGCACGGCTCGGAGGGCAGTATCCAGCACCAACTCCGCGCTTACGCTCTCCGTGAGCTTCTGGCCCGTCGCCGTGGTGTCACCGAGGCGCAACATCCATTTACGTCGGAGATCCACACTCGACATCCCCAGGCGCTCGGCGACATGCTCCACCATCAGCTCGGCGGCGAAGAGCGACTGTGGCGCGCCGAAGCCACGGAAGGCCCCGTTCGGCGGGGTGTTTGTCGCCACGGCGCGCGCTCGAATGCGGACGTTGGGGCAGGCATACGCGCCGGCCGCATGGATCGCCGCCCGGGACAGCACCACGGGTGTCAACGTGCAGTAGGCGCCACCGTCGAGGACGATCTCGATGTCCTGCGACAGCAGTGTTCCATCTTTCTTGACCGCGGTGCGGTGCGTGATGACGCCGGGATGACGCTTGGTGGTCGCCGCGAGATCCTCGTGGCGATCGTAGATGAGACGCACTGGCCGCCCCGCTTTGCGGGCGAGGAGCGCGGCATGGAGCGCGACAAGCGATGGGTACTCTTCCTTCCCCCCGAAACCCCCGCCGGTCTCGGCCTGGATCACGACCGCCTGCCGGTCAGTCAGCTTCAGTGCCCGCTTAAGGGCGCGGTGGACGTAGTAGGGGCATTGTAGTGAGCCGATGACTTTGATGCGGCCGCCTGACTCGGGGATGGCGATCGCCCCCTGGGGTTCGATGTACAGCTGTTCTTGCAAACCCACGCGGAATTCGTGCTGCACTACGAAGTCCGCGGAGCGCTGTGCGGTCGCGATGTCCCCCTTCGTGATTTCTACGGTGCTGAAGACCTCGATCGCTTTCTCGAGCGCGTAAACCGGTTCAAGGATCTCATACTCGATCTTGATGTGGCTCGCCGCCTCTTCGAGGGTGCCCCGGTCGGGCGCCGCCAGCAGGAGAATCGGCTCTTCCCGATGCCTGACCTCGCCCCCTCTAGTGGCCAGGATGGGCTGGTCGTCCCGGATCAGGTGGACGACGTTGTCGCCGGGGATGTCGTCGGCCGTGACCACCACGACGCGTTCCGAGTCAAAGAGGGGATCGAACGTAATGGACCTGATCCGGCCCCTGGGCACCGTCGACCGGATCGTCTTCCCGTACCAGGCGCCCGGAACCGCGATGTCGTCGGTGTAACGCGCCCGCCCCGTCACTTTGTCGGCGCCTTCGCGACGCGGGACGGAACGGCCGACGGCTGTGACTGCGGCGGGGCCGCGGGCGGGGGCGGGGGGCGGGCACATGTGCGGTAATATTGCCACAGAATGTGCCGCACCGGGCGGGATTCTTCACCATCCGCGCGATGGCACGACGGTTGCAATCTCCAACCGGCGGTAGCAGCACGCAGCGTCGGGGGGAAAAAGCCGGCAAAGGCGGAGCCAGGTAAACGCTGGTACCGCGCCGGCTGCCGCAGTGGCCGTGCACGGCCGCTGCGGACCCTCCCCACCAATGGGAGGGCATGAGGGGCGGCTGGGAACCGCCGCGCGTGAACCGCGCGGCATCCCGGCTCGCCCCGCTTCTTTCCCCGGGGACCTCGTCGTAGCAGGAGCGCTACATTGCCGATCATGACCACTGCGCCAACGCGGTCGGGCTCCGGGCTTGCCGTCCATGCCCGCTTGGAGTCGGGGTTTGCGGAGATCCTGACCGCCGAGGCGCAACGGTTCCTCACGACGCTGGCGCGGGCCTGCGAGGGGCGCCGCCAGGAGTTGCTCGCCCGTCGCGTGGAGCGCCAGCGGCGCCTCGACGCCGGCGAGCGTCCCGACTTCCTGCCCGAGACGCGCTCGGTGCGCGAGGCGGCGTGGACTGTCGCGCCGATCGCCCCCGACCTGACGGACCGCCGGGTCGAGATCACGGGTCCCGTGGACCGCAAGATGATCATCAACGGACTCAATTCGGGCGCGCGGGTCTATATGGCCGATTTCGAGGACTCGAACGCCCCCACCTGGCGCAACAATCTCGAAGGGCAGGCGAACCTGCGGGACGCGGTGCGCGGCACCATCGGGTTCACGAGCCCCGAGGGGAAGCGCTACGCGCTCGCGCCGCGCACGGCGACGTTGATGGTGCGGCCGCGCGGCTGGCATCTGGACGAAAAGCACGTCACCGTGGACGGGCGCCCGATCTCCGCCGCCCTTTTCGATTTCGGGCTCTTCTTTTTTCACAATGCCGCGGCGCTCATCGCCAAGGGAACTGGGCCCTATTTCTACCTGCCCAAGCTCGAGAGCCACCTCGAGGCCCGTCTCTGGAA
This sequence comes from Gemmatimonadota bacterium, assembly GCA_003221985.1. The sequence goes on along the minus strand of QHUQ01000135.1, from coordinate 1,937 downwards.
CGATGTGTTCAACCTCGCGCAGGACGAGCTCGGCATCCCCCGCGGGACGATCCGCGCGACGGTCCTGATCGAGACGATTCTCGCCGCGTTCGAGATGGACGAGATCCTCTACGAGCTGAGGAACCACTCCGCGGGCCTGAACTGCGGGCGCTGGGACTACATCTTCAGCTTCATCAAGAAGTTCAGGCAGCGCCCCGACTGCGTGCTCCCCGACCGCGCCCGCGTGACGATGGACCGTCACTTCCTCAAGTCGTACGTCGATCTCCTGATTCAGACCTGTCACCGCCGGGGCGCCCACGCGATGGGCGGCATGGCGGCCCAGATTCCCATCAAGCACGACCCGGTGGCGAACGAGGCGGCGCTCGAGAAGGTCCGGCAGGACAAGCTGCGCGAGGTCCGCGCCGGGCACGACGGCACGTGGGTGGCGCACCCGGGGCTCGTGCCGGTCGCGGCGCAGGTGTTCGACGCCGCAATGCCCGGCCCCAATCAGCTGCACGTCGCGCGCGACGACGTGCGCGTGACGGCAGCGGACCTGCTCGCCGTTCCGGAAGGCGAGATCACCGCCGCCGGCCTCCGGACCAACGTGGACGTCGGGATTCAATACCTCGAGTCGTGGCTCCGCGGCGTCGGCTGCGTGCCGATCTACAACCTCATGGAAGACGCCGCCACGGCGGAGATCTCGCGCTCGCAGGTGTGGCAGTGGGTCCGTCACGGCGCACGCCTGGCTGATGGTCGCGTCGTGACAGAAGGGCTGGTGCGGCAGGTCATGGCCGCAGCGTTCCCAACCGAGAGTCTCGCCGCCAAGCTGTTCGGCAACATGATGACCGGCGCGGAATTCCCCGAATTCCTCACACTCATCGCATATGAGCACCTGGAGTGAAGGCATGATCAAGCACGCATTTGTGTCCGAGCTGGACCGACGGTGGCGCAGCGATCGGCGCTGGCAGGGGATCACCCGACCCTACACGCCCGACGATGTCTACCGGTTACGGGGGACGCTGGCGATCGAGCACACCCTCGCGAGCCACGGCGCGGCGCGCCTCTGGAAGCTGATGCGGGAGGAACCCTACGTCGCCGCCCTGTCGGCCGTCACGGGGAACCAGGCGGTGCAGGAGGTCCGGGCGGGCCTCAAGGCGATCTACATCAGCGGCTGGCAGGTCGCGGCCGACGCCAACGACGCGATGACGATGTATCCCGACCAGAGCCTGTATCCCTCCGACAGCGTACCGAACCTGCTGGTGCGCATTCAGAACGCGCTGCGGCGTGCCGACGAGATCCACCACATGAACGGCGACCACACGATCGACTGGTATGTGCCGCTCGTTGCGGACGCGGAAGCGGGTTTCGGTGGGGTGCTCAACGCCTACGAATTGATGAAGCTGATGATCACCGCGGGGGCGGCAGGCGTGCACTTCGAGGATCAGTTGTCGTCGGTCAAGAAGTGCGGCCACCTCGGCGGCAAGGTCCTGGTGCCGACGAGCGAGTTCATCACCAAGCTGATCGCGGCACGGCTCGCGGCCGATGTCTGCGGCGTGGAAACCATCCTCATCGCCCGCACCGACGCCAACAGCGCCGGCCTGCTGACGAGCGACGTCGACGAATACGATCGCCGCTGGTGCACCGGCGAGCGCTCGCCCGAGGGGTTCTTGGTGATCAACGACGGCGTCGCAGCGGCGATCGCGCGCGCCCGGGCCTACGCGCCCTACGCCGACATGCTGTGGTTCGAGACGGCCAAGCCGGATCTGGGCGAGGCTCGGCAATTCGCCGAGGCGATCCACAAGGAGCATCCGGGCAAGCTGCTCGCGTACAACTGCTCGCCGTCGTTCAACTGGAAGCGCCATCTCAGCGCAGCGCAGCTCGCGACCTTCCAGCAGGAGCTGGGAGCGATGGGCTACAAGTTCCAGTTCGTCACGCTGTCCGGCTTCCACGCGCTGAAC
>QHUQ01000134.1 GCA_003221985.1 Gemmatimonadota bacterium | reverse complement strand
CGCTGGGATGCCGCCACACGCTCACTGCAGGCGAAGTCGACGACACTCGATGGCCGTCCCTACGCGGTCACCATCGCCGTGCCGCGAGGCCTGCGTCCGAGATCGTGCCAGGCGGATGTCGCCTGCACGTTGAAACGCCTGGAGAGCGGCCACGCCGTGCTCGAGTGGCCGGCGGGAACGACGAGCGACGTGAAGTGGAGCGTAACCTTCGGAGCGGCTGCCAGACGCTAGAATCGCGTGTTCCCACCTGTGAGCGCCGCACCCCGCATGACGTAGCGTTGGGCAGCGATGCACGCCGCCAGCACCGGCAAGGTGACCATCACGGCCGCAGCCATCTGATAGGGCCAGTTGCCCGCAAAGGCCACGTGGAAGCGCGTAAGCGCGAGCTCCGCCACCTCCATGGCCGGTGAGCGCGTAGCGACCAGCGGCCAGAGGAGGTTTCGCCATTGGTCCATGAACGCGAGCACAGCGAGGGCAGCCAGTGCAGGCCTCGCCAAGGGAAGCGCGACACGCCAGAAGAGCGTCCACTCCCCTGCTCCATCCAGTCGCGCGGCGTCCTCCACGTCGCGCGGCAACGCGAGAAACGACTGGCGCATCAGGACAATTCCCCAGACCGATACGAGCTCGGTTGAGATGAGACCAGGATACGTGTCCACCCACCCCAACGCGTCGATCAACAGATAGCGCGGCAGCAGCAGCAGAATCGCGGGAATCGCGGACGTGGCGAGCAGCGCAGCAAAGACTCGATCCCGCCCGGGAAAGCGCATGCGTGCGAACGCATAGCCTGCGGCCGCGCTGGTAAGCACCTGGCCCACCATGACACCTGCCGCGAGAATCGCCGTGTTCATGAAGACACGGGCGTATGGCAAGGCTTGGAATGCGGCCGCGTAGTTGCCGGTCTCGAGCCGATCGGGAAGCACGGCTGGCGGCCAGCGCAGTAGCTCCGCCTCACCCATGAAAGAGACCGAGATCATATAGATGAAGGGCGCGAGCATGGCGAGGCTCGCGATCGCCAGCAAAGCCTTACGCATGAGCGGTCTCCTTGCGTAGCAGCCTGAGCTGCGGCCATCTGAATACCACGAGCACGACTGACAGCAGCAGCGCCAGGGCACTCGCCATGGCAAACGCCTGCGAGACAAATCCGGTCTGATAGATCCGATGCACCAGCACGTCGGTCGACTCGGCCGGTCCACCCTGCGTGAGCACATAGACAAGCGTGAACATCTGGAAAGCGCCGAGCACGCCGGTCAACAGTACGAAACCGGTGACTGGCCGCAGCAATGGGAAGGTGACGCGCCAGAAGGCGCGCCACGCCCCGGCACCGTCCACGCATGCCGCATCGAGATACGCGCGGGGAATCCGTTGCAGGCCGGTCAGGAAGACGAGCATCTGGCCGCCGATGTGCGCCCAAATCGAGATCAGCATGAGGGCGGGGAGGGCGGTTCGCGCGTTGCTAAGCCAATCAGCCCGGCCCAGGCCGAGCGATCCCGCTCGATAGATCACCTGCCAGAGCAGCGCGATCGCCACCGTCGAAGCGGCATAGGGCAGCAGCAACGCGGCGCTGAAGAGCCGGCCGCTCCATCGCCCGCGATGGCGCTGCACGGCCAGCGCCGCCACGAGCGCGAGCGTGACAGAGACGGGCACGTACAGCGCATAGACGGCGCTATTGCGAAATGAAATCCAGGTCAACGGATCGCGCAGCAGCGTCTTGAAGCTCGCCAGGCTCGCGAAGTAGAGGGCGTAGAATGTCGGTCCGAGCGTGAAGATCACGAGGTGGAGTGCGGCGGGCGCAAGGAAGCCCCACGCCACGGCGGTCTCGCGCCGGCTCCGGATCGGTGTCCGCTCCGCCCAGCGCAAGAGCAGAATCGCAAACGGTCCCAGCAATGAGCACGGAACCAGCAACAGCAGCCAGCTCGGCGCTTCGATTTCTGCGGGCGACGTGCGCAGCTCGATCCAGCGACCGGAGCCGATCAGTGCCGCGACGATCGCGCGTCGTTCGCCATCGATGCGCGCGCGGCGTGGCGCAGACGCCGCCGGCTCCCCCGCAACGACCTCCGCGTCCGTCACGAGCGCCGCAAGGTCACTGACCGACACACGGGTACGCGGCGCCGGCATCCTGGTGGCGGCCTCTTGCAGCAGCCGCCGCGTATCGACCAGCCAGCGGTCGGTGCTCTGCCGCGCGGCGGTATGCACATCGGCGTACGTGCCGAGCGCGAGGAGTAGTCCGGCCCAGATGTAGGCGCCACGTCGCTGCGGGAGCCGGCGGAACGCGATCGCGGCCGCACCGCCCACGGCGATGAGTGCGGCAGGGAACGCGAACCCGAAGCCACCGGGCAGTGGGCCATGGGGCAGCGGACGCGGCCGCACGGCGACCGCTCCGACGACCTCAAGATCGTCGCGATCCTTGAGCGGCACGAGCGCGGCACCGTCCCGCCACCACCCCGCCCGCCTGGTGCCGAGGCGCTGCAGGTCATCCGGCGCAAGCGGCGCCGCCGTGGCCTCGACCAGCGGCGCCGTGCCGAAATAGACCTCCACTTCCGACGTCCAGCCGGGCAGCGTGCGCAAGGCCTTCGCCTGGGTGAGGAGCGACGGCAGATCATAGCTGCGGGATGCCGGGGTCGCGGACACCGGCGGTGCTGGCGGTGCGAGCCGCGTCGAACGCCGGCCCCGCCTGCGAACACGCGGTGGTGGCGGCGGTGGTGGTCGGGGGGGAGGTGTGACTGCCGCGATGTAGGTGGCTGTCGTGCGTGCCATGCGAAACCCGAAGGCTCGCTCGTAATGGCTTTGCGCCGCGTGTACCACGACGAGCGCCAGCGCCGCTGCAATTGCCGCCGCGGCAGCCGCCGCCGCGGCCCACGTGCGCGAGCTCACGCGAGCGGCGCTCCGGCGGCGTCGAACAGATACAGCCGGCGGCGATCCACTTTTACGCCGACGCGCGTGCCGACCCGCACGTCGGCAAATCCATCCAGGCGAGCGACGAGCGGCTGCCCGCCGACATTCAAGTGCACCAGCGTTTCACTGCCCAGGGGCTCGACGACGAGGACGTCCCCGTTCCCCACTCCCTTATCGACCGCGCACAATCCCACGTACTCCGCGCGGATCCCGAGCTGCAGTTCTCCCTCGTAGGTCGAAAGCTCAATCGGGATCACCAGACTACCCGCTTCGATGACCCTTCCCTTTTCCCCCGTCCCTCGTCCCCGTCCCTGCAGCACGTTCATTCCCGGTGTGCCGACCGAGCGGGCGACGTGGACATCCGCCGGCCGCTGATAGACCTCCTCGGGTGTGCCGACCTGCCGCAGCCGGCCCTCGTACAGCACAGCGACCCGTTGGCCCATCGTCATGGCTTCGGTTTGGTCGTGCGTGACGTAGATCATGGTGGCGCCGAGCGCCCGCTGCAGCGCCAGCAACTCGCCGCGAAGCTCGATGCGCAACTTCGCGTCCAGCTTCGACAGCGGCTCGTCGAGCAGAAAGGCCTGCGGGCCGCGGACAATGGCGCGGCCCAGCGCCGCCCGTTGTCGCTCGCCCTCCGAGAGCTGCCCGGGCAAACGATCGAGCGCGTTCTCAAGGCCGAGGCGCCCGGCTGCCTCCACGACGCGGCGCGTCACCTGCGCATCGGCGACACCGCGCATCTCCAGCGGGAAGGCGATGTTTTCGCGGACGGTGAGATGCGGATACAGCGCGGGGCTTTGAAACACCATCGCGACGTCCCGCTCGGCGGGCGCGGCGTGCGTCACGACGCGATCACCGATCACGACATCGCCGCTGGTCGGCTCTTCCAGTCCGGCGATACAGCGCAGCACCGTCGTTTTCCCCGACCCCGACGGCCCGAGCAGGACGAGGAGCTCGCCGTCCCGCACCTCGAGGTCGAGCTGCTGCAACGCCTGAATTCCGCCGTCGAAGACCTTGCTCACCCGGCGGAGTGTGACCGACGCCATCCGTTATGCCGTCAGGCCGATAGAAACGCCCGGGCGAGCCCGTACACGACGGCCCACACGACGAATCCCGTGACGATTACCCCGGGGATCTTCTCGATCGGCTTCGTGGTGGCCCCGGTGGTCGCGGCGAGCGAGTTGATCTCGAGCAGCGCGGCGACGACGATGACGCCGGCCCAGTAGGCGGCATGATTGCCGCCGCCCGGTAGTGTGAAGTGCGAGGCGGCGCCCATGTAGAACAGCATCGGAATTGAAAACACCACGTTCGTGCGCGACGACAGGAACGCGCGCCGGGCGGCCGCCGGCGCCAGGGCATTAGCCTGTCCACCGGACGCGACCGTTTTCGCCGATGCGATCACGATCTGCTGCTTGGGCCAGATGACGAGCACGACGTTGAAGAACATCAGGGTGCCGAACAGCGCGCCGGTGAGAATCGTGATCGCCCACGGCGTGGACCACCCGGCGGCGCCGAGCGGCGACTCGCCGATCCGTTTCCCGATGATGGCGAGGCCGGTGAGAAACGTCAGGATCGCGCCGCCACGGAACCAGCGCAGCGCCCGCGGCAGCAGTTTCTGCGTCGCGGTGCTCTTGGCGGCGGGATCCGCCTCCGCCATGAACGGCCCCTGCACGAAGTTGAAGTAATACAGCAGGCCGATCCACGTAATGCCACCGAGGTAATGCAGCCAGCGCAGCAGGAACTCCGCCACGAGCGCCTCCGGCGTGAGAGAGGACGACACGTTCCGCCGAGCAAAATAGGGGGGGAACCGTGTCGCGCAATGCGGGGTTTGAGCCCCACACTCTTGAAGGATGCGGACGATGGCACAACTGAAAGAACAAAGCACGGCCAAGGCGAGCCTCGAAGCGCGACACGTGCTCCCTCAGCTCCCCTACGATTTTGCAGCCCTCGAGCCCCACATCGACGCGCAGACGATGCAGATCCACCATGGCAAGCATCATCAGGCGTACATCACGAACCTCAACAACGCGCTGAACAAGCATCCCGAGCTCTCCGGTAAGATCGTCGAAGAGCTGCTGCGCGGGATTAAGGCCGTCCCCGAGGACATCCGCACCGCGGTCCGCAACCACGGCGGCGGACACCACAATCACTCGTTGTTCTGGACGATCATGGCGCCGGCGGGCAAGGGTGGCGGCGCAGAGCCAACGGGCGCGCTGGCGGATGCCATCAGGAAGACATTCGGCGATTTCACGAAGTTCAAGGAACAGCTTGGGACCGCAGCGACGTCACTCTTCGGCAGCGGGTGGGCGTGGCTCACCCTGGCCAAGGGGAAGCTCGAAGTGGCGGGCCGTCCCAACCAGGACAGCCCGCTGATGGACAACAAGACGCCGATCCTCGGCTTGGACGTCTGGGAGCACGCCTACTACCTCAAATACCAGAACCGCCGGCCGGAATACGTGACGGCCTGGTGGAACGTCGTGAATTGGCAGGAGGTCGCGCGCCGGTACGAGGCGGCGCTATAACTGCTCGGCGCTGATCCGGTTTACGGTAGTGAGCAGCAGCTCGAGGTCGAGCGGCTTCGACAGCACATCCTCGACCTCGAGATGGGCGCCGGACCACTCCCGGGTCGCCGTCGACATGAGCACCACCGGGATCGACCCGAGCCGGGGGGTGCGCCGCATCATCGCAAGGAACTGCTTGCCGTCCATGACCGGCATCTTGTAATCGAGCAGGATCAGGTCCGGCAGAAGATCCATCTTGTCGAGCACATGCAGCGCATGCTGACCATCTCGCGCAGTATGGACGACAAACCCTTCCCCAATCAGGAAATCCCGCAGGGTAACTCGTGCATCCGCATCGTCTTCTACTACCAATATGATCCGCACGCATTCCCTCCACGCAATGCGTGACTGTAATGCCGCCCGCTTCCCAAGGGCAGAATCTTTGGGGGTAATTCTTGGGAATGAGACGTGGATCACTCAAAAACGGGCATCACTACTTCATTCATCGAGCGGCGAGGCTGAGATCGCGGCGTTCCCCTCCTCATCGTAGGTCACGGTGACGCGCCACGGCCGGCAACATACCTGGCAGTCCTCGACGTAATCCTGATTCACGCCGCCGCCCGCGTCGATGCCGATTTCATTCGGCTCGCCGCAGTAGGGGCACATCACGATCCCCTCTGTGTCGGCGGTGCCGTCGCCGAGCGGGAATTCCTCGTCGAGATCGTCGTCGGCGAAATCGACCATCAGTCTCCCCCTCCCCCTCCCCCTCCCCATCCCATGCGCTGCCGCAGCGTCGTGACGTGCGCGGTGTGGTGACGCCCATGCCATGCATAGAGCGCGAGCAGCGTGTCCAGCGACGGCGTGCCCCACTCCGGGTGCTTGATCGTCCGCGCAAAATCGGCCGGCGACATTCCCCGCAGTAACGCCACCCAGCGCTGATGCAGCGCGGCCAGGAGATCGAGCGACATCGCGATAGGCGAGCGCATCTCGGGGGTCCTGGCCCAGTCTTTTTCCTCGTACGTCTTGATCGCGGGCGTATCCTCTGTCAGCCCGAGCTTGAACCGCACATAGGCGTTCATATGGCTGTCGGGCAGATGGTGTGCCACCTGACGGACGGTCCAGCCACCCGTCCGATACGGCGTATCGAGCTGTGTGTCGTTCAGGCCGGCGACGGCGCGCCGGAAATTCGCGGGCGCCACCGCGATCTGTTCGATACACGCGGCGCGCTGCGCCGGCGGCAGCGCCGGGACGGGCGTGAATTTGCCGATCGGGTACCGCTCGTCAGTCACTGATCTACTCGCCAGTTGGTCGTCAATTCCGTTGTGCCCCACTTGATACGCAGCGCGCCCTTCAGATCCGCGTAGCCGGTGCCCGGTTGCGGCGCATCGGGCACGAGATAAATCGACAGCGATGGCTCCGGCTCCGCCATGGTGCGGCTCGTCAACGTTACCCGGCCGATATCCTTGACCGGATCGCGATCGGTACCCCACTGCCCCGTACCGCGATTCACGATCAGCGCGTAACCGGTCCGCGTGTAGAGGATGAACAGTGAATAGTCCCCGCGCGGCAACTTCAGGTCCCCGACCGTGATGTCGAGGTCGGTGTGCAATGTCGTGGCCATGTTCGCGCCGAACCGCCACACGCTATCGAGCGGGATCAGTCCTCCCTCGACCTTGCGTCCGCGCGCGTGCGGCTGTCCGTAGGAAATGGCGATGCGCGACGGACCCGAGAGGCTCGCGTCTTCCTCGTACCAGGAGTTGCCGATGCGGCGCGCATTGAGGTGCACCTCGACCGAAGCGAGGCTGCTCGCCGCAATGCGCAACGGCGTAGCCGGGGTTTGTGCGATGCCGACCACAGGAATCAGCAGACTTGTAAAGACGCCGGCTGCGAGACGCATGCGCTCCTCCTATGAAGTCCAAGGGGACGCCGGCACCGGAAGATACGGCGCCGGGGGAAGGAGGCAAATCGGTGCACTCGTGAACGAAGCCGAGCCGCTGGCCCGCGCCTTGCGTACCATGCCACACATGTAGCACTCACTCAACAACGGGCTGGTTATGGACAAGCGCTTCTTGCTCACCCTCGCAATACTCGGAGCGGCCTGCCGGGACGCCGTCAGTCCCCGGCCGCACGAACTTCGCGCGCCCGCGTTCGCGGTCACCGCGGCGTCGGGCATTACTCTCGACCAACAGAATGGCGCGTTCCATGACGTGATGCCCTGGAGCAACGGGGGCAGCCACGTGGGAATGGGATTCAATCCCCAGAACCCCCACGTGGGCGACGCGATCGTGGCCACGTTCTTCTGGGTCGGCTCGACCAACACCATCACCATCGTAACCGACCATCTGAGCGACGGTGCGCAGACACCCGTCGGGAACACCTACACGTTGGTCGATTACGTCACGTCCGCCGGCATTTCGATGGCGACCTATGTCGCCACCAACGTGCGAGGCTTTCGGGACGCCAGCACCGCCACCGACTCGATCCTGACGGTGCACGCGCTCTTCTCGACGCCCATCCCTGACGGCGGGGTCCTGATCTCGGCGTGGAGCGGGGTGAGCTTGGTCGATGCGGAGGCCCTGGGTACGCACCTGTCGGCATCCGGTTCCGGCTCGGCGCCCACGATCGCCGATCCCGGCGCCATTCCCGTCAACGCGGGCGCGCTGGCATTCGGCGTCACGATGTCGGACCGGGTGGTCGGCCTCGGCACGCCGCCCGGCTTCACCACCGTCAACGAAGCGGATGACCCGCAGATGAAAGGCGATGCGGAGTACGTCGTGCAAGGCGACGCCGCGGGTGCAGCCGAGCCGCAATGGACCTGGTTCTTCGATCAGGCCAGCTCGCCGGGCACGTGGCTGGCCACCGCGCTCACGCTCAACCCGGCCGCCACCCACCTCGTGTTCAGCGTCCAGCCTTCGACCACGCTGCCCTTCACGAGGATCGAGCCGGCCGTGCAAGCCGCCGTCGTGGACGACCAGGGCAATCCGCTCACGAGCTTCACCGGTTCCGTATCGATTACCATCGGGCACAACGGCGGCCTGCTGCTGCGGGGCACGCTCTCGGGGACGAAGACCGTCCCCGTGGTGAACGGCGTCGCCACGTTCTCGGACTTGAGCATCGACCAAGTCGGGAACGGCTACACGCTGGTGGTGAGCGTCCCGGGCGCGACCAGCGCTGAGAGCGCCCCCTTCAACATCGGCCTGTTCTGACCGGGCGGGCGGAGCCTATTGCCGGGTAGATCCCCGTCACGCGCCTGGGGGATTCCCTAGGCGTCGGGCGCATTGCGGGCTGGTGGTAAATGGAGCGGATGGGATTCGAACCCACGACCCCCTGGTTGCAAACCAGGTGCTCTCCCAACTGAGCTACCGCCCCCGTGAACGAAAATAGAGCGGGGCCCGCGTATTGCAACGCAACTACTGCTGTTGTGCGGACGCCACAGAAAACGAGTGGAACTCTTCCGCCGCTCGGGTATACCGCAGGTGAGGAGCAAACGGGGTCGAGTTGTTGATTACGCAGGAGGTCGTATGCAGTTCATTGATTTGATTCCTCGAGCGCAGGTTACCCTGACACGGCGCGGCACATCGGTCCTCGGCGAGCGGGAAGCGCGATTACTCGATGCGGTGGATCGGGTGCGATCGATCAAAGATGCGGCGGGGGAGGCGGGGATCAGTTACCGGACGGCGTGGAGCGCCATTCAGCAGATGGAACGGGCCCTGGGCCGGCCGATAGTCGTCTCGCGCGCGGGCGGACCGGGCGGCGGCGCGACCACACTCACCGAAGAATGCCGCCAACTGCTCGCGCTGTATCAGGACCTGCAGCGGCGGCTCGAAGAAGGGCTGATGCGCGCCTGGGAGATGCCGGAGCCAGCGTCTGCCGGGACTAGCGCGTCAGCGCCAGCCCGTAACCGCCCGGCAACACCCGCAGCTGATAGTTCGGCTGCGCCACTCCGTTGATCGCGCCGCTGTACTGGCTCAGCGAGCCGATATCCTGCACGCCGATCGTCAGGATGGTCGCACCGTTGGTCAGCAGGCCGGTCAAGGCGAAGCGCGTCGTGGTCCCGCCCAGCGGCTGTTGAAACAGGCGCAGACCGGTACCGGCAGTCGCGCCCGTCAGGGCGGCCGGGCCGGTGATCGTGAAAACGATCGCCGAGTCGAGGCCCGAATTGGCCGACGTGAGCCGCACTTTCAGCTCTCCGGGTCCGGCAGCCGTCGCATCTCCACAGCTCAGTCCCGCGAACAGCACCGTCGCGAGCAGCGCGATACCGAAGCCGCGCCTCATCGCGGGCCTCCTTTCCGCTGCAAGACCTGAATCATCGCGGCACTGAGCGGTGCACCGGTGGACTTGACCCACGCGAGAAAGTCACCGATGTCGAAGACACCGTTGCCGTTGCCCAAAAAATCGAGATAGCGAAGCTGATCGGCGGTGAGCGGCGCGGTCGGCCCGAGGAGCTGCGTCGTGACGTCGGCGGTCGCGAGTGACGGCGCGGTCACGGACATCGTAAAGGTCCTCGCCTGGTTTTGCGCGCCCGACGTGACCGTCGCCGTGTAGGTGAAGTTGCCGGTTTGGCGCGGGAATCCCGCGACGATCCCGGTCGGTCCGTCTACTGTCAGACCGAGAGGCAAGGCGCCGTTCGTGACGGCCCAGCTGTTGGTTCCCGTGCCGCCGCTGCTGCGCAGCGTATCGGCGTACGCGGCTCCCATCACGCCATTGGGACGTGCGCCGACGCTGGAAATCGCCAGCGTTCCGAACGTCGCGGTGAGCGTGTACGGCCGCCCCATCGGCAGTGCGACGACCGTGTTGGTGGTGACCGTATCCCCCGACCAGCCGCCGAACGGTACCCCGGAATCGGGCGTGGCGGTGAGCGTCACGGCTCGGCCTTCGCGAATGAACGTGCCGTTCGTGAGATCGATCGCGGTGTCGGCCTGGATGGTGCCGCCCGACCCTGACGTCGCCTTCAGCTTAAAATCGCGCAGCAGGCTCGCGGTCAACGTCCCTCCCGCGAGACTCCCCGTGATCGGGTGATTGATGGCGAAGCCGTCCGACCACGACTGGAAGTTGAACCGCGTCCGACCCACAACCTGGCCATCGACAAAGCCTACGTTATGGCTCGAACCATCATCGAGCAGATCACGGAACGCGAAGTAGTTGGCGCCATCGAACCGAATCGTCGCCGTGGTATCGCTCCCGCGGACCACCGTGAGCGATCCGAACTTCAGGCGGAAGGACATCTGCCCGTCCGGCACCACCTGCGTGATCTGGTCGATGCCGAACCCTGCGAAGCTGCCGTCAGTCATCGTCGCGACAGGATTGGTGCGGTACACGAACGCCGTGTTACCGCCGGGGACGCCAGGGTACGGATCGCCGGCGTCCCCCCGGTTGCACCCGCCGCCCGCACACCACAGCTGACGCAAGCCGTCCGCCTCTTCGAGTACGAGGCCGTGGATCGAGCCGGAGTTCACGCGGTTGCTCCGATGAAACCCGCTCGACTCGATTTTAGTGGAATCCACGTGCCAGATCAGCAATCCACCGGGGCAGGTGACCGGCTGGAAGCTGGTCTGACAGTGGCGCCGGATCACCGCCGAATCGGCGAGGCCGGCGGCCCCACCCTGCCGGTTTTCCACGAGAAAGGATTCGCCACGCGGGTTGGGCCCCGGCGGCCGTATGTACGCGGCGGTGCGGGAGGTGGCTGCGGGATCGAGGGCATACGTCCCACTGCTGGTCAACTGCTGCAGCGTCACCCATCCCAGCTCGTTCAGCGACCACGCCTCCATCCGCGACGGACTGCGCGGACTCGAGAAATTGCCCGAGCCCATCAGTCCCCACTGGCCAATGCCCTCGGTGACTAGATCGAGGTCGTACAGGTCGGGCAACCCGAGCGCATGGCCGAATTCGTGAGCCGCGGTCCCGATTGGCATGATTTGCGTCGTGTCGCACGCGCTGGCGCCGCCTCGCGCCGATGTCGCGAAATAGTCCGCGACATGAATCGTCGAGAACCCGGAGCTGTTGCCGACATGCGCCGGATCGTTGGTCACGTAGTCCGTCCGCAGCGCGTAGCGATGCGACCAGATGTGATTGTTCGTCGCTGGATCGGCACCGCCCGGGAATCCACCGCAGGCGCCATCCTTGGTGGGATGCGCGAACATGATCATGTCCACGTACCCGTCGTCGTCGCCAGAATTGGGAATCCCGTCCGGGCCATCGTTGTCGAACTGACCGAAGTCCACTTGATTGTCGACGCGTGCCAACGCCTGCCGGAAGCCGGTCTGCATGCGCGAAATTGCGTTGTCGCTGAAAATCCCGTTGCAATTGGACGTGCCGAACGGATTGCCGCTGCACGTTCCCGCGACACCGGTGTAGGTGACCTCGGCGCTGTCGAGCTTGACCCACCCCAGGATTCTCCCCGTCATACTCAAAGCGTTGTTGGACATTTGCTCGTAGAAGGTGCGCAGGGTGTACGGATTGCCGCCGGGAGGAGAGCTCGAGAACAATGCGGTCGTGTATTGTGCCGTATCGGTCATGAACAACGCCGAATCGGTGTTCGCGTACGCGAAAAACACCGCGGGGACGACGAGCGTGCCGGAGACCGCGGTGGTCGGGGATTGCGCGATCGTCAACGAGTTCAACAAGCCGACTTTGCCCTGCCCCAACATTTGGTGCCGCAGCAGACTGACTTGACGCGCCTTGACGCGCCAGGCGCCGTCGTTACGAAAATCGAAGCCGGGGATTTCCCAACGGGGATGAAATCCGCTTTGCGCAGGGAGAACGGCAAAAACAATTGGGCACAGCAGGCTCACCATGCCCAATGTTCTGATACAAGCTCGTCGCGCCATAGACCCCCGAAAAGAACGGCCGAATTCACCAGCCCGTCGCAATGTAGACTAGCGCATCCACGGCCCGAAAGGCTGTGGCGAGTCTCACAAGAGCCTTGCCAATTCGCGGCCGCAAGGCTAAGCTGTACCACCGCTTATCATAAAACCCGAGGCCTCATTGCGCACAGAGACCCTGCAGCACATCGCGCTGTTCGACAAGTGTAAGAACTTCACCCGGGCGCGCGAAGTCCAGGCTGCCGGGCTGTACCCCTATTTCAAGCCGATCTCCCGCTCCGAAGACACCGTCGTCGTCATCGAGGGGCAAGAGCGGGTCATGATGGGGTCGAACAACTACCTCGGCCTCACGCACCACCCCGAAGTCCTGGCCGCCGCCCGCGCCGCGCTGGAACGCTACGGCTCGGGCTGCACCGGCAGCCGCTTCCTGAACGGCACGCTCGATCTGCATGAGCAGCTCGAGACCGAGCTGGCGGAGTTCTTCGGTAAGGAATCTTGCCTCGTCTTCTCAACGGGCTATCAAGCCAACCTCGGCGTGATTTCCGGCCTCGTCGGCCGGTCCGACGTCGTCTTCCTCGACAAACTGGATCACGCATCGATCGTCGACGGCGCCAAGATGTCGCACGGCGAGACGATGCGGTTCAACCACGGCGACCTCGCCGGCCTCGAGCGCAAGCTGCAGAAGCTGCCCGAAGGCACCGGGACGATGGTCATCGTGGATGGCATCTATTCGATGGAAGGCGACATCGCGGACCTGCCCGGCCTGTTGCGCGTCTGCCAGAAATACGGCGCGGCGCTCGCGGTCGACGATGCGCACTCCGTCGGCGTGCTCGGCCCGAACGGCGATGGCACCGCCGCGCACTACGACCTGGTCGAGGAAGTCGACCTGATCGTCGGCACCTTCTCGAAGTCGCTGGCGTCGATCGGCGGGTTCGCGGCCGGGTCGGAGAACGTGATCCACTACCTGCGCCACCACTCGCGGCCCCTGATCTTCACGGCGGCCCTGCCGCCCTCCAACACCGCCGGTGTGCTGGCCGCCTTGCACGTGCTGCAGCGTGAGCCGGAACGGCGCGAGCAGCTGTGGCGCAACACGCGCCGGCTGCAGCAAGGGATGCGCTCGCTCGGCTTCGATATCGGCCCGACCGAGACGCCCATCATCCCGGTGCTGATCGGACCGCTCGACAAGACGTTCCTCTTCTGGCGGCAGCTGTTCGACGCCGGCGTGTTCACGAACCCGGTGGTCCCGCCCGCGGTGCCGCCGTCGCAGTGCCGCCTGCGCACCAGCCTGATGGCGACCCATACGGCCGATCAGATCGACCTCGCCCTCGAGGTCTTCGGCCGCCTCGGAAAAGAGCTGGGGGTCATCTGACCGCAGTGGAGATCACGCCCGTCCCCGCGGGGGGCGGGCGGGATCTCAATCGCTTCATCGCCTTTCCATACGACCACTACCGCCACGATCCGTTGTGGGTGCCGCAGCTCATGCATAACAAGGAGCACCAGGACAAGGTCGGGTTCTACGGCTTCTTTGAGTGGATCAACGATCAAGCCGTCGCCAACGCGTTGTGGGACACCGCGGCCGCCTGGCTCCGCGCCAGGGGCTTCGACACGATGCGCGGCCCGATGAGCCCGTCGGTCAACGACGAGTGCGGCTTGCTGATCGCGAACAACGGCACGCCGCCCTCGCTCATGATGCCGTACAACTTTTCCTACTACGAGCAGCTGCACGAGCGCTACGGTTTCAGGAAAGCGAAAGACTTGCTCGCCTACGAGGGCGGCGGCGCGGAGTCCGCGCCCGAGCGGTTTCTGCGGATTGGCCGGCGGGCCCTCGAGCGCAACGGCATCACGCTGCGCACGCTCGACATGAAGCGCTTCGCCGACGAGGTCGAGCTCATCAAGAAGCTGTACAACAGCGCGTGGGAGAAGAACTGGGGCTTCGTGCCGCTCACCGACGCGGAGATCGACCATCTCGCAAAGCAGCTCAAGCCGATCGTCGTGCCGGACCTCGTCATTTTCGCCGAGCGGGGCAGCGAGGTCGTGGGGTTCGCGGTGAGTCTCCCGGATTTCAATCTCGCGCTGCTGCACAACCGCTCGGGCCGGATGTTTCCGGGCATTCTCAAAGTGCTGTGGTACTCGCGCAAGATTCACCGCTCTCGCGTCATGCTGCTCGGTGTGATTCCAGAGTTTCGCGGCCGCGCCATCGATGCAGTGCTGTACGACCGCACGTGGGAAAACTCCGTGAAGCACGGCATGCCCCGCGGCGAAGCCGGCTGGATCCTCGAAGACAACGCCCTGATGAACAAGGCTGCGACCCAGCTCGGCTTCCGCGTTTCCAAGACCTACCGCGTCTACGACAAGCCGCTGTGAACGTCTTTGTGACCGGTGGCACCGGCTTCGTCGGTACGCACCTGGTCAAGGCGCTCCGCGCCCGCGGTGACACCGTCACGGCCCTGGTGCGAAAACCGGCGCTCGCGGCGCGGCTGGGCTGGAACGACGCCGTCCGTCTGCAGCAAGGCGACCTCGACGATGAGGCCGCCCTGCGTGCCGGCTGCGTGGGCGCGGACGTCGTGTATCATGTCGCGGGAAAGATCGCGGCTCGCAATGCCGCCGAGTTCATGGCGACAAACCGCGACGGCACGGCCAATGTCCTCGAGGCAGCGCGCGATGCGGGAGCGCGGCGTTTGCTCTTCGTCTCATCGCTCGCGGTGGCCGGCCCGACCACACCCGGGCACCCGATCGACGAGAGCCGCCCCCCGCAGCCCGTCACCGACTACGGTCGCTCGAAGCTCGCGGCCGAGGTGCTGGTCCGCGCCATGCCCGCCTCCCTGCTCTGGACGATCGTGCGCCCACCGGTGGTGTACGGCGAATGGGACCGCGGCACGCTCAAGATCTTTCAGCTTGCCCGGCGCGGCGTCGTCCCGGTGTTCGGTGACGGCTCTCAGGAACTCTCGGTCATTCACGCGGAGGATTTGGCACGGTCGTTGATCGCGGCAGCCACTTCACCTGCCGCCGCAGGCCGTGTTTATTTCGCCGCGCATCCGACCACGACGACGAGTCGGGCGCTCGTGCTCGCGGCGGGCCGGGCCATGGGCGCACGCGGGCCACGAATCATCCCGGTGCCGCCGTTCGTGGCGCGTGGCGTGCTCTGGGCCGCCGGCACTCTTGCGCATATGGCCGGGCGCGCGACCTTGTTGTCGGCCGACAAGGGCAACGAATACCTCGCGCCGGCATGGACGTGCCGCAGTGATGCACTGACTCGAGACACCGGCTGGCAGGCGGAAATCGAGCTCGAAACCGGGCTGCGTCGCGCCGCGAATTGGTATCGGGAGGTCGGATGGCTGTAAACGGCGGAGCTGGGGGGGGCGGGGGGGGGGGCAGCCGCAGCCGCAACTGGAGCGGGTGTGAGACGTGGCGTGGCTTTACGGCCATCGATCTCGCCACCGGGGCCTACGTGCTGGTCGCCACGGGCGCCCTGCTCTACTCGTTTCAGGGCGACGGAATCCGGGGTTGGCCGTGGGTGCTCAGTGCCCACGCGCTGATCGCCGCTCTCGTGCTCGTCGCCCCGCGCGCGCGTAACAGCGGTCCGATCGGCCGGTTCCTCGGCGACTGGTACCCGATGCTGCTGCTCCCCGCGCTCTACGGCGAGATCGGCGTGCTCACACTGAGTGCCGGTTTCCAGAACGATTTGCTCATTCAGCGGCTCGAAACGTGGGTCTTCGGCTCCCAGATTTCCTACCGCTGGATCCGCGAGTCACCGAACGTCGTGCTCTCCTGGTTTCTGCACGCCTGCTACCTCGCGTATTATCCGATCCTCTACGCCTCCCCATTCGGGCTCTGGATGGTGGGCCGGCGCGACGCGGCCCGACGCACGATCTTCGCCGTGATGGTGACCTTCTACATCTGCTATGTCGTGTTCCTCTTCTTCCCCGTGGCAGGCCCTCGCTACACCTTCGACCTCGCCCACAACGCGGCCACGTCCGTCTGGCCGGCGCGGGCCACCCAGTGGCTGCTCGACCTCGCTGACTCATGGGGCGCCGCCTTTCCGTCGTCGCACGTGGCCGCCGCCGTGGTTGCCGCGTTGTGCGCGCTGCGCTACTGGCGGCCTCTGGGACTCCTGCTCACGCCGCTGACGGTCGGACTAGTGCTGTCGGTGGTGTACGGCCAGTTCCACTACGCGGTGGACGCCGTGGCGGGACTGATCGTCGCGTGCGCGGTGCTCGCCTCGCAGTACATCTACGCGTCGCAGCCCGTCCCCGTCGCCGCGGCGCTCCCGGGACGCGAGCTCGAGACGGGCCGCGCCTAGTCGGTGAGACTGGCCGCGCGCGAGGCGACCGTATCCAGGTCTCCCCCCAGCGCGTCCATCTTGACCTGGAAGCGGCAGTCGATGACGAGCAGTCCGATCACGTAGACCGCGAGATTCACGAAGAAGATCACGCTGAAGATCAGCGGATACGGGAGCCACATCCCGAAATAGAGCGCGAACCGCTTGACCCCGGGGTCGAGCTTCGAGCGGTCGGCGATGCTCGTCATCAAGAGGATCGCGGCGAGGGCGACGAGCACGAGCTTCCACGACACGAGGCCCGCCCAAGCGAACCCCGCGAAGATCGCCGCCTCGGACAGGCGGTCCACCAGTGTGTCGAGCCGCCGCCCCGCTTCGGACGCCAGGCCGTACGCGCGGGCGATGCCGCCGTCGATCCCGTCCAGCACCTGGCCGAGCGCCATCAGGCCGAGCCCCCCCGCCCAACCCGGCCGGCCCATCGCGACGGCGACACCTGCCGCCGCGCTCGCCGCGAACGACGCCCAGGTGACCTGCGCCGGCGACAGACCGAGCGTCACATGAGAGAGCCGCAGCAGCGGCCGGATCGCGCGGTCCAGTCCCCTGCCGAGCGCCGGCGCGAAGTCATACATGGTGCTGGGACCAGTAGACGGCGACGTTGGCGACCAGCAGCAGCACGAAGAGGATGCGCTCCTTCACCTTGTCGGGAATGCTCGCAAGCCACCCGCGCGTGACGAGCGGCGAGTAGGGGTAGAACGGCATCTTCTCGAAACTCACACTGTAGTCCATCGCGACGTGGATCGCGAAGAACACGATCGGAACCACGGTGCCGAGGAAGACGCACAGCGGGACGATCCACAGCAGCGCCACCGGTTCCTGAAGCGACGAGCGCCAGTAGTAGCCGCGCTTGTCTCTCAGTCCGATGGCCCGCAGGTAGAACGGGGCCTTGATGGCGTGGTCCACATCGACGCCGACGCCGAACGCATAGGCAAGCGCCAACTGCCCTCCGCGCAGCTCCATCGCCTGCGCGCCGAGGGTGGTCGCGAGGAAATGCGTGAAAACCGTCACGGCGCCGCGGCGCGCTCTTGTGCTCCCCGTCCGGAGAGCCACACCAGGCCCAGCCCGCCCCCGATCCAGACGAGATCCCGCAGGCGGCTCACGATGGCGGTATAAACGCCGAGGGC
>QHUQ01000093.1 GCA_003221985.1 Gemmatimonadota bacterium | reverse complement strand
TGCTTCGTCATAGCATCCATGACGATTTTATTCGGCCACTCGCGCGTGAAGCCCTCGTCTTTCCACTTCCGCGTCGCGTCGATTCCCATCTTCGACCCGTAGGTGAAGCTGCGGCTCGAGTGATCGAGCACGTCGATCGGTCCCATCGTGAACCGCACGTCGCGCTCGGGATCGATGTGATTGAGCGCCACCCACCACGCTTCCTTCGGATCGCGCACATTCACGTCCTTGTCCACCACGACGATCACCTTGGCGAGCGACATCAGCCCCTGCCCCCACAAGCCGTTCATCACCTTGTAGGCCTGCCCCGGGTACTGCTTGTCGATGCTCACGAACACGAGGTTGTGAAAAATCCCCTCCGCCGGCATATGCAGGTCCACGACCTCCGGAATCGTGAGCCGCAGCAGCGGCAGGAAAATCCGCTCGGTCGCATGGCCCAGGTAATAGTCCTCCATCGGCGGGCGGCCGACGATCGTGTGCGGCCACATGGCGTCGTCGCGCAGCGTCACGGCGGTGACGTGCACTTTGGGATAGTAGTCCGCGAGCGAGTAAAAGCCGGTGTGGTCGCCGAACGGCCCCTCGAGCACCAGCTCGTCGCGCGGGTCGATGTGCCCTTCGATGACGATCTCGGCTTCGGCGGGGACTTCGAGGTCGGACGTCACGGCTTTGGCCAGCCGCACCGGCTCCCCGCGCAGGAATCCGGCGAACAGAAACTCGTCGATCGTCGGCGGCAGCGGCGCCGAAGCCGCGTAGATGCTGGCAGGATCGCCGCCCAGCGCGATCGCGACGGGCATCGTCTCCCCGCGCTCCGCCATCACGCGCCAGTGCGCGGCGCCCACCTTGTGGCGCTGCCAGTGCATCGCCAGCTCGTTTTTGCCGAGGACTTGGACGCGGTACATCCCCACATTCCTGACTCCCGACTCCGGATTCCTCGTAATGACTCCACCGAGCGTGATGTATGGCCCGCCGTCCTCGGGCCAGCAGATCGGCGCCGGGAACTGCGTGAGGTCGATGTCGGAGTCCTCGAGGACCGTATCCTGGCACGACGCTCGTCCGACCGTCTTGGGCGGGAACTTCGCCACCTCCGCGAGGCGCGGCAGCAGCGCGAGTTTGCCGAGCAGCCCCTCGGGAACCTTGAGGGCGAGCAGCTCCGCAATGCGCGCGCCTACCTGGTCGAGGCAGTCGACGCCGAGGGCGAGCGACATGCGCCGCTCCGAACCGAACAGGTTGACCGCCACGGGATGGCGGGACTTCGCACCGCCGCGCAGCGTCGGATGCGTGAACAGCAGCGCCGGTCCGCCGCCCGCCGATTTCATGCAGCGGTCGGCGATTTCGGTGATTTCCTTGTCGATCGATACTGGGCGCTCAACGCGCACGAGATCGCCCGCGTCGTCGATCGCGCGGACGAACTCGCGCAGGTTAGCGAGTGCCATAATAGACGGCGCAAATGCCGCCGGTGAGGCGCTCGAACCCGACGCGCGAAAAGCCGGCGGCGCTGAGCCGCTGCGACAGCGCTTCCGGCTCCGGGAACGCGAGCACCGACTCTGGCAGGTAGGTATAGGCCTCTCTATGTTTCGACACCAGTCGCCCGATGGCGGGGAGAATGCGCCGGAAGTAGAAGAGATACACGGCGCGCAACGGCGCAAAGCGGGGCGTGGCGAACTCGAGAATGACGAACCGCGCCCCCGGCTTCAGGACCCGGGCCGCCTCGCGCAGCCCGCCATCGAGGTCGGCGAGGTTGCGTACGCCAAATCCCACCAGCGCGCCGTCGAACCGCGCCGCGGGGAACGGCAGCGCCAGCGCATCGGCGGCGACCGGCACGGTGCGGGGAGCTTTGTTCCTCCCTCGCGTCAGCATCGGGACGGCGAAATCGGCGCCGATCACCCGGCCGCGGAAGCCGTCGCGGCGCGCCAGCTCCGCGGCGAGGTCCAGGGTGCCGGCGCAGAGGTCGAGGTACGTACCGTCGGGTTTCGTTTCCCAGCCGAGCCGCGCGACGGCGGTGCGGCGCCACGACCGGTCCACGTTGGGACTGAGCAGATGATTGAGGAAATCGTATCGCGGGGCGATCGCTGTGAACATACCGCGCACATACGTGGGAGAGCGGGGGGGGGGGCGACCCATAGGCGCGAAAGATAGGCCGGACCACCTGAGCGCCGCCAGCGATCAGCAGGTTGTAGCGTGGGCAAAGCAAGGTCATGATGCCGCATTCCGGGAGCTCGTGCGTCGCTACGAGCGTCCGGTGTTTTCGCTGCTCTACCGGATGGTGCGCGATCGCGCGCTCGCTGAAGACCTCGCGCAGGAAACGTTCATCAAAGTGCTGAACGGGATCAAATCGTATCGTCCCGAGTTCAAGTTTTCGTCCTGGATTTTCAAGATCGCGAACAACGCCGCCATCGATCATCTACGCCGCAAGAGCATCGATACGTTGTCGCTGGACGGCGCCCCCAGTGCCCAAACGCCGGAGCAGGTGCGCGCCACTTCCCTGCAGCTCGGCGACCGCGCCGAAAGCCCGCTCGACGAGGTCGAAAACCGCGAACTGGGAAGCGCGATCGAGCGGGCCATCGCCCGCCTCCGCCCCGAGTACCGCTCCTGCATCCTGCTGCGGCATGTGGAGGGGTATTCCTACGAGGAAATCGCGGAAACGCTGGAGCTGCCCCTGGGCACGGTGAAGACCTATATCCACCGGGCCCGTAATGAATTGCGTGGCTATCTCGAAGATCGCCGGGACTGAAACCGGTTCCAAACCCAGGCCGTAGGGCACCCAATGACTGACCTCACCATGCATCTCACAACCGATGAAATCGAGCTCTGGGCACAGGGACTACTTCCCGCAGCCCGGGCGATTCACCTCGCTGAGTGCTCCCTGTGCCGCGTCGAAGCGGACCGGGAGCGCAAAGTCATTCTCGAGCTGGTCCAGCTTCCGAAGTTCGCGCCGAGCGCGGGGTTCGCCGATCGAGTCATGGCAAGGGTGAAGGTTCCGACGGCTTCGGGAGATTGGACGGCATAACAAAGGGCGGCAACGGCGGCAGAGGCGGCAGCGGGTGACCACGTTGCCGCCTTTGCCGTCTCTGCCGCCATTGTCACGCCCGTACCTCCGCCCCCACACCCACGCCCAGCAGCCGCGCCGCGCTCCCGTCGCGCACCGCAATCTCCACCGTTCCACCCGATCCCGTGAACGCGACGAGCGCGCCCCGCGTAGCGTCCGCAAACGTGCGCCGCAGCGGTCCGACGTCCGTATCACCGACGCGGATGCGGACACCGGGCTCGACCATGGATGGCACAATGTTGGATACGAGCGTCCCGAATCGGTCGACGTAGATCACTTCACCGATCACCGCCGTCCCGTCGTGATGGGGAGACGGGAGAGGGGAGATGTATGGGTCGGTGATAGGGGAGCCCAGCTCCGCGAGCCAAGTGCCGTTCGCCAGCGCCGCAGCCGCGGGTGCGAAGACGTCGCGGCCGTGAAACGTGGGAGCCGCGCGCGGCGGAATCGGCAGAGAAAAGAATCGTCCGTCCTGCGGCAGGAACGAGAGCAAGCCGTTATCGGGCCCGAGGAAGCGGTGGCCGCTGCTCTCAGCACCGATCGCTCGGGCGTCCGTCCCGACACCCGGATCGACCACCGCGAGATGGACCGTGCCTGCGGGAAAGGCCTTCCATGCGCGACCCAATAAATACTGGCCAGCGCGAATATCGCCGGGCGCGATTTGGTGACTGATGTCGACGATCGTCGCGTTCGGGGCGCGTGACAGCAGCACGCCCTTCATTTCGGCGACGTAGCTGTCGGCGGTGCCGAAGTCGGTGAGCAGGGTGACGATCAGACCTCACCCCCTGACCCGCGATGCTTAGACACGCACTGCACGCCACCGCCCGCTTTTCCAGAAGAGGATCATCGCCACCCCACGCGAGATCGCCGTCACGCTCAGCGCCAGCCAGATGCCGAGCAGCCCGATCGGGCGCGACCACCAGGCCGCGAGCGGGATCCGCAGCGCCGTCAAAGTCGTGCTGGCCACCTGCGGCCAGAACGTGTACCCCGCGCCCGCGAGTGCGCCCTCGAGGATCAGCTCGAAGCTCTGCCCGATCTGCGCAAACGCAATGACGCGCAGGTACAGCACGCCATCCGTAATCACCTGCGGATCGCGCGTGAACAAGGCGACGAGCGCGCCGGGGATCAGCAAAAA
>QHUQ01000092.1 GCA_003221985.1 Gemmatimonadota bacterium | reverse complement strand
TCCGCGCCTTACAGGACCAGCTGGAAGGGACGGAGAACCGCATCGCGGTCGCGCGCCAGGATTATACCGACGCTGTGAACCGCTACAACGCGTACATCCGGCGCTTCCCGCAAGTGCTGACGGCGAAGGTCCTCGGGAAGGGGCCGCGGCCGTACTTCGAATTGGAGACGCCGGGGGCGGCGCAGGCGCCGAAGGTGGACTTCTCCAAATAGGGTGTTGCGGCGACGCAACACTGGCGGACAAAACCGTTGACGCGGTGAGCATTCCCGGATTCCGGGAGACCGCGCAGTATGTGCAGCGTGCGGCGTTTACGCCGAGCGCGTTGGCACGGCGCCTGCCCGTCGTCCCATCTGCCGTCGCACGCGTGTTGGCGCTCATTCGTGCTGTCGGGCGTCAACACGCGTGAGCTTTTACCTCAAACCTTGCGACGTCTGGATTCAGGGGACACAATGTTCCTACCGGGAACACGCGTCCCCATATGTGGCGTGTGCTCCGTCTTGCACAATTCGTGTCCTGCCTGCCGTTGGGCACGGGTGCGCATTCGCTGATTCGGAAGCCCAGCCATCCTCGCCGCTGATGCGGGCGAGGGGCTTGTCCCTTGTGCGGTGTGGGCCCACCACCTCGAAGGAGGAATCCCTATGCGCATTGCTATTCGCTCTCCACTACGCGCATTCCTGGTGCTCGGCGGATTCACCGGCGCGCTGGCGCTGCTCCCCGACTGGGCGGCCGCGCAACAGCAGGTGACGATCACGGGGCGGGTGGCCGGTACGCTCGGCGAGCCGCTTCGGGATGTCAATGTCGGGATCTTCGAGTTGGGGGTTGGGGTGTGGACCGGGCCGGATGGCGCCTACCGGCTAGTCGTTCCCAGCGGGCGGGCGCAGGGCCAGCAGGCCAGGTTGAGTGCGCGGTTGATCGGCTATCGGACTCAGTCGTTCAATGTGACGCTCACATCCGGGGCAACGGTCGAACAGAGCTTCCAGCTCTCCTCCGATCCGCTCCGGTTGGAGGAGGTCGTCGTCACCGGTGCGGGGACCGAGCAGCTGCGCGAGAGGCTGACCAGTCACGTGACGAGCGTCGATGCCGCGGAGATCCAGCGGGCGAACGAGACCAACGTCATCCAGGCACTCGCGGGGAAGGTGCCCAATGTCCTGACCAATCAGGGAAGCGGTGATGCCGGCGCGTCGACCGCGATCCTGATCCGCGGACCGAAGTCGTTCGGCATCACGCAGGCGGGGTTCTCACCGACGGTGCCCCAGCCGCTGGTCATCGTGGACGGCGTGCCGATCAGCAACGTGACGCGTGGGGAAGCCGTGCTGTCCGGCGCGCCGGCACCCAACCGCGCCGCCGACCTCAACACGCAAGACATCGAATCGGTCGAGATCCTGCCGGGAGCGGCCGCAACGTCCATTTATGGCGCCAGCGCCGGCTCGGCGGGCGCGATTCTGATCACAACGAAAAAGGGACGGCCGGGGCGGACTCAGTACAGCCTGCGCTCGACCGTCCAGTTTGACCGCCCGGTCCGGACAGTGCCGGTGCAGCGCAAGTATGGCGTGGGCACGGACGGCGTTTCGACCAATTGCACCACGGTGAACTGCTCGATCAGCTCGAACTTCTTCTCGTGGGGGCCCGAGCTGCCGGCGGGGACAACGACGTACGACCATGGGGCTGAGATCTTCGAGACCGGTCACACGATCGAAAACACGCTGTCGTTGTCGGGCGGCACCGAGCGCACGACGTTCTACCTGTCGGTGGGCCAGCTCAACCAGGATGGCTTCATCGTGTCGGACCGCGACACCTACCAGCGCTACACCACGCGGTTCAGCGGTTCGCACACGCTGTTCGAGAACGTGACCGTGACTGCGAGCGCCTCAGTCGTGCAAACCAAACTGAGCGGGGTGGACCGCGGCAACTCGATCAACGGGATCGGGATCAGCGCGCTGCGCCAGCCGCCGGACTTCAACGCGCAGCAGTATCTCAGCCCGACGACCGGGTTGCACCGCTCCTGGCGGTTCCCGAATCCGGGGCCGACCGCGTTCACCAACAACCGCGGTTTCGACAATCCGTTCTACGCCCTCAATAATGACGACCTGCTGGGGCAGACGGGGCGCTACTTTGGCAACATCAATGTCAACTGGAAACCGCTCCTCTGGCTCCAGGTCACCTGGACCCTGGGGGGCGACTACAACAGCGACGACCGCTCGTACGCGTACGCGCAGGCGAGCTCGGGGACGAGCGGCGGGTCGTTCGAGCGCTGGCAGTTCTACGATCGAGTCTTCGACCACACGCTCACCGCCACGGGATCGCACGCGTTCAATGCCAACGTGCGTGGGGCCCTCACGGTCGGCCAGAACCTGAACGAGACGTACTTCCGCCAGGTCGACGTGTTCGCACAGACCTGGATCGCGCCCACCCCGTTCAAGCTCCAGAACACGGTCAACCGGACGCTGCCGAACGACGCCGAGCAACGGCGCCGGGTGGAAGGGTACTTTGCGCAGGCCAACGTCGACCTGTACGATCAGCTCTTTTTGCAGGGCCGCATCCGCAGCGACGGGAACTCGGCATTTGCGCAGGGCCACCAGCGCGCCTGGTATCCGGGCGGCAGCGCCGCGTGGAGCTTCACGAAGGCGGTGCGCTTACCCGAGCACGTCGTCAGCTTCGGCAAGGTGCGCTTGGCGTACGGCGAGAGCGGCCAGCAGCCGCCGCTGTACGCGACTCAGAACGTGTTCACGACCGATCGGTTCGCGGACTTCAATCCCGGCTCGCTTCAGGCCACGACCCTCAACGGCATTGGAGGGGTGTACTCTCTGGCCACCCAGGGTAACCCCGACATCTCGCCGGAGCGCGTGCGGGAGGTGGAAGGCGGCGTGGACCTGGGCCTGTTCCGCGGTCGCGCCGACCTGTCCGTGACGCGCTACGACTCGCGGTCCAAGGACGTGGTCTTCAGCGTCAACCTCGCGCCGTCGACCGGCTACACGAACAGATGGATCAACGCAGGCGAGCTGACCAACAAGGGCTGGGAACTGACCGGCAGTGCCCGGGTGCTCCAGCGCCCCGACTTCTCCGTCGAGCTCGCCGGGAACTGGGCACGCAATCGCAACGAGGTCACGAGCCTCGGTGCGACGCAGGAGCAGCTCGACGGGCAGTTCCCGATGCCGACGAAGGAGAACTGCGGTCCAGAGGCGAAGCTCCCGCGGTGTCAGATCGGGATCGGCAACTCGTTCGCCGGGCAGACCACCCACGCGCAGATCGGATACCCGCTGGGCGTGTGGCGCTCCAACGACTTCGCGCGGTGTGGTCGCGGTCTCACGACGGTGTCGTTCGCCGGCAGCACGTACGACGTCGGCGCCGCCTGCGCGGGCGCACCGGATGGCGCTCTCTACATCGCGCCGAACGGGTTCCCGATCACCGATCCGACCGTGCGTGCCATCGGCAACCCATGGCCCGACTGGACCGCCGGCATCTCGCTTACGGCCAACTACAAGGGGCTGCAGCTGAGCGCGTTCGTCGATCACCGGCACGGTAGCGATGTGCTCAACATGACGCGCTCCTCGATGGATCAGTACGGCACGCACAAGGATACCGAGCTGCGCGACGCGCTGCACACATTCGGTAAGGACATGATCTGCTACAACAAGACGTGCGACGTGCTCAACGGCCCCGTGGTCGGTCCCGGTGCCGGCACGGCCGTGCCGATCGGGGAGGGCTGGTTCAGCGGAGGTCCGCTCGGCAACGGGCAAGGTGCGACGGGCGGACCCATCACGACCAGGATCGAGGAGGGGACGTTCACGCGCCTGCGCGAGGTCTCCATCAGCTATTCCTTCCGCGACCCGTGGGTCGGCAAGATCGCCGGGATGCGACAAATGGATGTGAAACTGTCCGGCCGCAACTTGAAGCTCTGGACCGATTACAGCGGCTACGACCCGGAGGTGAACCTGGGCGGGGCACAGAACGCCAACCGGGGCATTGACTGGTTCAACGCGCCGCTGGCGCGGGCTTGGGTCATGCAGGTCACGCTCTTTCACTAAACGCACGCGAGGAACTGCGATGAACACGTACTCCAAAGCAGGCGCCATCCTCGCGCTGACGTTGCTCGGTGCGGGATGCAGTGACTTTCTGCAGGGCCCAGGGTTGACGGAGACCCCGAACAATCCGACGGCGGGCACTCCGCTGCAGCTGCTG
>QHUQ01000091.1 GCA_003221985.1 Gemmatimonadota bacterium | reverse complement strand
CGCCCGGAAGACGCTCATCGCCAGGAACTGGCGGGGAGCGGCGGTCTCACCGAACCACGCCTCGTTCGTCGCGTTGACGATGACGTTGGCGCCGCGCTTGACGACCTCTCGAACGAGATCCGGGAAGATGTTCTCCCAGCAGATCGTCGCTCCGACCATGACCGGACCGGCGGGCAGGATCGTATAGTCGACCGCGGAAACGAACGCGCCGAATGCGGGAACGACCGTCCGCGGCCACGCCACTCGACCCGGCAGCGGCTCATACTCGGCGAACGGCACCAACATCATCTTACGATAGTAACCGGCGATCTCGCCGTTCGGGGCGAAGAGCACCATGCTGTTGTAGTGCTTGTTCCGGAGCGCTTTGTCACTGAACTTCGCGTATTCGGAGCTGCCGACCAGCAGGTGCGTGGCGGTTTCCCGCGCGAGCGCCGCGACCTTGTCGCGCAGCGCGGGATCGTGCAGAACGTCCCCCGGCACGGCGGTTTCGGGCCACACGATCATCACCGGCCGCTGTGTGGCGGCTTCACGAGTCAACCGGCCATACTCGTCCAGGATGCTCTGACGGTGCCTGCGATCCCATTTGCGGTCCTGTGCGATGTTGCCCTGCACGATCGCGACCTTCGTCGTGTCCGCATCGCGGTAACGCGCGATCACGACGGCGCCGTGAACGAACGCGCCGATGACCAACACGGCGGCGATGATCGCAGCGCGGGGAGCGCGTATCGCTGCCTCGCGAGTCGCAACCGGTTGGCGCATGCGTCGACCGGCGTCGAGCAGCGCCTGCGCGATTGCCGTGTTCACCAGGACGATCAGGAAGGAGAGACCATGCACGCCGGTCAACGAGCTCAGCTGGACGAGCGCGAGAGAGGCGTGCTGCGACTGCCCAAGCAGCAGCCACGGCAAGCTGAGAAAACCGACGTGCGATCGAAGATACTCGACGGCGACCCAGACACACGGTGCGACCAGCGCCAGGGGCAGCGCCATGCGCCGCCGGATCCAGCACACGCCAAGGCCCCACACCGCCACGTGCTGGGCGATGTAGAACCCTGCGAGCACACCAGCGAGCAGCTTGAACGTCGGCACCGTCCATATCCAGTACGACATGCCGAGGACGAAGGCGACGCCGGCCGAGCATCCGAGGGCATAGCCCTGGAGCGGTCCCTTGCCCTCGATTGCCAGCAACAGCGGAACCAGTGCGACCCAGGCGAGGACCCCGAGATCGAAGTTCGGGAAACTGAGGATGAGTAGCGAGCCGCTAAAAACCGAGAGAAGGAGGCTTTTGGTGGCGACCGAGGATACTATCCGACGGAGGAGGTCGCCCTCCACCCTCAGCACGACGGCGGACCTATCCCATCGCATTCCAAAGATGGCCGGGCGCCACGCCATTGGGGTTCCCTTCGCCATCGTGTCACGTTGTGCCGTCCTGCCTCGATTCCCGCGCCTCCCGCGCGCAATTACTTGAGGACGAAGATCACCAGCTTTTTCATTGCGGGCGAGTAATTTGGTGTGCCCGGTACCTGATTGTTTTCGAAGGTAATCGATTGGCAGAGTATCTTATCCGGCTTCTTTGTGTCGGTCACGAAGCAAAGCTTGAGCTGTGCTGTGGGATCGAGGCCAAACACTTGATGGATCGTAGCGCCAGTCGCGTCTGTCGGCCCGGCGGCGAGAATGTCGCATCCCGCCTTTTCCGGGGTCGGAAACGACGTTGCTCCGATATGGGCCCGGAATATCCCTGTGATCGTCTTGAACGACAGCGTGAGTGTAGCATCGGCACCGGAGACCGCGCCGGTGGAGGGATTGAAGTCGAACATCTCGAGGACGCCGGAGCCGACGATCGTCGGCTTGCCATTCACGACGGCCGTGCCTCCGTTGTCGTTGGTGACCGTGCAGTTGCCTTCCCCACCGCCGCCGGCTCGCCCGTCGAGCGCGAACCCGAAGACGAGCGAGACAATTCCCAGTACGGTCAACGCGAGCTTCGCGAGTCTCATTGAGTTCTCCTCCGTTCCGTCGCTACGGCTGTCTGATCGTCACGCCGCCGACGATCGAAGAGTTCGCCAGCGTCGGGATCCTGAACGTGTTGAAGCCGCTGCTCTTGCTGTCGATGACCTGCATGAAATCCTTGTCCACGAGATAACCCGTGCCCGCGCAGTCGTGGTTCGTGCAGGTTCCGAGCACCGCCTTCTGTTTCACTCCGTGAAGCAGCTCCATGGTCACGTAAAACCGCATGACCTCCGCGACGACTCGCCGTTCGGCCTCGGTGCGAGCGCACCGCCCCCCATTGCAGGACGTCATCTCGTCGAACGTCGTCGTCCACGTTTTACCGCCGTCGGGCGTCGTCTGTATCCGGAGCGTCCGTGTTCCCCCCTTTGGGATCAGGCCCAGCTGACCAAGCGCGGTATTCGCATTCTTCATTCGAAACTCGATGCGTTTGGAGTAAATCGTGCAGGTCGTGGCATCCGTCGTGGTCCACGTCGCCAAGGCGTAGGTGGTGAGCACACTCATGTTGTCAGACTCGATGCACCGGATGCCGCGCTGCTCGTTGGTGCTGAGGCGCCACTTGCCTGCGGCAATCGATGCCGACGGGAACGCCCTCGTGATGTTTGCGGTGACCCGCGTCTGATCGATGAACTGGGTGATGGTCGCCTCTCCGCTGAGGCCACCCGTCAGCGTGATCCGCGCATTACCCGCAGCCAGGAGTTGGTTGAACACTTTCAAGCCGGCGGTCAACGTCACCGTGCCGGGGCCGGTGCCCGACGCTGTCAGCGACGCGTCGGGGCTTTCGGAGACGTCGTAGACGGCGTTCAACGTGATGACTCGGTCGAGGTCGGCCGGTGCGATGCCGGCGAGAGCGGTCCCGGGTGCCGCCAGGAACTGTAAATCGAGGTCGTCGATCGCCGCGTTGTACACACAGCTCGAATAGCTGTCGACCCACTCTCCAGTTGTGACGGTGCCGTGAGCCGAGGGCGGACCGAACAGGTTGACGAAATGCAGCCGAGGGCCTGGTGGGTCCGTCGCAGTGGCGGGCACCGCCTTGTCTAGGTTTGGGCTAAAGAGAGAGCGGGCGTCGTTCGGATCGGGAACGTACGCGGGCGCTCCGGTGGTACCGCCGAAGTACGATGTCGTCTCGCCACACCCAGGGTTGATCAACGTGACGAAAAGATCGCGTTCCTTCGGATGCAGCCGCACCTGAGAAGGCGGAGAGCTGCTCAGCATGACACCCCGGTACTCATCGAAGTTGGAGAGGCCATCGTTGTCGTCGTCGGCCGTAGCGACCAGGCTGCCCGCTCCGCTCGCGGGACCAAACTTTGCTTCCCAGATATCGGGAATACCATCGAAGTCGGAGTCTTGCGGCAGGATGAACGTGTAGGGGACGTTGTCGACGTTCACCCGTATGACGGCCATCCCGCCGCAGTCAAGCGACGTCAGCGTATTCCCACTGATCGTAAAGTCAGTGGAGTACGTGGTTCCCGAACCGCTGAAGTTTGTGCACACGCCAGGGTAAGCGGACGTCGTCAGAGTTCCAGCGGCGATCGGGTTGGATTGCGCTGGCGTCGCGTCGTTGCATGGGGTCGTCGTAGTTCCGCCGGGGCAGATCAGGCTGATCGCTGGTTGTGTGGCG
>QHUQ01000090.1 GCA_003221985.1 Gemmatimonadota bacterium | reverse complement strand
GATCTCCTCGACGTTGATGCCGACTTCCTTCCCCGTCAGCTGCGCCAGCTCATCGCGCAGCTTGTCGACTTCGGCGCCGCGCTTGCCGATCACGACGCCGGGCCGCCCCGTGTGCACCGTGACGGTCACCTTGCCCGGCTTGCGCTCGATGTGCACGTCGGCGATCGCGGCGTGGCTGAGGCGCGTCTTGAGATACTTCCGGATCAGCTCGTCTTCCTTGAGCAGCTCCGGGAAGTTGTGGCGCGCGAAATAGCGCGAGCGCCACTGCTTGACGATGCCCAGCCGGAACCCGTAGGGATGTGTTTTCTGTCCCACTTACCTGCTCGCTTTCTTGGCCGTCTTTTTCTTCTTGGCCTTCGCCGCCGGCGCCTTCTTGGCGCGCGGCTTTGCCTTCGCCTTCGCTGCGGCTTTCACCTCGGCGGGCTTGGCGCTGGGCGCCGGTGCAACCGGCGCGGCGACGCCGGCGACGCGAATCTCGACGTGGCTCGTGCGCTTGAGAATCGGCGTGCCGCGGCCCATCGCCGCCGCCGTGAACCGCTTCAGCGTCTGGCCCTCGTTCACGACCGCGTAGGTGACGCGCAGGCCGTCGGCGTCGAACGGTGTGTTCTGGCGCTGCGCCGCCTGCTGCGCGTTCGCCACCGCCGACTTCAGCACCTTATGGATCTGGCGCGCCGCCCGCTTTTTGGAGAAGCGCAGGATCGCGTCCGCCTCCGGCACGGCGCAGTCGCGGATCAGATCGATCACCAGGCGCATCTTGCGCGCCGATTGCCGCACGCCGCGTTGGATCGCTCGAGCCTCCATACGCTACTCCTTGCCCTTGGGGGCTTCGGCGCCGGCTTCGGCCGCCGCCGCCTCGGCTTCGCGCTCGGCCGCCGAGCCCTTGGCGCCGTGGCCGCGGAACAGCCGGGTCGCGGCGAATTCGCCGAGCTTGTGGCCCACCATGTTCTCGGTGATGTAGACGGGGATGAACTTGTTCCCGTTGTGCACCGCGAGCGTATGGCCCACGAAATCGGGCGTGATGGTGCTGCGCCGCGACCAGGTCTTGAACACCTTCTTCTCGTTCCGCTCGTTGAGGGCGCGGATCTTCACCATCAGCGACTCCTCGACGTACGGGCCTTTTTTTACGCTACGACCCATGTTGGAAACCCCAATTCGAAATGCGGAATTCGAAATGCGAAATCGCTGGGAGAGCATTTCGCATTTCCCGTTTCGCATTTCGCATTATTGTGTTGCTCTCCCGCGCTTGCGACCGCGCACGATGAGTTTCGTGGAGCGCTTCTTCTTGTGCCGCGTCTTTTTGCCCTCGGATCGACAGCAGCTCGTGCTCGGCATTGCCGACTTCACCGATCGTGGCGAGGCACTCGCCGCGCACCATGCGCATCTCCGTCGAGCGCAGGCGCAGCGTGACGTAATTGCCCTCTTTCGCGACGACCTGGGCGCTGGTGCCGGCGCCGCGGCACAGCTGCCCGCCGCGGCCGATCTTCAACTCGACGTTGTGCACCGCCGTGCCCAGCGGGATCTCGAACAACGGCATCGCGTTCCCGACGCGAATGTCGGAGCCGGGTCCGGAGACGACATTGTCCCCGACGCTTAAGCCTTTGGGCGCGAGGATGTAGCGCTTCTCGCCGTCACCGTAGTGCAGCAGCGCGATGCGCGCGGTCCGGTTCGGGTCGTACTCGATGCTCGCGACCCGCGCCGGAATCGCGAACTTGTCGCGCCGGAAATCGATGCGCCGGTACTGCCGCTTGTGTCCGCCGCCCTGATACCGGCTCGTGATGTGGCCCTTGTTGTTGCGGCCACCGGTCCGCTTGAGCGGCTCGAGCAGCGATTTCTCCGGCGAGGGTCTAGTGACTTCGGAGAAGTCGGAGACCGAGCGAAACCGCGTCGCCGGCGTCATCGGCCGAAAATTTCGAATACCCATTTAGCCCTCGAACACCTCAATAGCGTCGCCCTCTTTGAGGGTGACGATCGCCTTTTTCCATGACGGCCGGCGGCCCTGGTAGCGGCCGTAGGTGCGCCGCTTGGCCCGCATGACCATCGTGCGGACGCCGGTGACCGACACCTTGAACAGCGCCTCGATCGCCGCCTTGATCTGCGGCTTCGTCGCCTCCGAATGCACGCGGAATGCGTATTCCTTGCGCGCGCCGTAGGCCGCCGACGACTTCTCCGTGACGACCGGGCGAACGATGGTGTCGTGCAGCTCAGGCATCGCTCGCCTCCTTCTTGGCCTGGCCCTCGTCCAGCGCGCCGATCTCTACGACCACCGTCTGCGACCACAGGATCTCGTACGCGGACGCATCGGCGAAGCGCATCACGTGCACGTCGGGGATGTTGCGGCCCGACAAGTAGACGTTGTGCGAATCACTTGCCGTGAGCACCAGGACCTTCTTGCCAGTGGCATCGACCTTCTTCAGTAACGCGACCAGGTCCTTGGTTTTCGGCTTCTCATATTCGAGGGCGTCCACAATCACGAGCGCGCCTTCCCGCGCGCGCGCGTTCAGCGCCGATTTCTTGGCCAACTGGCGCATCTTCTTCGGAATCGCCAGACGATAGCTGCGCGGATGCGGCCCGTGCGCGACGCCGCCGTGCCGCCAATGCGGAGCACGCGTCGAGCCCTGGCGGGCGCGGCCGGTGCCTTTCTGGCGCCACGGCTTCTGATTGCCGCCCGAGACCTCGCTGCGGGTCAGCGTGTCGCTCGTGCCCTGCCGCTGATTCGACAGGAACGTGATCACCGCGCGATGCAGCACGTCCTCGTTCACCGTGCCGTCGAACAGCGCCGCGGGCAGCGCCACCGCCTTCTTGCTGGCGCCCGCCGCCGAATAATGAGGAGCCTCAATCATGGCGGCTCGGGCCTCCCTGCTTGCGGACGGTGACCAGGCCGTTCATCGGGCCCGGCACGGAGCCGCGCACGAACAAGAGATTGCGCTCGGCGTCGATCCGTACGACCCGCAGGCCGAGCTCGGTGGTGTTGCGCGCGCCCATGTGCCCGGGCATCCGCTTGCCCTTGATGATGCGCGACGGATCGGTACCCGGCGCGATCGATCCCGGCTTGCGGTGACGCGTGTTGCCGTGCGTCTCGGGACCGCCGTGGAAGTGATGGCGGTGCACGACGCCCTGGAAGCCGCGGCCTTTCGAGACACCGCTGACCTTCACGCGATCGCCTTCCGCGAAGATCGCGACGGTGACGGCGCTGCCGGCGGCCGGCGCTTCGCCGCTCACGTCAAAGCGCCGAATCACGCGCGGCGTCGTCTCGACGCCGCCCTTCTTCGCATGGCCCGCGAGCGCCTTGGGGGCGTTCTTGGGCTTCTTCGCGCCGAAGCCGAGCTCCACGCGCCCCTCGAGCACGGCGATGACGGGACACGGCCCGGCCTCGATCACCGTGACGGGCACGTGCGTGCCTTCGGCGTTGAAGATTCGCGTCATTCCGAGTTTACGACCGATCAGTCCGTTCATGTCCCTACTCAACTTTGATTTCCACGTCGACGCCGGCCGGCAGATCGAGCTTCGTCAGCGCGTCCACCGTCTGCGACCGTGAATCGAGGATGTCGATCAGCCGCTTGTGCGTCTTGAGCTCGAATTGCTCGCGGCTCTTCTTGTCGATGTGCGGGCTGCGCAGCACGGTCCACAGCTGCCGCTTGGTGGGCAGCGGGATCGGCCCCGAAACCTGCGCACCGGTCTTTTCGGCCGTCCGGACGATGTCGGCCGCGGCCTGATCGATCAGGGCGTGGTCGAAGGCTTTGAGACGGATGCGGATCTTGCTCGCCATGAGTTCCTCGTTACTTCAGGATTTTCGTGACCACGCCGGCACCCACCGTTCGCCCACCCTCGCGGATCGCAAACCGCAGCTGCTCTTCCATCGCGATCGGCGTGATCAGCTCGATCGTCATCTTCGTGTTGTCGCCTGGCATCACCATCTCCACGCCGGCCGGCAGCTCGACGCTCCCGGTCACGTCCGTCGTGCGGAAGTAGAACTGCGGACGGTAGCCCTTGAAGAACGGCGTGTGCCGCCCGCCTTCCTCTTTTGTGAGGACGTAGACTTCGGCCTCGAACTGCGTGTGCGGCTTGATCGACCCGGGCTTCGCGAGCACCATGCCCCGTTCCACCTCGTGCTTCTCGACGCCGCGCAGCAGCAGTCCGACGTTGTCGCCCGCCTGGCCATCGTCCAGCAACTTGCGGAACATCTCGACGCCCGTCACGACCGTCTTTTTGTCGGTTCCGAAGCCCACCATCTCGACTTCCTCACCGACCTTGATCTTGCCCTTGTCGATCCGGCCTGTGGCCACCGTGCCGCGGCCCGTGATCGAGAAGACGTCCTCGACCGGCATCTGGAACGGCTTATCGACCTCGCGCTTGGGCACCGGGATCGATTTATCCAGCGCGGCCAGGAGCTCCTCGACCTTGCCGACCCATTGCTTGTCGCCTTCGATCGCCTTGAGCGCCGCTCCGCGGATCACCGGCGTGTCATCGCCGGGGAACTGGTACTTGGACAGCAGCTCGCGCACCTCGAGCTCGACCAGATCGAGCAGCTCGGAGTCGTCCACGAGATCGCATTTATTGAGGAAGACCACGATCGCCGGCACGTTCACCTGCCGCGCCAGTAGGATGTGCTCGCGCGTCTGCGGCATCGGCCCGTCTACCGCCGACACCACCAGGATCGCCCCGTCCATCTGGGCCGCGCCCGTGATCATGTTCTTCACGTAGTCGGCGTGGCCGGGGCAGTCCACGTGTGCATAGTGACGCTGCGCCGTGGCGTACTCCACGTGGCTCGTCGCGATCGTGAGGATCTTGGTCGCGTCGCGCCGTCCCTGCGACTCCGACGCCTTCGCCACCTGATCGTAGCTCACGTAGGTGCCCAGCCCCTTGTCGGCCGAGACCTTCGTCAGCGCCGCCGTCAGCGTCGTCTTGCCGTGGTCCACGTGGCCAATCGTTCCCACGTTCACGTGCGGCTTGTTCCGCTCGAATTTTGCCTTTGCCATTGCTTTAGCCTTTCACTTTCGAAACGATTTCTTCGGCCTTGGCTTTCGGTACTTCCTGATAGTGGCTGAATTCCATGCTGTAAATCGCACGCCCCTGGCTCATCGATCGCAGCGTCGTGGAATAGCCGAACATCTCGGACAGCGGGACACTGGCCGCGACGATGTGCGCGTCGGCGCGCTGCGTCATGCCGCCGATCTTGCCGCGCCGCGCCGACAGGTCGCCGATGACGTCGCCCATGTAGTCCGAGGGCGTCACGACTTCGACGTCCATGATCGGCTCGAGCAGAATCGGATGCGCCTGGCGCGCGGCTGCTTTCACCGCCATCGAGCCCGCGATCTTGAAGGCCATTTCACTCGAGTCGACGTCGTGGAACGAGCCGTCCACCAGCTCCACCTTCACATCCACCATCGGATAGCCGGCGAGGACGCCGTTTTCCAGTGCCTCTTTGACGCCCTGCTCGACCGGGCCGATGTATTCCTTCGGGATCGTGCCCCCGACGATGTTGTCCTCGAACACGAACCCGGTGCCGGCTTCCCCCGGCTCCATATGAATCACGACGTGCCCGTACTGACCG
>QHUQ01000133.1 GCA_003221985.1 Gemmatimonadota bacterium | reverse complement strand
GCTGCTGCGCGACGTCATCGATCGCGCCACCCAGCACGGCCGTCCCCTGCTGCTCGCGATGGCGGAGCGCGATCTCGCGCACCTGCTGATCCAGCGGGGCGACGCGACCGCCGGGAAGGCTGCCGCCCAGCGTGCCCGCTCCTCGTTCCAACGGCTGTCGGCACGCGCGGAAATCGACAAGCTCGACGCATTGCTGGAGACGGCATGAGTTTCCAGCACCACACGCTCTCGAACTATGCCATCGGCTGGTAA
This sequence comes from Gemmatimonadota bacterium, assembly GCA_003221985.1. Next base: position 16,482 of record QHUQ01000133.1, on the reverse strand, counting down.
TCCCGTGGACGAGCGTCGCAGCGGGCTGGAGCGCCGCACCGGGGCCGACCGCCGCGCTATCGCGGTCGCCGTGGCAGGCGGGGCGCTGCCCCTGCAGCGCGTCTTCCCCCACGCCCGGCTGAGCGAGACCGAAGCCGCCGAACGTGCGGCGGCGATCGAAGCGCACCGCCGCGAGCTCGGCTCGCGCCTCGGACGCAACGTCGGCGCCGTCGTCGCGGCCGTGGATTACATGCTGAACATCAGCGGCGACCTCGTCTCACCCACGATCGTGGAGCACGCGGCGCTCGAGCGGCTGGAGCACCGTTCGGTGACGGACCCGCTGACCGGCCTGTTCAACCGCTACCACTTCGATGCGACGATGACGCGGGAAATCGCGCGCTGCCGCCGCTACGGGGCGCCGCTCTCACTGCTGCTCATCGACGTCGATCGCCTCAAGCTCTTGAACGACCGCTGGGGCCATCATGCGGGCGACCAGGCACTGGGCCGCGTCGCCCTCGCCATCCAGAAAAGCTTGCGTGGCACCGACATAGCCGCCCGCCTCGGCGGCGATGAATTCGCCATCATCCTGCCGGATACGGATGCCGTCGCGGGACTCATCGTGGCGACGCGCATTCGGCGCAATCTGGTCGAGAACGCCTCGATGATGGTGACCGTGAGCGGCGGGCTGGTGGAGCTGCCCCGCGATGCGGCGCAGGCGTCCAGCCCGCAGCTGATGCTGGTCGCCGATCATGCGTTGTATGCGGCGAAGAATTCAGGCGGCAACTGCGTCGTACAGCGGGAGTACGACGACGAAGAGTAGTGCCCCCAAGGGGAATCGAACCCCTGTTCCCACCTTGAAAGAGTGGTGTCCTAGCCGTTAGACGATGGGGGCGACGAGTAGCGGTAACGGGATTCGAACCCGTGTTTGAGCCTTGAGAGGGCTCCGTCCTAGTCCCCTAGACGATACCGCCATGGCGGGGCGGGTGAATATCGCCAGTCCGCGCACAGGTGGTCAACCCGGCGACATCCGCAGTTGACCTTCCCCGTTTGATACGTACCGTTACTGGCCCGATGAAACGCTTCGTTTCCAAATTCGTGCCCGAAGTGCCGATTCTCGTCGCGGCGGCACTGCTCGTCACGATGCCGTCGCTGCGGGGCACCGCCGCGGGCCTGGCGACCGTGTTCCCTTTCACCGTCCTCGCCGCCGCGCTGCTGCTGGGCTGGCGCTTCAATCGCTCGCGGCTGGTGTTCGCGATCGCGCTGCTCGCGCTCACGGAATACGTCCTCCTGAACGGCCTCGACACACCGCGTGACCGCACCTACTTCCACGCCCTGGCATTCCTGCTCCCGATCAACCTCGCGCTGGTCGCGCTGCTGCCCGAGCGCGGCACCCTCACGGCGGCCGGCCTGCTGCGCTGGGTGTTGCTCGGCGTGCAGGTGATGTGCGTCGTATTTCTCGCACGGTCGTTTCCGGTCCAGAGTCTCAAGTTCCTGACGACCCACTTGCTGCCGGCCCGCTTCACCGCCTGGACCCCGGTCCAGCAGCCCGCGATCATTGCCTTCCTCGCCATCGGCGTGTTGCTGACCATGGCCTGGTTCCGCGAGCCGCAATCGCCGGTGCGCGGCTACTTGTACAGCCTCGCCGCGGTGTTCGCGGTGCTGTCGTGGCCGGCCGCGGGACCCGGTCAGGAGCTGTGGCTGTCGACCGCGGGCTTGATCCTCGTCGTGGCGGTGATCGAATCCTCGTACATGATGGCGTACCGCGACGGGCTGACCGAGCTCCCGGGGAGGCGCGCCTTGAACGAGGCGCTGCCGCGGCTGAGCGGCCAGTTCAGCGTCGCCATGGTGGACGTGGACCACTTCAAGCGCTTCAACGACACGTACGGCCATGACGCGGGTGACCACGTGCTGCGGCTGGTCGCCGCGCGGCTGGCGCAGGCGCCGGGCGGCGGGACCGCCTACCGGTACGGGGGAGAGGAGTTCGCGCTCGTCTTCCCCGGCAAGGGCCAGGATGAGTGTTTGCCGCATCTCGAGGAGCTGCGCGAGACGGTGGAAACGAGTCACTTCACGATGCGCCGGCGGTTCCGGCCCCGCGTGAAGCCCAAGACCGATAAAGGCAGGAAGAGCCGCCAGGCGATCACGATCACCGTGAGCATCGGCGTGGCCGAGCGCAACCACCGAAACACGTCTCCTGATCAGGTCGTGCAGGCGGCGGATAAGGCCCTCTACAGAGCCAAGGAGGCTGGCCGAAACCGGGTATCGACGTAGCTTCGCCCCATGCAGCTTGTTCTGGCCGCACTGCTCGTTGCTCAGGCCCTCCCCGCCCTCCCCACCTCCGGTTCGCGGCTGTTCCTCGACCATGCCCCTCTGACGCTGCAATTGGAGACAGATCTCCGTGCGTTGTTTCGCGATCGCGGAGAGAAGAAGAAGGACCATCCCGCCACGCTGCGGTATGGGACCGCGCGCGACACGGGCAGCTTGAACGTCAAGCTGCGCACGCGGGGCATTTTCCGGCTGGCACGCTGCGGCTTCCCCCCGATTCGCCTTGTGTATCGGGTGTTCAATGCGCTCACCGATACCAGCTTTCGTGTGCGGCTCGCGCACATCACGTATCTCGATTCGGCGCACCACGACACCGTGACGCGCTACGGATTCCTGATCGAATCGGACGTCGAGCTGGCCGGTCGTCTCGACGCCGAGGTGGTGGAGACCGCGAAGGTCCACGACCTGGTCACGGACCCATCGTACATGACGCTGGTCGCGGTCTTTCAATACCTCATCGGCAACACCGACTGGTCGGTCTGGGCACGCCACAACATCGCGATCGTGAGCGCGAAGGCGGAGCCGCATCCGTTGTTCGCGGTGCCGTATGATTTCGACTACTCCGGCGCGGTCGGCGCGCCCTACGCCATCCCGCCGCAAACACTCCCGATCCACTCGGTGCGTGAGCGGCTGTACCGCGGCTATTGCCAGCCCGACAGCATCCTGAACGGGGCTTTTGCCCGGTTCCGATCGGCGAAAGATTCGGTGTACGCCGCCGTTCGCGCCGTCCCCGAGCTCAGCGAGCGGGATGTGCGCGGCCTGCTGGACTATTTCGATGACTTCTACCGCGCCATCGATAACCGGTCGGTCGTGCAGCGCGACTTCGTGCGCGGCTGCCGGACGGTTCCGCAATGAGCGAGCCGCGCGACTCATGACGGGAGAGCCTCGCGCCGCGATCGCGCGCGAGATCGCGCTGATCGCCGTCGAGCACGGCCGCGTCGGCCTGCGTCGTCACGGCACCGAGCTACGCCTGCCGGTGCAGGAGGGCAGCGGTGAGGACACGTGCCGCGCCGTCCTGCGGCGACTCGTCGGCAGCGGCGAAGGCCAGCTCCGCCTGCTCGGCATCGTCCCCCGTGCCGGCGATGGCGTTCCGCTGGAGGTGTGGACGGCGCGTCGGCTGCGCCGCAATTCGGGCAATGGTGAAGGGCTGCAATGGTTCGCGCCCGCTGATCTCGTTGCGCGCGTGGGCTCACCGGTCCTGCGTGACCCCACGACGCTGGCAGCACTGACGGTCGCGTCTCGCTCTCCGCTGGTGCCCGAATGGTCGGGTATGTCGTTCGCACCGGTGGCCGCAGAGCAGGAGGAGCTCGAGCGCGCGAGCCGCGTGACACTGAGCGAGCGACGCGCCCCCGGGCTGCCGGAAGTCGCGAAGGATGCGGTGCGCGCCACGTCTGGGCCCGACCAGTTTCTCAACCCCGAGATCTCCTGGCTCGAGTTCAATGCGCGCGTGCTGGAGCTCGCCGCAGACACCCGCGTACCGGCGGCGGCACGTGTGCGATTCCTCGGCATTTTTTCGACCAATCTCGACCAGTTCATGATCACGCAGATCGCGGCGCTGAAACAGCTGGTCGCCGCCGGTCGCAACGAGCCCTCAGCCGACGGCAGCGGCGGAGGACTCACGCCGCAAGAAACGCTCGACGCGTTTGGCGTGCGGCTGCGGCCGTTGCTGACGCGCCAGTACCGGATATACCAGGACTTGGCGCCGCGTCTCGCCATCGCACGCTGGGACGATCTGACGGATGCGGAACGAGGGCGGCTGCGCGCCCGCTGCGCCGATGAGATACTTCCGTTCGTCAACCCCAAAGCGCTGACGCGCGCCCCGGGACATCCCTTCCCCCGCGTGGGCGACCGTCGCCTCGCGCTGCTCGTGGCACTGCGCGATCGACCGAATTCCCCGCTGCACTACGCCGTTGTCGAGCTGCCGCAGGATCTGCCGCGGTTCGTTGCGATCGATGACAGGGGAAAGCGGATTTCGATCGAGGATCTCGTCCGCGCGAGTCTCGATGCACTGTATCCCGGTCGGATCATCGCCGGCGCGCACGCGTTCCGGTTGACCCGCAGCGGCGACCTGCAGTTGGACGAATCGTCGACCGCCAATTTCCTGCAGGCCATCGAAGAGGAACTTGCACAGCGCCAGCGCCAGCCGGTCCTGCGCGTCGAGTTCGAAGCCGGCACACCGGCGGCACTGCAGGACCTGCTGCAGCGCGAGCTGCGATTCGAAGAGAGCGAAGCAGAAAGCACGTTGAACCCTGCCGACGTGTATGTGTCGGACGGAATCGTCGACCTGGGCGCTCTCCGCGACATTCCCCCCGCATCCAGCGAGTCGCTCCCGGATTATCCGCCGCTCGAGCCGGCGCAACCCTTCGCGCCGGCCCGCAGTGTGGCCGAGCAGATCGACGAGCACGACGTGCTGGTGCATCACCCGCACGACTCGTTCCCCGGAAGCTTCGAGCGGTTCATCTCGGAAGCGGCCGATGACCCGGCGGTCCAATCGATCAAGCTCACGCTGTATCGACCAGGTGGGGAGGGGGCGTCGGCCATCGGTGATGCGCTGCGCCGTGCAGCCCTCGCGGGCAAGGACGTCTCAGTCGTCGTGGAACTGAAGGCGCGATTCGACGAAGCGCGGAATATCAGTTGGGCCAGGAGTCTCGAGCGCGACGGGATACACGTGGTGACCGGCCTCGTCAGCATCAAAACGCACGCCAAACTCGCGCTGGTGGTGCGCCGCACGGCAGACGGCAAGGTGCGGCGGTACGCGCACATCGGCAGCGGCAACTACAACCCAGATACCGCGCTCGCCTACACCGATCTCGGCCTGTTCACCGCGAATCCCGAGATCACCGCCGACGTGCATGCGCTGTTCAACGAGCTGACGGGGTCGAGTCAGGCGCCGCAGGCGAAGCTGCGGCACCTCCTCGTTGCGCCGGCGAGCTTGCTCGAGCAGCTGCTCGCACTGATCGATCGCGAGACCGCGGCCGCGCGCGCCGGCAAGCCGGCGCGCATCCGTGCCAAGCTCAACGCGCTTTCCGACTCGACGGTCATTCAGGCGCTGTACCGCGCGTCGCAGGCGGGGGTCGACGTCGATCTCGTCGTACGGGGCATCTGCACGTTGCGACCCGGCGTGCCGGGCCTCTCCGAGCGCATTCGTGTGATCAGCATTCTGGGGCGTTTCCTGGAGCACGCGCGGATCTATCATTTTGCGAACGGCGGCGACTCGGGCGAGGCGTACTTCATCGGCTCCGCCGACTGGCGTCCCCGCAATCTCAGGCGTCGCGTGGAAGTCGTGACGCCGGTGTTCGACGCGGCCGCGCGGAGCAAGCTGGACGCACTTCTGACGACCGAATTGCAGACCACAGACGCCTGGATGCTGCGGGCAGATGGGGGCTACGACCGTCTCAGCAGCTCGTTTATCTTCAGAGCATGAAGTGGTTGTGCGCTGTGCTTTTGGTGCTGGTTGCCTGCCAGGAACCGAACGACGCGGGTCCTTCGTCGTTCGATCCGGTGCTCTCCTCCCGGGAGCTCTGGAGTGGCGGCGAGCTGCGAATCAGCGAGGCGTATTTCCGCACCGCAGATCCGATCGTGCTTCTGGACGGGGACACGCTGCCCGCGCGCCGATTTGACGACACGACCTTCACCTTCACACTCCCCAGACGGGCCGGCACCTTCCAAATCCGTGTGTTGGCCGGCCGGCAGGCGCTGTCGCTTGGTCCCGTAACGCTTCACGGCTTCGAGTCCGCGACGTACGGCGCGAACATGTCGGGACAGCCGTACTGGCTTCCGGGAAGCGGCGCACCGCTGGTGATGGCCGGATCAGATCCCGGCGCCGCGGTGTTCGATCTGCGCACCGGCACGGCCGCGGTGACCTTCCCCGAATCATTGTATTCGCCCGACTGCATCTGGAGTCCGTCGCCGAGCTATCGGACCGATCGGTTCATCTTCATCGGGAAGAAGGCCGACGGCACGTGCGGGGTGCCGAAGCTGTGGACGATCACGTCACCTCCGCAGTTGATCGATAGTATCTCCTGTTGCTCGTATACCTGGTACACGAGTGGACAGCCGTCCCCGCGGCGCTGGATCTTCAACTGGAATAATCACAACAACTTTTACATCTGTGACACCACACCCTGTGGCTACAGCTTCTTCAACTCCGCCGATGGGCCAAATGGCGTCACGATTTCACCCCGCGGGGACCGTTTCCTTTGGCTGCCCGCCGAGCAGCCGGTCGTGTTCGACGGCCGGACCCTGGATACCGCCTACGTCATTCCCGGGATCATACAGCCGGAAGGCGCGTTCTCGTTTGATGGTGATACGCTGGCGCTGGCGGCGATTGAGGACACGGCGCCGTACAGGAAGCACATCATGCTCGTTCGCGCCGCCGACGGGAGTGTTTTGCGCGATTTGCAGATCGACACGCTCTACGGGGAGACGGATTACGTCGCCACGGGGCCAGTGGCATTTGACCCGGTCCATCCCTGGCTCTACGTAGCGTCATTCGTGTATTCAACGATCGACAGTACCTACAAACCCAGCCTCATCGTGATCGACCGGAGCAACTGGTCCGTTCTGGGAGTCCTCAATACTCCCGGGCGGACTCCATACGCCTACGCGGCGGCAGCGGTGGTCCCAAGCCCGCTCGAGCATCTCGTGTACGTCGTCAGTGCCGCGAATGGGTACAGCGTGCGTGGGTATAAGGGCGTGATTTACCGCTACAGCACCCCGTAGTAACAAGAAGCCGCACCGTTTTGCTGCGATTATGGCGGAGGGGCTGGTCGCGCCCCTCCGCAGTCCGATTACATCAGGGCAGGAAACCGCGCGCGAACCCCGCGGGGCAATTGTCCGAGTGGAAGTTCACGTAAAAATCGCCTGGATGGGCAAGCAGCTCGTCGAGGCCGGCCTGCGCCGAGGCGAAATGCGGGTTCGTTACGAATATGCCGACCTGCCGGACGTCGATGTGCCGATCCGTGAGGTGCAGGTTCGCGCCCACCGGGCTCGACAGCCACCAGATGATTGGACCTGAGCTCGCCCCGGCGGGCAGATGGTGGATATGCCCGAAGCGAACGCTCTCATCTCCCTTGTTGTCGAGGATGACCGTCGACTCGATCGTGCCATCCTGCAGGATCTTGATCTGCGCATGCCCCTGTGATTCGGATGCACACGCCGGCACCTCGATGTCGGACCGCATCTGCGTATTGAAGACGATGGGAGGAGCTTCATCACTGGCGACGCTGCTGGCGAGGATCGGTACGTTCTGACCGGTAATGTGATCGGCATTGGGAACCGAGCCGCTGCAACCGGCGACAGCGAGGACGGCAACAACCCTACCCCAGAAACGCATACGGCCTCCTCAGTATGGGATGACGGATACGGCTGGTAGGTCGAAGCTACCCAGAGGATTCATGGCAAGCGAGTGATGCCGTGATGCAACAGGCCCGGCAGGAATCGAACCTGCAACCCCCGGTTTTGGAGACCGGTGCTCTACCAATTGAGCTACGGACCTTTGACTACTAGTTGCGCAGTTGCAAAGAAACGAAGTTGCAAGCTGGGCTTCAAGTCCCCAGTCCGAGTTGCACAGCCGTGCTTGCGACTTGCACTTGTGACCACTTGCAACTTTGCCGTCTGCGCAACTTTGCAACTAGTCTCAAGAGGGTGGCTGACGGGGATTGAACCCGCAACCTCCGGAGCCACAGTCCGGCGCTCTAACCAATTGAGCTACAGCCACCATGCAAGACGCCAAGACGCTAAGGCGCCAAGACGCCAAGGTAACCTAATCGGGCCAGAAGGCCGATGAAAGCTCAGCTGTTCGAGGATCTCGAGGAACACGCATCCCCTGCAGCATCCCGATCTCCACAATCCCGCGCACCGCGTTTACCAGGAACAGGCTGCGGCCGGCGAGCGCTGCAACGGGCACCTGCTCCTCCCTGACAGTCGTCAGCTCCATGACACGGCTGCGCCCCAGTCCCGGCAGGATGCCGAGCTCGGCCGCCGGCGTGCACAGCGCCCCCCCCGTCCCATCCCACCAAAACAGATTCCACGCGGTGCCCTCGGCAACGCTGCCATTGGCCGTGACGAGCAGCGCGTCCTGGGCGCCAATCCGCCGCGCGCTCGCCAGCGCCCGGCCGAACTGCTCGCGGCGCGTTGTCTTGTGGGGATACGGTCGGTGCACTTCGTCGGAAACGACGATGGCAGGAGCCTGATCAGCGTTGACCTCGCGGGTCGTCACCTCGGCGCGCCCGTCGCGCAGCTCGAGTCGCACGACGCGGTCTCCCGAACCCGCGGTGAGCCGCACGAGATCATCGAGGTCATCCGCTGGCTCGACCAGGTCGAGCGCCGCGCTGGCTGCGCGGAGTCGTGCGACATGGCGGCCGAGCCAGGGGATCCGCCCGTCCCTCGCTCGAATCGTCTCGATCAATCCGGCCTGGACCGGCGCCCCCGGCGCCCCCGCCCCCCCGCGCGACATGCGATGAAATACTACATTTGGTCCGACCTTTGGGGGGAGGCCCCATGCATCGCGCGTTCGCCTGCACCATCGCGGGCGTACTGGCCGTCACCGCCTGCAGTCGAACGACACGGACGGTCCTCCTGGGACCGAATCCGGATGTCCAAAGCGGACCGAGTACGGCCGCCACTCTCGGACTGCCACCCGGCCAGCTGCCACAAATGGGCGAGTGCCGCATCTGGATTCCGGGCACGCCGCCCGGCCATCAGCCCCGGCCGAGGTCCCGCCCCTGCGCCGGCATCAGCGCCTTCGCCCCGCCCGGCAGCTGGATCATCTACCGGCCGTCCGAGAACCGGAAACTGGTCTACGTGCGCGAAGTCGATCCGAACCAGGCGGGCATCGTGATTCGGACACGGATCTACGACGTCGACACCAATCGATTCCTGCGCGAGGAAAATCCATGAGACGTGCGGTTCTGGCAGCGGTCGTCCTCACCGCGGCATGCGGACCGAAGCGGCCGCCCCCATCCTTCGCTCCCGATCCCGGGCTCGTCGAGCAGATCCGCGAGCTGCGCATGTCAACGAGCACGCGGGCCTGTCCCGGTGAATCGTTCGGCGCGGTCTACACGGCGGTCCTGAACGACGGCTCTATCGTTCCGTTCGAGAGTCGCTACGACGAGGATCATCCGCCGCGGCTGCACGTCGTCTTCCTGGAGCGCTCGAGTCCCGAGGCGACGCCGCTCGAGGGCGGCGGCTGGAACGCCTACCGCGATCCCCTCGCGACCGCGATCACGGGCTTTCGCATCTCGGCCGTGCTCCGGGCCAAGCCCAGCATCACGACGTCCACGGTCGTAGCACCCGACTACAGCTGCCTGCAGCACGCCTTTGGGTTCCGTAGCGCCGGTGCCGGCGCCGGTGGACCCCAGGTGACGGTGCGATTGGGAATCCTCCAGTCGCCGTTTTACGACCGGTTGCTCGTCGCCGGCATCGAAGTGGAAGACGCGCCGCCGCATTACGTGCTCGCCGACGCCCGCGCTGTCCCACCCTCCGACTGGCTCATCATCGAGGCGCGCGGCTCCCACGGCTCCCGCGGCGCGGAGGGAGCGACAGGCGTCGCGGGAACAGCCGGCCAGCCCGGTTGCCCCGGCGGCGCCGGCGGTCCCGGAGGCGCTGGTGGCAACGGCAGCGGCGGTGGGCCGGGCGGGCGTGGCGGGCAGATCACGATCATCGCCCCGTCCGAGGAGCCGTTTCTCGCCGGCCTGGTAGACGCGCAGGTCCCCGGTGGTGAGGGCGGTGACGGAGGATCGGGCGGCAAGGGCGGCGCCGGTGGGAAGGGCGGCGCAGCGTCGCCTGCGAATGACCCGCGCTGTGTCGCGGGAAGTGCCGGAGCCGCCGGGCCCCCCGGCGCAAAGGGTCAGGACGGCCGCGACGGCCAGCCGGGCACGCGACCCCAAATCGTCACGGTGCCGATGCGTGATGTGTGGGGCACTCGGATCCCACCATCGTTGGCTGAGCTAATTGACTGGAGGCCCCCTGGGCGAGCACGACGGTAAGGGACGGTAAGGGACGGTAAAAAGACGACGGTAAGGGACGGTAAAAAGACGACCGTCGTTTTTCTACCGTCGTTTCTTCCAGTACCAGTATCCCGGCAATCCGAGCAGAATCAGCCCTGCGCCGATGGCAGAATCGCGCGGCGTCTCCACAATCGTGTTGTATACCAGCCAGATCGCGAAGGCGATGAAGACGATCGGCGTGACGGGATAGCCCCACGTGCGATACGGCCGCGCCAGTTGCGGCGCCGTTTGGCGCAAGCGGATGACCGCACCGGCCGAGAGCGCGTAGAAGACGAACTGCGCGAACACGACGTAGGTGAAGAGCTGATCGTACGTCCCAAACGCCGTGAGCGCCGACGCAATGACGCCCTGGGTGAGCAGCGCGACCGCCGGCGTCGCATAGTGCGGGTGCACGATTCCTTGCGAGCGGAAGAACATGCCGCCGCGGGCCATCGCATACGGGATCCGCGCCGCGGTGAGGATGATCCCGTTGTTCGCGCCCAGTGTCGAGATCAGGATCGCGGCAACCACGAACGTCGCGCCGATCCCTCCCATCGTGACTTTGGCCGCATCGGAGGCGACCAAGGCTGAGCCCGCTACGCTGGCGGGAGAGAGCACGTACACATAGGCCACGCTGACGAGCACGTAGAGCGCGATCACGATCAGTGTGGAGAGAATGATGGAGCGCGGCAGGTTCCGCCCCGGATCCATGATTTCACTTCCCACGTAGGTTGTTTCGATCCACCCGTCGTAGGCCCACAGCACCCCGACCATCGCCACGCCGAATGGCCTGATCCACTGCCCCATGGCGCCCGAGGGCCACAGCGGTTGGAGGTGCGACGACGCCCCTCCCGACAGCACGAATGACGTCGCAATGAGCGCCAACAGTGCGGCGATCTTCAGCGTCGTCAGGACGTTCTGCGTGGTCGCGCCGAGTCGCACGCCGCGGCAGTTGAGCAGCGTCAGGCCGATGATCGACGCGATCGCGACGCTGCGGATCGCCGTTTCCGAGAGCGGCGTGAAGAATCCGATATACCGCGCGAAGCCCACCGCGATGGCGGCAATCGATGCCGTGTTGATGACGGCGAAGTTTGCCCACCCATACAGAAAGGCCCACACGGTCCCATAGGCCTCGCGCAGATACGCATACTGCCCGCCCGCCTCCGGATAGGCGGCCGCCAGCTCCGCGATCGACAGCGCTCCGAGCAACGACACGATCCCGCCGATGACCCACACCAGCGTCATCAGCGCCGTCCCATGCACCGCGGCGGCGACCGTTGCGGGAACGATGAAAATCGCCGACGCGATCATCGTTCCCGCGTTGATCATGATCGCGTCGAATAGTCCCAGCTCGCGCTTGAGATCGTTGACGACGCCGGAGAGTGACGGTGATGAGGTCATGTTATAGGAGTGAGGAGTTGGGAGTTGGGAGTCAGGGCTTCGTTCGAACTCCCAGATCCTATCTCCCAGCTCCTAATACCGCCAATTACAGCGCTGCGTCGGTATAGAAATCCAGACGCCACCCGGTCGGCGTCCTGACGGCGCGCGCGAGGTCCAGGCGCACGAGGCCGTCGAGGAAGCTCGCCCCCACGCCCACGCCCGCCAGCGGCCGGGCGAGCGACAGATGATCGCGCAGCGCCGCGCGGCCCACGTCCGCGAACAGGACGACGCGCGCGGCCGGCCAGCGGTTCGCGAGCTCCGCGCGCGCGCGCCAGAAGGCGTCGCCACTGGTCACGCCTCCGCCGTAGCCCCGCAGCGTGCCCGGTCCGCCGAGGTACCAGTCGCTTTGAACCGGGACACGGCCCGCTGACATACCCCCGCCCAGCTCCATGGCCGCTGCGAGAGTCTTCCCCACCGGCGTGCTGACGCGCCATGTGCCGCTCGCTCGCGCAAAACCGAACGTCCCTGCCCCGCCGTCCAGGGTGACGTCGGTCGACATCTGCACGTGCTCGGGATCGATGCCACGTTGCGCGCGAACCGTGAGCACGGCGCCGATCTGATCCGCCGAGTCGGCGGTGATATTGGGGCGGAACACGTGATCTTCGTGGATCGCATGCGCGAACGAGAAGTCGGTGCGCTGCACCGCGCGACGTTGCCGTTCGGCGTACAGCCGCAGCGAGAAGCGCTGCGGCAGCGTCACCGGCGGCACGATGCTCAGCTCCACACCCGCGGCCCGGAAGTAATCGCCGTCGTCGCGGCCCAGCAGGAGCGCACCGAGCGAATTGCCGAGGCCAAGGGAACGCGCCGCCGGATCGACGGCGGCAAGCCGCCAGTACCCGGCGACGCGAACGCGCGCCGCACCGGTTTCGCGCACCAGACCGGCTGCGAGATCGGGGTGGCCGTCCGACGTCGCTATGCGACCCGCTCCATCGAGGCGCAGCCGGCCCAGGTCGAGCTCGCCGCGCGCGCCGAGGGAGAGTCCTTCGACGCGGTTGTAGCGCGCCAGCCCCCAGCGTGGCGGCCGCGCCTTGAACTGCCATGGAGCCCCCGGCAGTTTGCCGAGCCCGCGGGTCAGCTCCTCCATCTCACCCTGCGAGATCAGCGTGTCGTTGGTGGATCCGAACGAGGGCGGCAGCGCCGTGCTCGAGATCAGCGCTGCCGTGTCAGCCGGCATGTTTACGCGGACGGCGAGGCAGTGGCCGTTCCTGCATTTGCACGAGATGCCTTCCTCGCGCGCGTGACAGGCGGCACGCGCGATCGAGTCTTGCTCCGCTGTTGCCGCGGGCGGACGTGGGGCACGAGGGAGTGCCGTGTCCCCGCTGACTTCGTATTCGTCGTACAGGAGCTCGTAGCGCACCGGCATCTGCAGGAAAGAGCCGGCCGTCGCGACCGCGTCCATGGCGATCAGCCGGGGCATCCACCAGCGGCCCGACCAGAGTCCATAATCGATGGTCAGGAACCGCACCTCGGCCCGAATCGGCTTGACGAACCCGGGAATGTCCTTGTCGTCCTCATCCGCCAGATCCTGTTCGAAATCGAAGGGACGCGCGGGGCGGATCAACGCGCGCACGACCGCGTGCGACTCCTCGTCGATCCAGAACGAGCCCGACACCAGGCGGAAATCGAGCCGGCGCGGAATCACGCGCAGCTCGCGCAGCGTGATCGTGCGCCCGTTGGCAAACACGACGACACTGGAATCGCCGGTCGCAAAGCGATAGTTCGCCTCGCTGCCCGGCGCCAGCGGGTGCTGGAATGCGATGTCGTGTTTCTCACGGGTAGAGTCCCGCGTGGAATCGCCGGGGTTGTCACCGCGCGAAGCGTTGAAGCCGATCGTGAGGCGATCGTCCGCGGGGTCGAATGCGTAGTGGCCGGCATCCCGCTTCAGGTCCTTGGGCAGTGTCGGCCTTGGAACGGCGGCTGGCACCGCTTGCCGCGCACCGATCACGGTGATCTGCGCGATGGAGTCACGCCGCCAATCGATGCGCAGCGCGAGCTCGCGGCGGTAGAGCATGCGGTCGCGCCGCAGCGCGCGGATGCCCACGCCAATGCGCTCACGCACCGTCGTGCGATAGGCGGTGATGGAGCGGTCGATGGTTTCACGCCGCGACCGGGCCGCCGCGACGAGCCGGCGCGCAGCGGCATCGAGATACGCGCTGCTGTCGCCGGACGGTGACTGCACGGCGAGGACGGCGGTAACGAGGATTACGAAGGGCACGTAGGGCTCTGTACGAACCCAGGTGAAGGATAAGATTCAGGAATGATCCACACCTATTGGCAGGCGAGCCGCGCTCCCCGTTATAGCCTGCTCTTCGCCTTGCCGTTGTTGATCATCTACCAGGTGCTCGCGGCGATCGTCCCGCCGGGGCCCGGCGGCCTGGGTATCCGCAACGGCGCGGACGTGCTGCTGGAAGCGGTGTTCATCTGGCTGGCCGGCGTCTGGGGGCCCCGGCTGTTCATGCTCTGTCTCATCGGTGTCGGCGCCTGGCTGATCGCCAAGGACATCCGCGCCAATCGCGGCAATCTGAAGCCCGGTTTCCTGCCCGGAATGCTGCTCGAGTCGGTGTGCCTGTCTCTCGTCTTCGGGATCGTGGTGGGAGGCCTCACCGCGGCGTTGCTGGGCGCGCCGCCGCCGCCCATGAGCCTCGGTCTCGGCGGCCAACAGCTGGGCCGCTGGACGCTGCTGATGCTGTCCATCGGCGCGGGAATCTACGAAGAGCTGCTGTTTCGCGTCGTGTTGGTCGGCCTGATTGCGTGGGGCGCCGCCAAGCTGCTCGGCTGGCGGCCCCTCGTCTCGGGGCTGGCCGCGACCGTGCTCGGCGCGTTGATCTTCTCCGCTTTCCACTATATCGGGCCGTATGGCGATCGCCTGGACGTCTATTCCTTTGTATTCCGCACCATCGCCGGACTCTTCTTCAGCGGTCTCTATCTGCTGCGGGGGTTCGGCATAACTGCATGGACCCACGCACTCTACGACGTTTTCCTGTTGCTGCGTTAGGAGTTTTGTATCTTAGTGGCGCCATGCGACCCCATGCCTTACGAATCGGCGCCCTCGTCCTGATCGCCCTGGTAAATGCCTGCGGAAAGAAATCGAGCAAGCGGGCTGAGATCGTCGAGTGCAGCTCGATCTCACTCGACGCGAAGGGGACGACGCAGTGCCTCGTGGGCCTGTATCACTGGACAGTCGCCGACGCGCAGCGGGCGGCGACGGATCGAGCCCGCGAGCTCGATTCGATCAAGACCTGGCAAATGGATTCGGTTTGGGCGCGCGGCTCGGCGAAACACAAACGGGATCTGCAAAGCTGCGCCAAGAGCGACGATCAACTCAGGAGCTGCCTGCTCGTCGCCGGGTGGCCTCTGTCCCGGGTGCAGACGACGCAGGACTCGATCTGGAATCACGATCTCGCGAGCCACCGCCGAGAGCTGCAAGCGTGCGCGGCCAAACGCGACATGAACCTCTCGTCCTGTCTCACGCTCTACTACAAATGGGATTCCGACCGGGCGATCGCCACGGCGGATTCCGTCGCGCGCGTCCGCCTGGGCGGGATACCGCAGCGTCGCAGTCGCTAGGGCTGACTGAGAATCCTGAAAACCGCGCCCTCTCCCTGATCCGAAGCCACATATAGCGATCCGTCAGGCCCCACTGCCACGCCCGTCGGCCGGTAGCGCGCGCCGTTGGGACTGACGACCGGGCCCGCAAATCCGTCGGCGAACACCTCCGGCGCGCCGGTCGCGATGCCTCGCGCAAACGGCACGAACATCACTTTGTAACCGGCTTCCGGCAGTGGGCCGCGGTTCCAGGAACCGTGGAATGCGATGAACAGCCCGCCACGATACTTGATCGGGAAGTGCCGGCTGTTGTAGAACGTCATCCCGTCGGGCGCCCAGTGCCCCGGGAACGCGACGACGGGCCGGGGCACCGACTCGCATCGGCCTACCGTTTTGCCGTCTCCTCCGTACTCGGGCTGCAGCACTTGTTGTCTGCGCCGCCCGTCGTAGTAACAGTACGGCCAGCCGTAATCGCTGCCCGCCTCGAGCCGGAACACCTCTTCCGCCGGCAGCTCGGCGCTCTGTGCGTCGTTATAGAGCTTGGGCCAGTTGGCGGCGAGTTGATCGCGCCCGTGTTGAGCGGCGAAGACTGCTCCGGTGCCCGGATCTACCGCCAGCGCGACGGCGTTCCGAATGCCCGTCACAAACCGCTGGCCGTCCAGCTGTGTCTGGTTGCCGTGGCGAGGATCGAACCGCCAGATACCACCGGCGATGTCGAGCAACGGGCAGGGATCCTGGCCCGGCGACTCCGGCATCCGATCGTGCACCTGGCAGGAGTTGGAGGGCGCACCAATGTTGACGTAGAGCTGGCCGTCGGAGCCGACGACAATGCTCTTGGCGGGGTGCTGCCGGCCCAGCGTGAGACCGCTCACCACCGTATCGGGTCCCGCGCCAGTCGGGGGCTCGAGCTGGCCGATATTCCAGTGCCACCGCACGACGGCATTGTTCGTCGCGAAGTAGAGATACTCTCCGGCAAACGCGATTCCCGTCCCCGCTCCGACGCCGAACGAGCGCACGATATCGGCTTTGCCATCGCCGGTCGTGTCCCGCAGCAACCGAATGCCGCCGCGCGGGCCGGTGATCGCGACCAGTACATCGCCGTTCTCGAGCACCACCAGGTGCCGTGCCGGTCCGATCGACTCGGCGACCAGGAGTGCGCAAAAACCGGGCTGCAGCGTGAGCCCGGCGTTGTCGGGCGCACACACCG
>QHUQ01000070.1 GCA_003221985.1 Gemmatimonadota bacterium | reverse complement strand
CAATCGTGCTTCGAGCAGCACGCACCCGCTGCCATCGTGGCCGGGATTGACCCGACTTCAGGCGATGTCGTCATGGCGGTCCTGGATGAACACAACGGTTGCCTTCAGATGCTCCGCAAACGGCCGCCGGATTTGAGGCACTGATGCCAGATCACGGCCACGGGTCAAGCCCTTACCGATCGCCGTCGTGACCTGGCAATCTCGTCGCGGGGACCGCGTCCCAGTGAACTGCTTCGGCTCCCGCCGTGCGAAGTCGTGGGGACCCAGACCAGCGGTCGTGCGTGTCATGGAGAAGTCATTCCACCGTCACGCTGACGACACATGCTCGGGCCTCCTGAGCGTTAGCGAGGCCTCCCGATGTACCGTGCCACTGGCTCTGCCCTTGTAATCCTGTCGATCGCCGTTCTCGCGGCCTGCAGCAGCGGCGCAAGTACGAGCCCCGCCGCTTCGCCGTCGCCGTTGAGCGCTCCGAGCGTCGCGGCCAGCGCTTCGGCGTCCGGACCGGCCGCATCCAGTCCGGCGGCATCCAGTCCGGCCGCGTCCGGACCGACGACGGTGGCGATGGGGTCGTTCCATCGGGTCGACGCGGATGCCAGTGGGACGGTCGCCCTCGAGCATCTCGCGGACGGCAGCTTCGCGGTCGTGTTCGAGGAGTTCACAGTCGCCACCGCCGAGCACACCAACGTCATCCTCGTCTCGAACACGGACGTCACCACGGATGCCGACATCGACCAGACGAAGATCATCGACCTCGGGCCGCTCACGGGAACGTCCGGGATGCAGGACTACAAGGTCCCGGCCGCGATGACCGCGGGCACGATGGGCTACCACACGGTTGTGCTCTGGGACACGGCGATGAAGCACGCGATTGCGGCCGCGCCGCTCGCCCTGAAATAGGCGCGGCTGAGTCGATCGCGGCCAGCGCCGTCCAAGTCAGCGAATGGTCGGCAACTCTAGTGTCCTTCCTTAGGGAGTCGAGGCGCGCCCAAAACACAAGAAGTTCCTACGCTTGGGAGTGCCGGCGAGGATTAGGCATGTCGAGTCTCCGCCCGCGGCGATCGAGCCGCATTCAAGCTCCGGTCCCGATAGAACCAGCCAGCTGATGTCTTGTACGACGATCGTCCGGCCGAAGGCGTCGACGACGAACGCGGTGTAGACGAAGCCCGACCAGGTCGAGACATAGGTCAGGGCCGGCGATCCACAGGCGGTTCGGCGCGATCGCGCTGAAGACCCGCTCGACGAGATCGGCCGGGCGCTGGCTGACGGCCGCCGGCCGGGTCGTAAGGTCTCGTCTGTCAACGCCTGCCGACGCTTGATGCTGATGCCCTGTAGCCGGTGCGGCGAGGATGCGATGCGGGGCCAGGCAGCCGAATGGTCGGCGGCTCGCCACACACGACGAGCGCATCGTGCGACCGGCACACGACCAGAGGCAGTGACGGGAGGAGCCTCGTCTTCGACTTCCGATCGATCGCCGACGACCTCACGGATTCCTGGCATCCAGACATGAACCCAAGCATCCGCGCCGAGCGGACTCCGACGGTCGGCACTCCCGGCTCAGAACGAAGCCCGGTTTGTCGGATGCCCAGGCTCGCTGAGATTCCGCGTCGACGCCATCGCAACCGAGGATTAGGATCGAGAGGTTAAGGAAGGGCGGGCCTCGTGCGGCGTGCTGATGCCAATCCCGAGCTGCGGGCCGAAGACTTCGATCGCGCACGGGTGGGGGCTCGTCTTGACGATTAACGCCGCAGGGCGGGTCTCCTGGGCGACGTGCGTGAAGCGATCTTCGGAGCCCAGGACGGCCTAGTTAGCACCCTCGCCGTCGTGAGCACGGTGAGCGGCGCCACGAACGATCGCTATCCGGTCCTCATCGCCGGGATCGCGGCCGGCCTTGCCGGGATCTTCAGCATGGCGGCCGGGGAGTACCTGTCGAGCAAGAGCCAGCGCGAGATCTCACTCGCGCAGATCGGCGAGGAGCGCGAGAAGGTCGCCCGGCGGCCCCAGGAGGTACAGGTCGAACTCGCGCACATCCTCGAGGAAGACGGCTTGCCTTCGGACGACGCCTTAGCGGTCGCCGCCCTGATGGGACGCCACCGGGAGGTCCTGCTCAACACCAAGGTCCTGCGGCAATACGGGGTGGCGGTCGAAGAGGCCAGCGGCTCGCCAATCCAGGGCGCGGCCGTCATGGGTGCCGCCTTCGCCCTAGGAGCACTCGCGCCGATCCTGCCGTATCTCATTCTGCCGTTCGGCGTCGCGGTCTACGCATCGGTGGTCGCCACCGCCGCCGTGCTCTTCGCGATCGGCGTCGTTAAGACGCGATGGACGCACGTCCATCCCATCTGGTCGGGGATCGAGATCCTGGCCATTGGCGCTCTGGCCGGAATCGTCGGCTATTTCTTCGGGAGCGTCCTTCCAACGCTGCTCGGCGCTCCGACTGTCGGAGGCTAGGGACTACCAGGCCCACCACAAGGGAGATCATTTGCCGCGCTTCGAGGACTCCATCGTAATCGACCGCCCGATCGATGAGGTTTGGGCGTACCTCACAGACTGGTTCAACACGCCACGGATGGGCGGTTACGCCGCGCTGGGATTGCGCCAGACGTCCCCCGGCCCGACGGGCGTCGGCTCGACCCTCCAGGGACGAAACGTCATCCTCGGGTTCGAGACACGGCTCAACCACAAGGTGACGGAGTGGGACCCGCCACATGCCTTTGCCGACACCATGGAAGGCAGGCCGTTTCGATCGCTTTCTCAGCGCGGCACACTCGAGTCCATCGGAGGTGGAACCCTGGTCGTCGTATCGACCGAGTTCGAGCTCCGACCGGCGCTGAGATTGCTCTGGCCGTTCTTGGGACCCCTCGTCAGGCGCAAGATGCGCACCGGAGTTCAACGCGTGAAGCAGTTGATCGAATCCGAGCCCGGATAGTAGAAGCCGAGGATCGGTAACCTGCCCGGGCAGCGGCTGGTGCCGCACCGCCGGCCGTGCCGATCGACCCGATGCGGCGGCGCCGATAGCTCTCGACGCGCCGACACGATGAGTTGATCGTGCTGCGGCCCCGTCGACGATCGCGGCTGTTTTGATGAGCTCGCAGGCTTGTCGTAATCGCTCACAATGGGGCGAGCGTTTGCGCTGGGACCGGAGCTTTAGCCGGACTGCGCTGGTGACGGCACCATGCCGAGTTGCCGCATCAGGCCGAGGGTGTCCCACTGACGCCAGGTCTCAGCCCGCTTGCCACCCGCGTAGCGATAAATATCTATCCCCGCGACCGTCACCTGCTTGTTCGTCGCCGGTGTGCCCATGAACTCACCTCGGTGCGTGGCGCGTGCTGTCCAGCTCAAAACCACCTTGTCGTCCTCGGCGATCAGGTCCTCAAGGGTGATCTGCACTGACAGGCGCAAGACCCTGGCTTGGCCGACGGACCAGCGCCGGCGCTCAGCCAATCGCGAAGCCCGGGCGGGCAGTCCGGGCTTCGGTGGGTTCGGATTCGCGCCGGAACAATTGGACTAGTAGTCCATGTCCCCGCCGTAGCCGGCGCTGGCCGGCGCCGGCTTCTTCTCCGGGATGTCCGTGATGAGCGTCTCGGTGGTCAGGACCATCGCCGCGATCGAAGCGGCGTTCTGGAGGGCCGAACGGGTCACCTTGGCCGCATCGACGATCCCCTTCTTGAACATGTCGCCGTACTCGTTGCGGAGTGCGTCGTAGCCGTGGCCGATCTTGGCGTTCCGGATCGCGTTGATCACGACCTCGCCGGACTGCCCGGCGTTGTCGGCGATCTGGCGGGCCGGCGCCTCGAGCGCCTTGCGGACGATGTCGACGCCGACCTGGGCGTCGCCCTCGAGCTTGAGGCCGTCGAGCGACGGGATCGCCTGGAGGAGCGCCGTGCCACCGCCGGCGACGAGGCCTTCCTCGACGGCCGCACGGGTCGTCGAGAGGGCATCCTCGATGCGGTGCTTCTTCTCCTTCAGCTCGACTTCGGTCGCCGCGCCGACCTTGATCACGGCCACGCCACCCGACAGCTTGGCGAGACGCTCCTGGAGCTTCTCCTTGTCGTAGTCGGAGGTCGTGTCCTCGATCTGGGCCTTGATCTGGGTCATCCGGGCCTTGATCTGGTCCGGTGAGCCCGCGCCGTCGACGATCGTCGTGTCGTCCTTCGTGGCGACGACCCGACGGGCCGAGCCGAAGTCCTCGAACGCGACGGAGTCCAGCTTGCGGCCGACCTCCTCGCTGATGACCGTGCCGCCGGTCAGGACGCCGATGTCGCGGAGCATCTCCTTGCGGC
>QHUQ01000132.1 GCA_003221985.1 Gemmatimonadota bacterium | reverse complement strand
GATCCCCCGAACATCGACTCCCCGCAGCGCGAGCACGGCGGCGAGATGGCGGGAAATCGCGTCCGGATCCGCCTCCACACCGCCGATCGCATTGTAGCTGGCTCGTGGCAGGGAATTCTCCCCGCCCGCTGCCAGTTCGCGGACTCGCGTGCCCGCTACATTATCAAGAAAGATGCCATCAGGGCCGACGAACTTGAGGGCGTTCCATTCGATCGGATTGTGGCTGGCGGTGAGAATGATGCCGCCGGCGGCCCGATGATGCTCGACGGCGAGTTGTACCGTGGGAGTAGCAACTAAGCCCACATCGATTACATCGCACCCAACCGACTGCAGGCCGGCCGTCGCCGCCTGCGCGAACATCGGGCCTGATGTGCGAGCATCACGACCCAACACGATACCGGTTTTACTCTTCCCTCGTCCCCCGTCCCCCTTCCCCGCTCTTGCCCACGTCCCGAACGCCGCCGCCCAGCGGGCGACGACTTCGGGAGTGAGGTCGGTGCCGACCAGGCCTCGAACCCCCGACACGCTGACCATGAGAGTGTCGGACATGGACGCTCAATCTAATGGCAAAAGGCGTCGAGAAACGGCGTCAAGCGAAGGCGTGGACCAAAAACGTAGCTACTCTGGCGGTGGATGCGCGTGCAATCGTGTAAGGAGCTTGAGCACCAGAAACGTGCGACTCTCCATTGAGCGCACGAGACTGCGTTGCACTGCGGTGGTGGGTTCAACGAGCCGCAGTTGCGCGAGCGTCTCGTGCGCTGAGCCGCGCGCGATCAGCAGGAAGCGCCGAAAGTCGGCCACGGATCCTCTGCCACATCCTTCGGCGATATTGGCGACAATAGAATGGGAAGCCCGGACCAGCTGATCGGCGCGGGCAAAGACGCCCGGACCCCTGAATGTTTGGGCCAGAGTCGTGCAATCGTTTGGCGATGCTTTCGGCGACCTGAAATACCAGTAGGCGGCTGGGCTCGGCACGTAATACCATGCCGTTATGATTGCGGTGTGCGATGGTTTCCTCGTCATCCTACCAACGCCACCAGCAATCGGATTCCCGCGAGGTCTTGCTGGACGGTCTAGCTCGACGGTTTTGCTCGACGGTTTTACTCGACGGTTTTACTGGACGTTCTTCACGCCCTCCGGGCTTCCATGGCTCGGGTCGGCAGGCGCAGCGGCTGCAGCTGCGGGGTCGGGATGGGGAGCGCGGTCTGTTCGGCGAAGGCGCGCAGGAACGCCTTGACGATCTCCGGGTCGAACTGAACGCCCTTTCCTTCTTCCAGCTCGCGCATCGCATGGCTGACCGACAGCGAGGGCCGGTAGGGCCGCACGCTCGTCATCGCATCGAAGGCATCGGCCACGCTCACCAACCGGGCCTCGAACGGGATCAAGACGCCCTTGAGACCGTCGGGGGACCCCGTGCCATCCAGCCGCTCGTGGTGCGAGCGTACAATCGCCAGCGCCCCGGGCGCATCACGCATCAGCGGCCCGAGAATGCGCGCCCCGATCACCGTATGCTCCATGATGTGGCGGTACTCGGCATCGGACAGCTTTCCCGCCTTATGCAGCACGCTCTCGCTCACGCCGATCTTCCCGACGTCATGGAGCTCGGCGCCGAGCGCGATCGTGTCGATGAGATCGCTATCGAGGGCCAGCGCGCGGGCGATCGCCACCGAGTAATTCGCGACTCGCATCGAGTGGCCGCGCGTGTACGCGTCTTTCGCTTCGAGCGCATATACGAGGGCGTGCACGCCTTCGAGAAACAGCTCTTCGATGCGCCGCGCCTGTGCCTCGACGCGCTCTTCGAGGCCGTGCTGGTAGGTGCGGTTTTCGATGATGAGCCGGCGCTTGTCGAGCGCCTGTGACACGCGCGCACGGACTTCATCGAGGTGGAACGGCTTCGCCACGTAATCCAGGGCGCCCATCTGGAGGCACGCGACGGCGCTCTCGACCTCGGCCACCGCGGTCACCATGATCACCGCCGTCTCGGGCCAGCGGGAGATGATTTCGCGCAGCAGCGTCACGCCGTCCATCTCCGGCATCCGCAGGTCGGAGATGACGAGCGGCGCCGGGCCCTTCTCCAGCTCCTGCAGCGCCTCGACGCCCGAGCCCGCTTCCGCGCACGCGAATCCTTCGCCTTCGAGCAGGCGCACCAGCACCCGGCGCAGCCGCGGCTCGTCGTCGACGACGAGACAACGCATTCCTGAAAACGGTGGCATCGCGTGCCTAACGTATGTGTCGCTTGCCCCTGGCGGAAGCGGCCCTTACGTTCCGGCCATGACGCGTGTCGCAGAACACGATCTCGCGCACCGCTTTGCGACTCGGTCCGTGCACGCCGGGTACGTAGGCGATCCCCTCAGTGGCGCGGTCATGACACCCATCTACCAGACCTCGACCTACATCCAGGAGGGACTGGGGCGTCACAAGGGCTACGAGTATGCCCGCACCCGCAATCCCACGCGCGAGGCGCTCGAGCGCAACGTGGCCGCGCTGGAGGGCGGCCTTCACGGATTCGCGTTCGGCTCCGGGTTGGCGGCGCTCGACGCCGTGATGAAGCTGCTGTCGGCGGGCGATCACGTCGTGAGCGGTGAAAACGTGTATGGTGGGTCGCACCGGCAGATGACGCACATCTGGGCACGGCTCGGCCTCATCTTCACGTTCGTGGACGGCGGCGACACCGCAGCCGTCGCGGCCGCGGTCACGCCGAACACCAGGATCGTCTACGCCGAGACGCCCACCAACCCGATGATGCGACTGTGTGATCTCAAGGCGACCGGCGAGATCGCACGCAAGGCCAAGGCGCTCTTTGTCGTCGACAATACGTTCGCCACACCGTACTTCCAGCAGCCGCTGCAATTCGGCGCCGACATCGTGCTCCACTCGACCACCAAGTACTTGAACGGCCACTCCGACATGGTCGGCGGGATGCTGGTAACGACCCGCGACGACCTCGCGGAGCGCCTCGGCTTCATACAGAACTCGTCCGGTGCGGTGCCGGGGCCGTTCGACTGCTGGTTGGCGCTGCGCGGCACCAAGACGCTGGCACTGCGCATGCGCCAGCACGATGCCAACGGCCGCCGGGTCGCCGAGTGGCTGGAGCAGCATCCACGGGTGCAGCGCACATACTATCCCGGCCTGCGGTCGCATCCGCAGCACGAGCTCGCGTCCCGTCAGATGAAGGGATTCGGGGGGATGATCAGCATCGAGCTGGGCGATACCGCGTTCGCCCGTCGCTTCGTCGAGCGAACCAGGATCTTCGCACTGGCCGAGTCGCTGGGAGGGGTCGAGAGCCTCATCGGGCATCCGGCGTCCATGACCCACGCCAGCGTGCCGCCCGAGATGCGGCGTCGTATGGGGTTGACCGACAGCCTGGTTCGGCTGTCCGTCGGGATCGAGGATGTGGAGGATTTGATCGGGGATTTGGATCAGGCATTGGCGGACGATTAACCGTACCGAAACACGGGATTCTGCACGCCGTACGGGTGGGAATCCAATCAGGAGATAGGCATGACACAGCCAACGAACAACCTTCCCGCGGCGCGTCCGCGGAAAGTCTTGACTCAGATCGCTTCCGTCTCGTGGGAGCATCCGGCGGATCGCGCGGCGCTGCAGTCGCTGCGCTCGGTTCCCGGGTTCGACCTCGTGGTGAAGAAGATCTACGGATTCATCGGCGAGCGCGGCATCCGCCTGCTGTTCCAGGCAGACGCCGTCCGCGTCGGGCCGAAGCAGTTCCCGCGCCTCAACGAGCTGTACACCGACGTGCTGACGACGATGGACTGGGATCCCCGGCCCGAGCTCTTCGTTTCCCAGACGCCGTTCGTCAACGCCGGCGCCTACGGGATGGACCGGCCGTTCATCGTCATCAACTCCGGTGCGCTCAAGCTGCTCGATGACGACGAGATGCGGACGCTCCTGGGCCACGAGCTGGGCCATGTGATGAGCGGGCACGCGCTCTATGTCACGATCCTGATCCTGATCCTCAACTTCAGTTTCGCCACCCTGCCGTTCCTGGCGGGCATCGCGCTGCTGCCGATCCGGATCGCGCTGCTCGAGTGGTTCCGCAAAAGCGAGCTCTCGTCCGATCGCGCGGGACTCCTGTCCACCCAGGATCCTCACGCCGCCATGCGCATGTACCTGAAGATGGCCGGCGGCGGCGACATGAAGCAGATGGACCTCAACGAATTCCTGATCCAGGCCAAGGAATACGAGGAGGCGGGTGGCGCGCTCGACCGTATTTTCCAGATTCTGAACACGCTCGAGCGCACGCATCCGTTCAACACGCTGCGCGCCGCCGAGCTGCAACGCTGGATCGAAGCCGGCCACTACGAGCGCATCCTGAACGGCGAATACACCCGCCGCGGCCCGGACGCCGAGAACCGGCCGATCGACAAGGACATCGATGAGGCGCGTGACCACTATATGAAGGAAGCGAAAGCCGTCGTGAACGACGTGGTGGACTCCGCCAAGCGAGCCGCTCAGGCGTTTTCGGACGCATTCAAGAAGAAGTGAGAGTATTGGTCGTCGGAGGCGGCGGCCGCGAGCACGCCCTCTGCTGGGCGCTGCGGCGCGACGCCTCCGACACCGTCGTTTTTGCCGCTCCCGGGAATCCCGGTACCGCGACCCTCGCGAGCAACCTCCCCATCTCCGCCGCCGCGATCGATGATCTGGTCGCGGCGGTCCAACAACACGACATCGACATCACGATCGTGGGTCCCGAAGCCCCGCTCGCCGCAGGCCTGGTGGATCGCCTGCGAGACGGGGGCCGCGCCGTGTTCGGCCCGACGGCCGCCGCCGCGCGCCTCGAGTCGTCGAAGGCGTATGCCAAAGAAGTCATGCGGCGCGCCGGCGTCCGTACCGCGGCCAGTGCCACGTTCGTGGGAATGGGCCCTGCCCTGGAGTACATCGGAGATCACGCCGAGCCGCTCGTCGTGAAGGCATCGGGACTCGCCGCGGGGAAAGGTGCCGTCGTGTGCCAGACCCGCAGCGAGGCCGCCCACGTGGTGCGCGCCATGCTCGATGGCTCTCTGGGTGACGCCGGCAGAGAGGTTCTCGTCGAGGAATTTCTGGAGGGCGAGGAGTTATCCGTGCTCGCACTGACCGACGGCGAGCGCATCGTGATGCTGCCGCCCGCGCAGGATCACAAGCGGCTCGGCGAAGGCGACACCGGGCCGAACACCGGCGGCATGGGTGCGTATTGTCCCGTCGGGATCGCCACGGAGCCATTGCTCGCGCGGGTGCGCGCGGAAGTCTTTGAGCCGGTGCTGCGCGAGGTTGCGGCGCAGGGGTCTCCCTACGAAGGCGTGCTCTATGCCGGTTTGATGATTCTGCCCGACGGCACGCCGTCGGTCCTCGAGTTCAATGCGCGCTTCGGCGATCCGGAGACGCAGGCGCTGCTGCCCGCGCTGCTGCCCGGATTCACCGAGCATCTCATCGCGATCGCGCGGCGACGCTGGAATCCGTTGCCCACCCAGCAGGTGTTGATCACCGAGCGGGCCGCGGTGACGACGGTGCTGGCCGCGCGCGGGTATCCCGACAATCCGGAAAAGGGCGTGGCGATCGGGCTTCCAGACGCGGCGGAGCTCGGGGATGACGTGATCGTCTTCCACGCGGGCACGTCCCGGGACAACGAGGGAGGATTGCGTACAGCCGGTGGCCGTGTGCTGAGTGTGACCGGTCTCGGCACGACGGTGGCGCGCGCGGCGACCGCGAGCCGCGCCGCTGCCGAGCGGATTGCGTTCGAAGGCAAGACCTGGCGGCGCGACGTCGCCTGGCGCGAGATCCAGCGTGCCGGAACTGCCTGAAGTCGAAACGATCGTCCGCGAAATCGCCCCGCGGCTCGAGGGGTGTCGCATCGCGCGCGTGGAGCTGAAGAAATCCGATGTGTTGCGCCGGGTCTCCAAGCCGCGCCTGATCAGAACATTGCGCGGCAACACCATCGAACAGGTCTCCCGCCGCGCCAAACACGCCGTCATTCGGCTGTCATCCGGCCACCGCATGATCATCCAGCCGCGCATGACCGGCTCTCTGATCGTCCACGACAAGCCGCTCACCCCGGATCAAGCGAAGTACGCCGTCCTCATCTGCACGCTCAGTGATGGACGCCGCTTCGTTTATCGCGACGTGCGGCGGCTCGGCACGATCTGGCTGCTGGATGAAGCGGGCTGGGTCGCGTACAGCGGCCGGATCGGTCCCGAGCCGCTCGAGGAGACGTTCACGCCGTTCGTCTTTGCGGATCGCCTCAAGGGCACGCGCACGGCGGTGAAGAAAGCGATCATGGACCAGCGGCGCCTGGCGGGAGTGGGAAACATCTACGCCAACGAAGCGCTGTTCGACGCCCTGCTCGATCCGTCGAAGCCGACAAACCAACTGTCGCTCGAGGAGTTCGCGCGGTTGCACGCCGCCATCGTCGATGTGCTGCAGCGAGCGCTCGAGTCGTCGGGCACGACGCTGCGCGACTATCGCACGGGCACCGGGGAGCGCGGCCGGTTCCAATTCGAGCTACGCGTGTACGGTCGCGGTGGGGAAAAATGCGTGCGGTGCGGCAGGAAGCTGATTAAGACGCACAAGATCGATTTGCGGCAGACGACGTATTGTAGGAAATGCCAGAGATAACAAGGGCGGTAGGGGCGGCACAGGCGGCAATGTAACTTGCCGCCCATGCCGCCATTGCCGCCTTTGGTTAGTCAACAAACGCCCACAGCAGTTCGCGGCTGTGGCGGTCCAATGCTGCCGGCCTGCCGAGATGATACAGATCCCCCGCCAGGTCACGAATCAGCAACCCTCCATGCGGCAGCGTGCGCGGCCAGTCATCGAGCCTGGTCTGGAACGTTCGTGGTCCCTGCCGCGTCTCGACGCGCCAGCGCCGGATCTCGACCTCTTCATCGATCTCGAGCACCCGCGTCACCTCGAACACGAACCCCGCCACCGCGAGCGCCATCTCCAACGCCGCGCGGGAGCGCGCGTCGAGGTCCGCCGGATCCCGGACGAAGGCGAACTCCTCCTCGTCGGCATCCCGCAGCGACAGGTGCCGCGCGGGCTCCGTCCACGGGAAGCAGCGCCGCACGGAAACTGCCCGCTCGCTGTCGTCTCGCACTGCCCACAACGAACCATCATCTCGCCATTCCAAAACCAAAACCTGCCGTTTCTCCGCCACGACCAGCGTCATGGAGCCTCCTTCTATTGGAGCTGCAGCTGCAGCTCGTATAAGCGCCGGTACATCCCATCTGTTTTCGCGAGCAGCTCGGCATGCGTGCCGTGCTCCACCAGCCGGCCGTCCTCGATCACGAACAGCCGCGACGCCTTGCGCAGCGTCGAGAGCCGGTGCGCGATGGCGAACACGGTGCGTCCCGCCACCAGGCGCTCGAGCGCCTGCTGGATCTCACGCTCCGTCTCCGTATCCACACTGCTCGTCGCTTCATCCAGAATGAGGATCCGCGGATCGTGCAGGATCGCGCGCGCGATCGAGACGCGCTGCCGCTCCCCGCCCGACAGCGTGTGCCCCCGCTCCCCCACCACCGTGTCGTAGCCGTGCTGCAGCTTGGTGATGAAGTCGTGGGCATTTGCCGCCTGCGCCGCCGCAACCACCTGGCTCAGCGGCGCCTCCGGCAGTCCGTAGCGGATGTTCTCCAGCACCGTCCCGTGGAACAGGTACGGATCCTGGAGCACCATCCCGATCTGCCGGCGGTAGTGCCCCGTATCGAGCCGCCGGATATCGATCCCGTCGACTCGAATCGTTCCCCCGGTCACGTCGTAGAAGCGCGCGATCAGGTTCACGATCGTGGTCTTGCCGCCGCCCGACGGGCCGACGAGCCCGATCAGCTCGCCGGGCGCGGCGTCGAAGCTCACGCCGCGCAGCACCTGCCGGACACCGTCGTAGCCGAACGTCACATGCTCGAACGTCACCCGGCCGTGTACCGGCTCCAGCCGAATCGGCTCCGGCACGTCGCGGATCTCGGGCTCGGTATCGAGCACCTCGAACACGCGATGCGCCGACGTCGTCGCCCGGTTGATTGTCCGCGCCATCTGCCCGATTACTTCGATCGGCGCCGCGAACATCGTCGTGTAAAGCAGGAACGAAACGAACGTTCCCACGGGCAGCTGTGCCCCATTTCCGAGCAGGCGAGGCACCGCAAACACCCACACGGCAACGGTCATCGCGTGCACACCGAGCATCAGCAGCGGCCAAAACTTGGTCCACGACGCGTGAATGCGGTTGAACTCCGCGGTCACGTCCTCGTTGCGCTCACCAAAGCGCTCGATCTCCCGCTGCTCCTGGTTAAACGCCTTGACCACGCGGATGCCGGGAATCGTGTCCGACAACACGTCCGTCACCCGTGACCACTTACGCCACGCCCGGATGAACAGGCGCGTGATCTCTTCGCTGTGCCGATAGATCAGCCAGCAGAACACCGGCACCGGCAGGGTCATCACCAGCCCCAGCCGCCAGTCGAGCGTCAGCAGCACGGTCCCCAGCCCCACCAGCATCACGAGCGACAGCGACACGTCCACGACGCCGAACGCCAGGAAATCCCACAGCCGGTCGGTGTCGGCGGAGACGCGCGTGATCAGGCTGCCCGTGCGCTTGCGCGAGAAGAACGCCAGCGACAACCGCTGGATGTGCTCGTACAGCTCGGCACGCAGGTCGCGGGCGACCCACTCGCCGATGATCGACATCAGGCGCAACCGTATGTGCACCGCCGGCTGGCGCACGAGGTAGACGAGCGCCATCGCCGCCACCGCCAGCCACGCGATCGTGGCTGCGCGAGCGAGCGATAAGGCCCCCGCCTGCGCCGGGCGCACCACGCGATCGATCAGGTGACCCGCGAGATACGGCGGCACCAGGCTGACCAGCGTGATCACGGTTGCGGCCGCCATCCCCAGCGCGAGCTGCCGGCGATAGGGCTTCAGGTAGCCAAGCAACCGGCGGATGACCGCGGTTTGGCGCCCCGACACGAGCGCCTGTGCGTCCCGGATCGGCCGCGCCACGCTCTCGGCGTAGAGCCGATCCGCGTCCACGTCCGCGAGGTGCCGGATGTGGCCGGCGAGCTGCTCCTCGAGGACGAACCGGATGTTCTCGAACGCCCGCCGCTGCCGGTGCGTGTAGCGCAGCAGCGCCAGAGCTGGCTCCCCGGGCGCGCCGAGCAGCGTCAGCGTGTTCGCGGACAGTCCCGGTGCCTCCCGGATTGCCTGGATCTGCGCGCGATCGATGACCCGCAGGTCCCAGCCCTCGGTCGCCCGATTCGCCACGGCGATGTGCCGCGGACCCAGGGCCAACCACGCCTCAGTGAGCCGCAACCCCTGGTCGAGATCGGCGAGCGCGTACAGCTGGACGGGAGCGCCCTTCCAGGCGTGCTCGATCTGCCGCCGCAGCTCCGCTGGGAGTCGCGTCGGTTGTCCCGTGTAGCGCTCGATGATGTGGTCGTCGAGATGTTGCAGCGTGCTCATGTCCGTGATCCTCGAATCAGACGTAACAGAACGGCCTCCCAGGTCCCATGAAGCACCCGGAAGGCCGGATCACGGCGCGAACTCGATCCGATCGACTTCTAGGGTGCTCCTCCACCACCGCCGGCGCCGGCGATGCCGGACGCAATACGCCCACGCGCGTCGACAATCGGCGCGAACCGGCAGAGCAGGCCCGGTCCCGCCCAGAGGCGGCGCAGCATTGGCGTGACGGTGGATTGACGAATCATTTCAGTCCGTGGCCTTTTTTGGGGGTTGCTTGAGCAAGGTAAAAAGACGTACGCAGCCAGGCAAGGGCAGGATTCACGATCAATCCAGCACGACAATCCTCCCGCGCGGCGGAATTCCCGGCTCGAGCTCGAGAATCCCCACACTCGGCGGCATCCCGAAGCGCGGCGCCCCCGCCCCGCCGGGATTCATCACGGTCACGGTCTTGTCCACCAGCTCGAGCAACGGCCGGTGGCTATGCCCAAAAATGATGATTTCGGCGTGAGGGAACGCCTCGTGAAGCTTGGCGGGATTGGGGGTGCCGAACTGATCTCCATGCGTGACGACGATCGGGAACCCATCCAGCTCGATTTCGGCAACTTGTGGAAGCTTCGCGCGCAACTCCAATCCGTCGGTGTTTCCGTAAACCGCGGTTACCGGGGCGAGCGCGCGCAGCTCGATGAGGAGGTCCGCGGCTCCGACGTCTCCACCATGGAGGATGTGGTCCACTTCGCGAAATACCTCGAACACGCGCGGCCGCAGCATGCCGTGCGTATCCGAGATGACGCCAAGTCTCACGGGGCCTGCGACGCCGTCACATAAAAGTTCTCGTCGACGCTCAGCTCTCCTCCCCGGGGCGACGCGTCGAGCGTCTGCCACGCCTCCGTGGGGCGCAGTAGCCTGGTGCCCAGCCCGGGAATGTTCACGCGCACCGGCATATCGAACCCCGGCACGACGTTCGCCCAGCGATACGACAGCGTGGTGCCCTGCACCCGGTATTCGAGCGCGGGGATCTTGGTCGTGGTGAGGTATTGCGCGAATACCTTGCTGAGATCGATCCCGGCCTCGCGGCCGATGAAGTCTTGGACCTGTCTGCCGGTGACCGTCTGATGATAGAACGTCTTGTTCAGGCCGCGCAGGATGTCACGCCACTTCGCGTCGTCGTCGATGATCGCGCGAATCGTGTGTAGCATGTTCCCACCCTTGGGATACATGTCGCCTGAGCCTTGCGCGTTCACTCCAAAGGCCGGGACGACGGGCCGGTCGTTCCGCACGCCAGCGCGCGCACCGATCATGTACGCCGCGCCCGCGCTCTTCCCCATACGGCACTCGGTGTAGATCCCCTCGGCGTAGTTGGCGAAGCTCTCGTGCACCCACATGTCGGCGTGATCCTGAGCGGAGATATTGTTGCCGAACCACTCGTGCGCGCTTTCGTGGACAATGATGAAGTCCCACTGCAGGCCGAGGCCCGTCCGCGACAGGTCGCGGCCGAGGTAGCCATTGAGGTAGTGGTTGCCGTAGGCGACGGCGCTCTGATGCTCCATGCCGAGGTGCGGCGTCTCCACCAGCTTGTAGCCGTCGGCATACCAGGGGTAGGGGCCGAACCAATGCTCGAAACAGCGCAGCAGCGGGACGACCTGTTGGAACTGGTGGCGGGCGGTGTCGCCGTGGTAGTCGAGCGGCCAGAAGTCGAGCGTCAGGCGTCCCGCTTCGCCGTCCAGGGTGTCGCTGAAGTGCGTGTACTGCCCTGCATTGATCGTGACGTCATAGTTGTTGATGGGGCTCGTCACGAACCACTCGTACGTCGTCGTGCCGTCGGAGTTCTTTGTCGTGCGGCGCAGCCGGCCATTCGAGACGTCGATCAGCGGATCGGGCACGGTGATCGCGATGCGCTGGCTATCCGGCTCGTCGGCCAGATAGTCCTTGTTGGGCCACCAGACGCTGGCGCCGAGCCCCTCATTGGCGGTGGCAATCCACTGCCGGCCGAGGCTGTCCATGGGGAACGTGAAGCCGCCGTCCCACGGGAGGCGCCGACCCACGCGCGGCTTGCCATGATACCACACCGTGACCGTGCGAGTCGTACCGGCTCGCTGCGGCGAGGGCAGCGTGACGAAGAACGCGTTGCCATCCCGGCGAAAGGCAAGTGTGCGCCGATCCTGCACGATGCTGTCCACCTGCAGCGGCACCTGCAGGTCGATCTGCATCTCGCGCGCGGGCTGCAGCACGCGATAGATGATGCCGTTCCAGCCGCTGATGCTCGAGTCCCGTGGATTCACGCGGGTGTGCAGGTCATAGAACTGCACGTCCCACCACGCGCGTGCGAGGCCGTTGGAGCCGCGCAGGGTGTCGGCGTGGGTGTAGCGCGTCGTGTCCTGCACTCCGGGGCGACGCAGTAGTTCTTCAAATGTCGTGTTGAGAATTGGGTACCGCGCCCAACCGTGGAAGTCGAAATGCCACCACTCGCTCGGGTTCACGGTGAAGCCTTGCCCCTCGAGCACGCGACGCAGCAACGCGCGGTGCCAGCGTTGCAGCGAAGTACCGCCCGGGAAGTCGGCCTTGGCGCGCGGGGTCGCCTCGTCGTAGGTGGACGGCATCTCCACCGCTGCGCCGGTGGCCAGGTCGTACAGCGTGATGTCGACGGCAGCGCCGCGATTGTGCTTCGACCCCTTTGCGGGGTCCGCCACGAGCCAGCGCGACGCGGGCGGCGTCGCGTCCCAGAAGACTTTCGTCACGTACCACGGCCGGTAGGCGTCGTGAATCAGCAGGCCGTAGCCGAGGGGCCGCAACGCGCGCGCGGCTTGCACGAGCGCCAGCGCCGCGGGCCGCTGCAGAAACGCGCGGGGGGAGGAATAGAACACGCTGCCGAGGAAATTGTTGGTCGATGCGTAGCGGATTTCGAGATGAATGCTGGCATCGAGCGCCGCTGGTTCCACGAGGTCCGGCGCGAGGAACGCCCCGCTCTCGGCGG
The DNA here is from genome assembly GCA_003221985.1 of Gemmatimonadota bacterium. Next base: position 4,515 of record QHUQ01000132.1, on the reverse strand, counting down.
GTGGTGTCAGCGTGCGATCGACCCGCAGCAGCTCGGCAACCGGTTGAACAGGCTGTAGCCGGAGCTGGCGCCCATCGGCAGGGCCGAGCTGCAACCGGCGCCAGGCTCGGCGCCCCGCCTGGATCTCGCTGCGCCGGAACACGAGCGCGTCACCACCCAGCGGGCCTTCGGCGGGAGAGGAGAACACGGACTCGGACCGTTGCGCGAGCAGCGCGGGCACCATCGAGTCCACGAGCATGACCAGGCCGCCGCGGTCTTCGTAGACGTACAGCGTCTCGGGACCGTCGGCGTACGCGCCGATCAGCGTGCGCCATGCGGCGCGCGGCGGCGCGGGTTTGGGTGTGAGCGAATCCGCAAGCTGGAGGAGGAGGGCGAGGAGGATCATACCAAACGTTGGCCTCGCCCTGCCTGCTACGCTAGAACGCCCACCCCGCGAGAATCAGAAAGGAACGCGTCTTGTAACTCTCAGAGCTCGTTACGGTGCTGAGCTTCAGATCCGTCAGGCCGTAGACGTAGCGGCCCTCGATCGTGAACGCGCTGCGCGCGCCCAGCCGCGCGCCGCCCCCGATCACCGCGGCAAACGACGTGGACGGGCGGCCGGCGTCTGGACAGGCACTGTTGCCGGCACGGCAGCGCAGCTCGAACGACGCCTGCGGACCGGCGTAGGCGTACGGCGCGATCCCCGGCGAGGGGAACAGGGCACGGACGAACACCGGCACGTCGATGTAGTCCAGCTTGCGCTCGTCGGGCGGTGACGAACTGCTGATGACGCCGCGTTGGGCGTACAGGCCTTCGAACCCGAAGCCGAGCACGTTGCGGCCCGCCCCGAACGAGAGACCGAGGGCGAAGCCGGTGCGTGAGTCAAGATTGCCAGGCAGAATCCCGCGGTTGGACACATTGCCGTACGAGAGGCCGCCCTTCAGCGCGATGCCGGATTGCGCGGACAGGGCCGCGGCCGCGCCCAGCGTGAGGGCGGTGGTGCAGGCGAGCATGCGTTTCATGGTCAGATCCTCCTCATGGGAGGAGCTACACCGGGGGAGTGACCGTCGGTTCCGTGTTCGCGGTGTTCAGATTGCAACGAACACGCGCTCGCCTTTGAATTTCTTCTTGTGCTGATCCCACGGGAAGAAGATCACGACGCGGAACTCGACCTTCGCGTCTGTCGCCGCGCGCGAGAGCCATCTTCCCTTTTGCGTTCCTGTGACCTTCGCCTCCTCGCACACGCCCTGCGGCCCGAGTCGGGCGTGAGCGTCGCGATCAGTCCCGCGATGTCGCGCTTGTCCTCGGCGATGGAGTGCGCCTTCCACAGCCCGCGAACCTCGTGGTACAGCTGCGGGGTGACGTCGCGCGACAGCAGCTCGCGGACGTCGGTCGTCATCCCTGCCACGGCTGAATGAGCCGGATCTCGAGACCCAGGTGATCGACGATGCGCTGGACGATGAAGTCGACGAGCTGGCCGATTTCCCGCGGTCGCTGATAGAATCCAGGAGCCGCGGGGAGCACGACTGCACCCGCTTCCGCCGCGAGCGTCATGTTGCGCAGGTGCACGAGCGACAGCGGCGTTTCCCGCGGCACCAACACCAGCTTGCGCCCTTCCTTGAGCGTCACGTCCGCCGCCCGCTCGATCAGGGAGCGACTCGTGCCGTGCGCAATCGCCGCCATCGTGCCCATCGAGCAGGGGCACACCACCATCCCCAGCGTTTTTACCGATCCCGACGCAGGCTCGCCACCGCGATCCGCGTCGTTGAACAGCCGGACGCACTCCCAGTCGCCCGTCGCCTTTCGCAGCGCGGCTTCGTCCTTGATGCCGCACTCCTCCGCCAGCAGGCGCCATCCGTGGGTCGAGACGAGCAGCCATGTCGGCACGTGGTGAGTCGTGAGACTCTCGAGCAACCGCACCGCGTAGGGCGCGCCCGAGGCGCCCGTGATCGCGAGGACGAGCGGATGAGCGGGGGTGGTCACGGCCCGAAACATAGCGTTAATTCGATCACATGCTCACACGTGCTCGCATTTTGGCCCTCGCGGCCTTCGTTCCCGGTGTCACCGTCGCGCAGCAACAACCGGCTCCTCCCGCAACCACCTCGGCGCTCGCACCGCCGATGGCCGCGGTGCGCGAGCACCGCTTCGATGAGCACGGCACCGTGCGCATCGACCAGTACTACTGGCTGCGCGATCGCGATAATCCGGAAGTCATCAAGTATCTCCAGGATGAAAACGCGTACACCAAGGCGGTCATGGCGCACACCGAAGCGCTTCAGGATCGCTTGTTCGAGGAGTTGAAGGGTCGCGTGCGCCAGAACGACCAGTCCGTTCCCTACCGGGAGGGCGGCTATTTCTACTACACGCGCCTGGTGGAGGGGAAGAACTACCCGATCTACGGGCGCAAGCGCGGTTCTCTGGACGCGCCGGAGGAGATTCTGATCGACGGCAACGCGCTCGGTGAGGGCAAGCCGTTCTTCCAGGTGATGGGGTGGCAAATCAGCTCCGGCGAGAATCTGCTGGCGTACGCGGTCGACACGATCGGCAGGCGGATCGCGACGCTTCGCATCAAGGATCTGCACACCGGTCAGGACTTGGCCGACGTCATTCCGCGCGTCACCGGCAACATGGCGTGGGCCGAAGACAACCGCACGCTGTTCTATACCAAGCAAGACTCGGTGACGCTCCGAGCGAGCCGCATCTATCGCCACACGCTGGGCACGAGCGCAGCGGCCGATCAGCTCGTCTACGAGGACAAGGACGAGACCTACTACACGTCAGTGTTCAAGACCCGATCCAGGCGTTACGTGATGATTCAATCGTGGCAGACGATGACGACCGAGTACCACTACGTTCCCGCCGACCGGCCCAATTCGCCGTTCCGCGTGCTCATTCCCCGCGAGCGTGGCCGCGAGTATTTCGCCGATCACCATGGCGACTACTTCTACATCCTCACGAACGATCACGCCAAGAACTTCCGCCTGATGCGGACGCCGGTCTCGAATCCGGGCATCGCCGGCTGGCAGGAGGTCATCGCGCACCGGCCCGACGTCCTGCTGGAGGACTTCGACATTTTCCGCGACTACCTGGTGCTGAGCGAGCGCAAGGACGGCCTGATGCAGTTGCGCGTCCGCCCCTGGAGCGGGGGGGGCAGCGCCGAGCACTATCTCGACTTCGGCGAGCAAGCCTACCTCGCGTACGTGAGCACCAACCGCGAGTTCAACACGCGCGTCCTGCGGATCGGCTACACGTCGCTGACGACGCCGACGTCCATCTATGACTACGACATGAGCACGCGCCAGAAGACGCTGCTCAAGCGCGACGAAGTCCTGGGCGGCTTCGATCCCGCCAACTACGTCACCGAGCGCCTGTACACGACCGCGCGGGACGGAGCCCGGGTGCCCGTATCGCTGGTGTATCGCAAAGGGATCGCCCGCCCCGCTCCGCTGCTGTTGACCGGCTACGGGTCGTATGGATCGAGCAGTGATCCGACGTTCTCATCGGACCGGCTGTCGCTACTCGATCGCGGCGTGGCATTTGCGATCGCGCACATTCGCGGCGGCTCGGAGATGGGTCGCGCGTGGTACGAAAACGGCAGGCAGCTGCACAAGAAGAACACGTTTACCGACTTCATCGACGTGGCGGACGACCTGGTGCGGCGCGGCTACACGACGCCGGATCGCCTCTTTGCCCGCGGCGCGAGCGCCGGCGGCCTGCTCATGGGCGCGGTGGTCAACATGCGGCCGGAGCTGTTCAAGGGCGTGATCGCCGGAGTGCCATACGTGGACGTCATAACCACGATGATGGACTCGACGATCCCGCTGACGACAGGCGAATACGACGAGTGGGGTGATCCCCACGACTCGACGTTCTACAGCTACATGTTGTCGTATTCGCCCTACGACAACGTGGCGCGCAAGGCGTACCCCAACCTGCTCATCACGGCGGGGCTGCACGACTCGCAGGTACAGTATTTCGAGCCGGCAAAGTGGACCGCGCGCCTGCGCGCCATGAAGACCGATAACAACCACCTGATTCTGCGGACCAACATGGAAGCGGGACATGGCGGCTCGTCGGGGCGTTACAAGCGTTGGCACGACGTCGCGTTCGAGTATGCGTTCCTGCTGGATCTCGCCGGCTTGGGAGATAAGCCTACTCCCTAGCGCCCTCTTCGATTCGGTGTAGGGGAGCGTTTGGGATGCCTGGTGGGCTGCGGCGGCTTCGGGAAACGAGAAACGGGAGACGGGAAACGTGCAGCCTTACGTGTCCCGTTTCTCGTTTCCCGTTTCCCGCGCTTCATATGACGCGGTCCACAAGGGCGCCAAGAAACACGACGATGCTCACGATCCCGTTGGCCGTGAAGAACGCCGCATTGAGCTTGGACAGGTCACCGGGCTTGACCTGGCGGTGCTCCCAACCGATCACGGCAACCCCAATGGCCACACCGACGAAGTAGGGCAGCCCCAGACCGGCATTCGTGCCGAACAAGATCAGCGCGGCGATCGCCGCCCCGTGCAGCAGCTTCGCCACGATGAT
>QHUQ01000069.1 GCA_003221985.1 Gemmatimonadota bacterium | reverse complement strand
TCTGGGGGCTCACCGGCTCCGTCGGCGTCTGGGCCCGATCGACGACCCGGATGTTGCTCGTCTTCAGCTCGGCGCTGACGCCGGTTTCCTTCGCTCGCTGCATGAGGCTGTCGAAAATCTGTCGGCTGCTCTGGACTTCGCGATCGAGCACGCTGTAGTCGATGGCCTTGCGGTTCATCGCGAGCGCGTCGCCCTTCTGGGCGTTGAGCGCGCCGGTCAGGCTGTTTTCCTTCGCCAGCGCGGCGAGGTACTCGTTCTTCACCCCCTGCACGACCTTGCCGATCTCGCCGTCCAGCTTCGCCTGGGTCAGCCGGATCGCCGACCGGATCTTCACCATGTCGGGATGGTTCGGGCCGAGCTTGTCTCCCAGCTGCGCCGATTGCGACTGGAGCTGCGCCAGCTCCGTCTTCTGCTGCTGAATGAACGTGTTGGCGAGAATCGCAGGGAACGTGTCGAGCATCGCCGGGTTGCCGCGAAGCGATTCGACCTGCCTGTAGAGCGCCTCTCGCTGGAACCGCTCGGTCTTCGCCTGCGTGACCGCCCCGGTCAGCTCGGTGAGCTTCTGCACGACGATGTTCTCGCGATCCTTCATCGAAATCGAGTCGTTCTGCTCGCGGTACTGTTGCAGCTTCTTTTCGGCGCCCTCCACCTGCTTCCGCTGTTCCCCGAGCTGCTGCCCGAGCCAGTCGCTCGCGTCCTTCGACGCCATGAACTTGAACTCGAGGCTCTGGGTGATGTAGTTCTTCGCCAGCGCGTTGACGACGGTCGCGGCAAGCGCACCGTCGGGCAGGTCGAACTTGAGATCGACCAGCCGGCTGTTGCGGACTGGAGCGATTGTGAGAGCGTTCTCGAACGCGTCGATCGCGTCCGACTGCGAGGCGGTTTCATCGGGGCCGGGATTCGCGCTTTCGGTGGTTCGGGCGGCAGATCCGCCAGTTCCGCTAAATCCGGACGCCGCGTCGCCAGCCCGGCTGATGCCGGACACCGCGTATTGCCCGACAAGGGCCGGGGCGCCCAGCATCATTCTCTTCAAGCTGAAGCGCTTGTCGTTCCTGAAGGGCGGCGTTTCCCACAGCTTCAACTGGTCGATGGTCCGCAGGGCCAGCGCGCGGCTTTGCAGCAGGTTGTACTGCGTCTGGTAGTAGTCGGCTCTCGTCTGGTCTTCGTCGAGCACGGCCTTGAAGGAGACGACGTTCCGGTTCTCCGCTTCGATGAGCAGCCGCGTCTTGGCCTCGAAGATCGGAGTGGCGGTGAAGGTGTAGACCGTGACGCTGCCGACGACGAGGAGAAACGTCGTGATCGCCATCCGGCGGCGCTTGTAAAACACCTTCACGTATTTGAGCAGGTGCACTTCCGTGTCGCCGGCTGCCTCCGGCTGATCGTGGCGCTGGTCGGGTGCGAGGTCGTGCGCTGCCACGGGGTCCAGCTCGAGCCGCTCCCCCGGGACGACCGACGGCGTGTCGAACGAATTCTCGATCATCAAAAAAACCTCTCCGAGACAACGATCGTGTCGCCCGGCTCCACGAGATCGGTCAATTTCGCCTTCAACTCTTTCTTGTCGCCCTTCACGATGCGGATGATCTTGATCCGGCCCGTAGTGCCGCGATCGGTGACGCCGCCGGCCAGGGACAGCGCCTGCAGCACGGTCGTGCTCTGCTGTTGCAGGCTGTAGGCGCCAGGATTTTTCACCTGGCCGAACACGTAGACGCTTTGCGCACGCGGCACGAAGATCGTGTCGCCGTCCAGCAGCCGCGCGTTCTGCGAGAACGCGCCGTTCTCGAGCTCGCGCAGGTTCACGCGCACGATGTCTTTGTCGTCGGTCTGCGCCGGCATGGTCGGCCCTTCCGCGTTTTCCCCGGCGTGCACGATGACCGCTTCGCCGCTTGCGCTCGGCAGCGTCGACCCGGCGCGCGCAAGCGCTTCCACCAGGTTCGTATTGCCCGAGAGCGGATACGTGCCCGGCGCCCGCACTTCGCCGACGATGAACACCCGCTGGCTCTTGTACGTGTCGACCGCCACGGTGATTTGGGGATTTCTGAAATACCCGTCGTCCTTCAGCTGCTTCTTGATCGCGCCCTCGAGGGCACGCAGCGTCAACCCGCCCGCCTTGACGCGCCCGATCATCGGATAGGTGAACGTGCCGTCCGCTTCGATCGCGAACTTGCCGGACAGGTCGGCCTGGTCGTAGGAGATGATCGTCAGCACGTCCTGTGGACCGACGACGTAGTCGATGACCGCGGAAGGCGCTTTCGATGTCGCCTGCGCGATGAGCCCGACCGACGCACATGCGAGCACGCAGGCGATCGCAAACAAAGTCTGAAGTCTGAAGTCCGAAGTCTGAAGTCTGAAGTCTGAAGTCTGAAGTGCCAGGACCTGCGGAGAGTTTCTGACTTCCGCTTTTAGACGTCTGCTTTCAGACTTTTGACTTCCGACTTCAGACTTGCAAGTCCTAGTACCCATATGTCACCGATGTCCCGAACCTGAGGCCGTGGTATTCCCGGTTCCCCACGCTTGAGGTTCTGTGCTGCTGATCGACATTGAACCCGATGCGGACGGTGTTTCCCATGTGATAGCCGACGCTCCCTCCATACGTGCGAACGGAATCGCTTCTGTTACGCGCCGCGACATTCACGCCGATGCGTTCGCGGTAGTCGAGCTGCTGGGTGCCGATACGCCCGACGACGTCCACGGGCCGGCTGATCCGCTGCGCCAGCGATCCCGACACGCCGGTAAGCAGGTAGTAAGGCTCGTTGATTTCGAATGAATACTGGACGTCCCGCGTGGCCTGCACTCCGACCTGCATCGTCCCAAACGCGACATACGTGAGGTCGGCGGCGGCGGTCGTGCCTTTGTACGGAGGCAGGCTCGGTGAGACCGGCTGGAAATCGCGGTACCCGAGCGATGCGCTGCCTTTGATGATCGCGAACCGATCGAGCGTGACGCCCACGGACACATTCGTCGAGTCGGAGTCTCTCAGCGGCGAGAACTCGAACCGGTCCTGCGAGCGGCCGACATCCAGCGTCACTGCGGTGAGCGGAGTGAGCTGCTGACGAACGGTCAGCGCCTCGCTCGTCACCGTCCGGTTCAGCGCGTCGCGGAGGCTGACGCCCTCGAAGGTCGCGACGCTGTCGAAGCTGGTCGTCCGCCGGTCGCCGCGAATGCCGACGAACATCTTCGGCCGCGCGCGAATCTCCACGCTGCCGTGATAGGCCAGCTCGTTCCGCTGAGACCGCGCGTCGATCTCGAAGCCGGGCCGATCGCGCGTCCGCAGATGGGCTGTGCCCACGTTGAGCGTCAGCCGGTTCAGCGGCAGCAGCCAGCCCATGTTGACGCTGTTGTTCGCCGATCGCTCGCTTGCGAACTTCTGGTACCAGACAAAGTCTTCCGTGACCTTGCCGGTCACCCACGAGCGGCCCATCCGCAGCCAGAGATCGGTTTTCGGCGTCACCGTGAGCGTGAAGTCATCTCTGGGCGCGCTCTGATTGGGCTCGTTGAACACGTTCGTGTCGACGCCGAGGTTCGTCAGGGCGATTGTCGGATTCAGCAGCAGGCGCCCGACCCGCACGTGCGCCTTCGAGACGTCGGGCTCGCCATGCGCATCGCTCTGCGCCGCCACGCGCGAGGACACCATGAGCACAGACAGACCGAGGGCGATCAACGGCTTGTTTGTCACGGAACGGACCTTCAGCACGCAGCGTGAGGAACGAAAGGCGTTATTCGAGGTTATTTCCTTCAACAAGCTCGGGATGAGCAGGGAGTCGAAGCCTCAGGACGAGCGGATGCAACACACCGCCGAACGCCCGACTCTACCGCGAGGGGCTTGCGTCGTGCTTGACTGCGACCACCACACCCGCGATGCCCGCTCCGGCCGCAATCGTCGTCACGACGAGCGCCGTGCTGATGCCGCCGGCTGCCGCGGTCGCGATCGCCGCCGCCGCCATCGCAGAAACCGTCACGGTGACGGTCGCGCCGGCTGCCAGCGTGACCGCCGCGCTGCTCCCCACGATTGCGCCGGCCTGGTTGACGACCTCGACGACGTAGTCGGCGGGACTGAGGCCGGTGAAGGAAAAGCTGCCCGCGGAGTTGCTCGTAGTCGTGCCCACGAGCTCACCGGTTTTCAGGTTGCGCACCTGCACGGTGAAGTTCGGCAGCGTCTGGCCCGTCGAGCTCTGAGCGGTGCCATTGAGGGTGCCGGTCGATCCAGGAGGCTGGACACCGCCGGCGCGGGCTGCACGCATCGCCGGCGCAGCCATCAGCGGCGCAGCCTGAACCAACGTCAACGTCAGCGACAAAGCCACCGCGACAAATCCGCGCATGTTGATTCCCTTCGAGGAGCTGGGGTTGAAGGAGTGACGATGGGGTGTGTCGAAACTCACCATAAAGTATGCTCGCCTTCTCTCGATTGCGTCAACCGAAGATTCTTTCGCATGGCCTTCCGCTGCGCGGGCCTTTCAGGCCGAGCCGGCGGGGCGGGGGCAGCCATGAAGGGCTGCGCCGGACGCCATGAGTCGAGTGTCGGAACTTCGACCGGATTTCGATAGGATTCCATTTTGGTCGTGAACCAACAAGGCACAGCTTCGCCGCGTGACTTACAGGCCAGTTTTCCTGCTGGGGGAAACCGTGGACTGAATGCCGCTGGACGCTCGCGCTCCAGACGGCCTCACCCGTCAGGCGCTCACAGACGTTCGATCAGCCTATGCTCAGAGCCGCGAGACCGGGTGTACCAAACAGCACAGTGGCCATGAGCTGGCTCTTGACCCTGGCAGGCACGCTTGAAAGTTTCCCATCGGCCGGATTCTTTCGTGCGTGACGCTCGCAGAGAATTGAGGCTGCGAGATCGAGATCAGATACGAGTTGCCAACAGCGGTGGACTCCAAATGAAATTGGTGAGTTGGCGAGCGAGTTGGTAGGTTGGTAAATTGGTGAATTCGTGATTTGAATTTACCAAGTCACCAATTCACCAACTTACCAACTCTGTGATTGAGGCCCGATGTATTACCTCCTGTGGCAGATCGCGATCGGGATCCTGGCTGGATGGCTCGCAGGCAAGATCATGCGCGGCAAGGGGTTCGGTGTGCTTCTGGATCTGGTCCTCGGCGTCGTCGGTTCGCTGATTGGCGGGTTGGTCTTCGGGCTGCTGGGCCTGCATGCGTACGGCTTGATCGGTTCCATCGTGGTGGCGACGGCGGGCGCCGTCATGCTGCTGTATCTGGTTCGCCGACTTTAAACAGCGGTAGCGCTTGGCTGTACTTTGGTAGAGTACGGGGTTCAGGGTTCAGGATTCGTTCCCGTTCCGGGTGCAGGTTCGCGGTTCGTGGTTCAATCCTCGGTGTTTAGCGCCT
>QHUQ01000068.1 GCA_003221985.1 Gemmatimonadota bacterium | reverse complement strand
ATCTCCTACGGTGGGGCCGGCACCCACCCCGCGCGTACAGGAGACGGCATGCACCGTGTCGCCCAGCTCGATCGCCTTGTTGGTTCGAATGTTCCAGCGGCGCAAGCCTGTCGGCCCGCTGCCAAACAGATATCGCGTGTCGCGACCCGGTTCAGTCCGGCCGCTGAGCAGTGGGCCCTCCACCCGATTGACAAATCCGCGCAACTGGACGACGACCGCGTGCGCGTCCACAACACGCGCCACGACGCGCAGCGTGTGCGGTCCCGGGCGATCCGGGACCACCGCGGCGACGGTCGTGTCATCCACGCGACGCACGGCGAGCAATTGCCCGTCGAGCAGGATGTCCGGGAGTGACTCCGCCGGGAATCCGTGCGACGTAACGATGAGCTCGCCGCCGCTCCACACGTCCGGGCTGGCACTGAAGGGTTGCGGCTCGGGCACAGGCTTGACTGTGGGAAGCCGGTCGCACGCGGTCAGGACAATGCCCAACCACAGCATCCGGCACATCAAACGGCTAGTGCTGGCCATCTCCGCTGCTCGCCGCTGCCTCGCCACCCAACCGGTGCTTCTGATACCAGCTCATCATGTAGAGCTGCGTGCGCAGGAAGTTCGACGGCTTGGACGACGTGCCGTGATACTCGCCGTTGAAGCGCAGCATCACCACCGGAACCTTCAGCATCTTCAACGCCGAGTAGAACTCCTCGGTCTGGGGCATCGGCGTCCGCAGGTCCAGCTCCCCCGTCATCAGTAGCGTCGGCGTCTTCACGTTGCCGACGTACGCGAGCGATGACTGCTTGATCCACTGATCGGGTTTTTCCCAGAACGGCGCGTCAAAGAAGCCGTACGTGAACAACGGGACGTCCGTCTGTCCCGCCATGCTCATCCAGTCGATCACCGGACAGCGCACCGCCGCCGCCGCAAACCGCGTCGTGTGTCCGATCACCCAGCTCGACAGTACGCCGCCGCCCGAGCAGCCGCCGACGTACATGCGCTGCGTGTCGATGTAGCCGCGTCCCACGACGGTATCGACGCCCGCCATCAGGTCGTCATAATCGACGCTGGGATAGGCGCGCTCGATCGCGTTCCCGAACGCACTGCCGTACCCGGTGCTGCCGCGCGGATTCGTGATGAGCACGACATAGCCGTTGGCGGCGAAGTTCTGCAGCTGATAGCTGAACGCGCCGTTGTACATCCCGTGCGGCCCGCCGTGGATTTCCATGATGAGCGGATACTTCTTGCCGCGGTCGAAGCCCGGCGGCTTGATGATCCAACCCTGCACGCGGGTCCCGCCGGTCGAGGTGTACCACACCTCCTCGACCGAGCCCAGGTGAATGCGGTCGAGAACGTCCGCGTTGACGTTGGTGAGCCGAGTGATCGGCGACCGTCCCGCCCGCACGTTGAAGCGGACGACGTCGGGAGGATCGTCCGCGTCGGACCGGATGCCGGCGGCGTTGAAGTCGCGCGCGACCGACGACAGCGAGAGCATCTGCACGCCCTCGGTGACGCGCCGGTTGCCACCGCGCACGCCGGCGAAGTACACATTGCTGGTCCCCTGCTCGCCGAGCGCGAAGAACACGCCGCTGCCGTCCGGGCTCCAGCGCACGGTGCCGGGATCGCGGTCGTACGAGGTCAGGGAGCGCAGGCCGCTGCCGTCGATGCCGATCACCCAGACCTCGTCGGCGCGATACGAAAACGTGCCATACTCGTGCCCAGTGAAGGCCACGCTGCGGCCGTCGGGTGAGACGACGGGTCCCGTCCAGCCGCCCTTCTTGCTGACGAGCTGCCGCACGGCGCCGCCTTTCACGTCGACGGCATAGATGTACGACTCGCGATAGCGATAATCGGCGTCCGCTTCGCGCAGGCCATCGAAGACGATCGTGCGCCCGTCGGGTGTCCAATCGTAGTTGGGCCCTGAGCCACCCAGCTCGCTGGTCGCATAATCACCGGACGTGAGTGGACGGGGCGTCCCGCCTTCGGCCGGAACCAGAAAGATCTGCGTCGTCCCTTGTTCGATGTAGCCGGTGCGATCGCGGCGGTAATGCAGGCGATCTACGATGCGCGGCGCCGGCGTCCACTTCGCGCCTTCCGGCGCGGCGGGCATGCTGATCTTCCACGGCGTCTCGCTCTTTACGAGCATCGTGAAGGCGAGCGAGCGGCCATCCGGCGCCCACGTGAGATTCGCGGGAGTCTCGCTGACGTGCGTGACCTGCGAGGTCGCACCCTCCGCGTCCATCCAGCGCACGAAGACTTGCGTCCCTTTCGGCTCACCGTCGGCGAAATACGCGATGCGCGTGCCGTCGGGCGACCAGCGCGCGCTGGATCCCTTCACCAGGAAGCGGTTGCGCGAGCCGTCGGCATTCATGATCCACAACCCTGAGTCCCAGCGGTCTTCGACTTGATTCACCCAGCGGCGCGTATACAAGATCTGTGAGCCGTCGGGCGACACCTGGGGATCGGCGACCTGTTCCCAATCGAGGTAATGATTGACGGTGAGCAGCGTGTCGGATGCGGTCTCTTGCGCCCGCAGGGCGGTGATTGGCGCGAGCAGGACAGCGAAGATCAGCACGGGTGGACGGCGCATGATTTCCTCCTAGATGAGGCTCAAGCTACCCCCCGGGGAACGCCGATCAAGTACGTCGTGTGTAGCGGCGAATGTGGCGCGCGGGCCTCACCGATCTCCCACTCGAAGTCGTCCAGCCCGAGAACCAACGCTCCCAGCTCGGCGGGCGTATACGACCGCAGGCACGAGACGACACCATCGACAGTGCCGACCACCGGCAGCAGCGGCGGCAGGTACGTCCACATCAGACGCGACCACCGGAACGGCCGAACGAACGGCACGGCGGCGAGCACCCCCAGCCACGTCATGGCGACGAGGCCGATATCGAACGGCCGGCGGCGAGCCGCTTCGAAGACGGCAATCCCCTGCTTCTGCCGAACGGCGTCTTCCAGAATTGCTCGGGCGTCGGCCGGACGGAAATGGTGAAATGACGTGAAGAGCGTCCGAAAGCCCGTCAGGTCTGCCGGCACTGCTCGCGCATCGACGGGCAACGGGTGCATTCCCGCGATCCGCCCACGGTGCGGATAGAGGTCCGTCGGCACGATGGGCACGTCCACTAGCGGCGCGAGCCACGACCACGGTCCGCCCGCTCCCGAGCACAGGTCCACGATGCGCGTCGCGCCGGCGCGCCGCAGTGCTCCACGCAGCAGCGCTACCGCGGGCTCGTAGGTCCGGACCAGGTTCAGGGTGAACGCGAGAAAGTCCGTCAGGGCATCGCGCAGCGACGTGGGACAGGCCGGAAGATCGTGCAGTTCGACGAGGTGCAGTCGCATCAGACCAAAGTTAGATTTCGCGCCCGACTATGGAGACCCCGACGTGAGCCTGCGGACCACCCCGTTTCACGCCCGCACCGGGCCGCTGTCGGAGGGCCAGGCGTGGCGGCGCTGGGCCGGGTACGTGGTCGCCAGCTCGTACGAGCTGTCGCATGACCGCGAATATCACGCGATCCGCAACTCGGCGGCGCTGTTCGACGTCTCCCCGCTCTACAAGTACATGATCACCGGGAAGGACGCGGCGCGGCTGCTCGACCACGTCGTGACCCGCAATGTCGGCAAGTCCAAAGTGGGCCAGGTGCTGTACACGCCCTGGTGCGATAACGACGGCAAGCAGATCGATGACGGCACGATTTCCGTGCTCGCCGAGCAGACGTTCCGGATGACGTCCGCCGACCCGACGCTGCGCTGGCTGCACCTGAATTCCTCGGGGCTCGACGTCAGCATCGAGGATGTCTCGGAGCGCACGGCCGCGCTTTCGCT
>QHUQ01000067.1 GCA_003221985.1 Gemmatimonadota bacterium | reverse complement strand
TCATGGATCACCACTTCCGTGCGGGCGCGTCCGGCAGAATCGAAGGGCTCGACGACAAGAACGTTTACGGGCGGCGCCCGACGGGATTCTACATCCCGCGCTATCGCAATCTCCTCGGCGACAAGCGGGAGTACCTGCGCGGCTTCGGCTACCAGGGCGGCGCGAGCCGACAGGGGTGGTCACGCGCGGTGGCCGAGCTCGGCGTGGGCGGTGCGTTCAAGGACGCCGCGGCGCAGCCAGGGGCGTGGACGATCGGCGGCACGGCCTTTGGAGAGATGCTGCCCAATCCCGCGAACAAGGTGTCCATCGACACGTCGAAGAAGGACAAGTGGGGGCTGCCGGTGCTCGCGATCGACTGCGCCACCGGCGAGAACGAGCGCATGATGCGCAAGGACATGATGAACGACATGGCGGAGATGCTCGAAGCTGCCGGAGTGAAGGACGTCCGCACGTACGACAACGGCTACTGGCCGGGGATGGGGATCCACGAAATGGGGACGGCGCGCATGGGCCGAGATCCCAAAACATCGGTCCTCAACGCGCACAACCAGGTGTGGGACGCTCCCAACGTGTTCGTGACGGACGGCTCCTGCATGGCATCGACGGCTTGTCCGAATCCATCGCTTACCTACATGGCGCTCACGGCGCGGGCGGCGGACTTCGCCGTCGCCGAACTCAAGCGCAATAATCTCTAGAGGCTCTCATGATGAATCGACGCGAGGCGATCAAGCAGGTGACGGCGATGCTCGGGGGAGTCGCGCTCGCCGGAAGCAGCGGACTCCTGACCGCGGTGGAGCGAGCCCATGCCCGGGCCGCGACGTCGCGCGCTCAGGTCGGCAGCTTCACCGCGCAGGATGTCGCGTTGCTTGATGAGGTGGCAGACACGATCCTCCCGGAGACCAAGACTCCAGGTGCCAAAGCCGCGCATGTCGGGCCGTTCATGGCATTGATGGTGACCGACACCTACGACGATAAGCAACAGGCCATCTTCCGCGACGGAATTCAGAAACTGAACGCAGCCGGCTTCATGACCCTGGCGCCGGCGCAGCGTCTCGCCTTGCTCGAGCAGCTCGACCGGGAGCAGAAGGCGCACATGGATACGCGCGCGCAGGGAGCGCCTGCCCACTACTTCCGCCTGATGAAGGAGCTGACGTTGCTCGGCTACTTCACGTCGGAGATCGGCTGCACGCTGGCGATGCGCTACCGCGAGACCCCCGGGCGGTTCGACCCGTGCGTGCCGTACACGCCGGGCGAGACGAGCTGGGCGGGTCACGCGTAAATCGGTATCCTCTCAGGGTGGAAATGCTGACGAGGTTTTGGCCGAGGGCTCTACTATGGATGATGTGGGACTCTTGCGGACGACGATCGAGGTGCAGAACTGGGAGCTGCGCGGCCCCCGTCGCGAGTTGCGGGAAGCCCTGGTGGATACGGGAAGCGAGTACACCTGGATCCCGCGCAGGGTACTCGAGGAGTTGGAGATTGTGGCCCAGCGGCTCCAGTCATTCGAGGTGGCCGACGGCCGGCATATCGAGCGGCACATCGGCTACGCGTTGATCCGAGTGGCGGGAATGGAAGCGCCGGATCTGGTCGTGTTCGCCGAACCGGGAGACATGACTCTCCTCGGTGCCCACTCGCTCGAGGGACTGAATTTGAAGCTTGATCCGATCAGAAGGGAGCTTATTCCCGCTGGTCCGGTGATCACCGCGTCGGCGTAGCTTGAGCCTCTGTGTCATGGTGGAGTCGCACACTCGGAACAGGGGCAGATCCCCCGCAGACGGCATCGTGCCCGTCACTCCAGCGGATGCGCACGTCCCACTCGTTGGCGCGCGTGATCTCGAGCGGCACGGGCTTAATGTCGCCGACCGAGTTGCCCACTGGCCCACAGTCCGGCCTGCACCGAGGTCTCGGCCGTGGGACCCTCGAAGCGACTCACGAGGATAGCGGGCCGGCCTTCCCTGATCACAGCGACGAGATGCAGGATCGAGATCGTTCCTTCGGTCGGGCTGTACTTGAGCCGGAGCTGCGCGCCTCCCGCCTCGCCGCCCGAGGCGAGCGCAATCTTAGACCCCGCCCGCGCGTTGTACTGATCCACCCACGCCTGTAGCACGTCCATCGCGTCCTTCAGACCTGACTCAGCCATGCCTCTGCTCCTTCTCGATCTGGAAGCAATCGAGGATCATGTCCGCCCGTCCCGCTTCGAGCAGCCGGGCCCGCGGCTCTCCGGTGACGTCGCGATCGACGACTTGCGCGAGGTAAGCCGGTAGCCAGGCGGGGTAGTGGCGCCCCCCCGGGTCGCTCCAACCGCTCGTGTCGTATGCAGTGCGGCCGTCGACCACACGCACCAGGGCTACGCCAGCTTCTCGCGCGGCCGCCAGTGCATCCATCCCGAAGTCGGCCGTGGCGAAAACGAGACTCACATCGGCGGGCACCTCGGGGAGCCGCGCCCTGACGGAATCGATCACGTCCCGCTCGACGGTGCCGGCCTGGTGGCGGCAGGCCACTAATGCCCGCCACGCCGTGCCTGGCCGGGCGAGCGGCACCGCCAGCTCGAGCACGAATCCCCGTTCCGGTTCGGGTAATTCGGACCGGCGGTGGGTCCGCACCGTGCCGACATCAAACCCTACCTTGCGCAGCTCGCGGATTATGAGGATTTGGAAGGACTCGGGCGTCATCGCGGGCAGCGGTTTCATACCGCTAATCGTACAACTGTGGCGCGGACGCAGCGACCCTTGACTGGCAATGTCCACGTGGTGATGGTCAAAGCGGATCGCGTCGGCTTCTCTAGGAACTGCGACCGGGGAGCGCCCACGGCCGATGGCCGGCGTCGAGATTCGGCACCTGAGCAAGAGCTTCGGGCAGCTCCACGCGGTCGACGACGTGGACCTCTCGATTCGCGAGGGCGAGTTCCTGGTGCTGCTCGGCCCGTCCGGATGCGGCAAGACCACGCTGCTTCGCATGATCGCGGGGCTGGAGCGGCCCACCACCGGCGAGATCTATATCGGCGGCGAGCGCATGGACGACGCCCCACCCCGCGCCCGTGGCATCGCGATGGTCTTTCAGAGTTACGCGCTGTACCCGCACCGCACCGTCTCCCGCAACATTTCGTTCCCCCTCGAAGCGCTCGGGCTGCCACGCGCGGCGATCGACGGGAAGGTGCGCTGGGCGGCGGAGATGTTCGGCATCGGCCGCTATCTCGACCGCTATCCGCGACAGCTCTCCGGCGGAGAGCGGCAGCGCGTCGCGCTGTGCCGCGCCCTGGTGCGCGACCCCAAGGTGTTTCTGCTCGACGAGCCCCTCGCCAACCTCGACGCCAAGCTGCGCAACACCGCGCGCGACGAGCTGAAGCGGTTCCAGCGCCGGATCAAGACGACGACGGTGTACGTGACGCACGACCAGGTCGAAGCGATGGGACTGGGGGACCGGATCGTCGTGATGGATCGGGGGAAGGTTCGTCAGGTGGGGACGCCCCACGAGGTGTATGAAGACCCGGTGGACACGTTTGTCGCGACCTTCCTAGGTCAGCCGCCGATGAACCTCGTCGAGCTGCAAGGCGCGCTGCTCGGCTTTCGCCCCGAGCATTTTCTCCCGGTCGCCCATTTCGGCGCGAACGAAGCGCTCCGGACATTCCCGCTCTCGGTGCGCCGCGTCGAGTACCTGGGCTCGGACCGCTACGTGTACGGCAGCGTCGGGGGCGCGGGGGCGACGGTGATCGCGAAGCTGCCGGCGACCGTCGCCACGGACATCGCCGAGGGGAGCGACATGGAGTTCGCGGTGCCAGAGCGGGCGCTGTGCTACTTCGACGCCGCCACGGGCGCACGGCAACGACGGTGAAACACAGTTTCGCCGACCGCGAGGACCTGTTGGCGGTCGCGATGCTCGCGCCCGCTCTCGGGTACGTGCTGCTGCTCGTCGGCGTGCCCTTCGTGCTTGCCATCGTCCTCAGCTTCAGCACCGCCACCGCCGGCAGCCTCAGCTTCGGGTGGGCTGGGTTCGTCAATTACCGTGCGATTCTCGCCGATCCAATTTTTCGCCGAGCGCTGGCCAACACCGCGATCGTGACGATCGGCTCGCAGGTGCTCGTGGTGGTTCTGGCGACCGCCGCGGCGCAGGTGTTCCGCGCCGCGTTCCACGGCAAACGGACCGCGCGCTTCGTCCTGCTCCTGCCATGGGCGGTGCCCGTCTCGCTCGCGGCGATCGCCTGGACATGGATCTTCGACTCCACGTTCAGCGTCATCAACTGGACCCTCAAGGTCGCCGGCCTGCTGCACGGGTGGCTCTATTGGCTGGGGGATCCCGCGCTCGCGCTGGTTGCGATCATCATCGTGCAGGCGTGGCGCATCTTCCCCTTCGCGACCGTCATCGTGCTCGCGGGGCTCGCCTCGCTCCCGCAGGACGTGATGGAGGCGGCGATCGTGGACGGCGCCGGGTTCTGGCGGCGGCTGTTCCAGGTCGAGCTGCCGCTCCTGCTCCCCGTCGTCGCGGTCGCGGTCCTGTTCGGCGTCGTCTACACCGCGACCGACTTGGGCGTCGTGTACATCCTCACGGGCGGCGGGCCCGCCAACACCACGCACGTCCTTCCCACGCTCGCCTTCCAGCGCGGTATCCAGGGCGCCGACCTCGGCCAGGGCGCCGCCATCGCCGTGTTTCTGCTCCCATTTCTGATCGTCGTCGCGATCGCAATGCTGCGGCTGGCACGCCACACGGAGGTCGGGGGTACGTGAAGCGCATAGCCCTGTATGCCGCCGCCCTCGGCTTCATGGCCTTCGCCGGCTTCCCGTTTTACTGGATGCTGGTCACCGCGTTCAAGCAGAACCGTGCCCTCTACGTCGGCGCGTTCGACACACGGCACGTGCCGTGGATCTTCAACGACCCGCCGACGCTGGAGCACGTGCGGCTGCTCTTCGGGCAGACGGACTTCGTGCGCTGGATCGTGAACACCCTGATCGTGGTCGTGGCGGTTGCGGTCATCACGGTTGCCGTAGCGGTGCCGGCGGGTTACAGCCTGGCCCGGCTCACGGGCCGCTGGGGCGAGCGGCTCGGCATGGGGATCTTTTTCACCTATCTCATCCCGCCGACGCTGCTCTTCATCCCCTTCGCGCGGCTCGTGGCGCTGCTCGGCCTCCAGAACTCGCTCGGGGCTCTGATCCTGATCTATCCGACCATCACGATCCCCTTCTGCACATGGCTCGTGATGGGGTTTCTTCGTTCGGTGCCCTGGGACATCGAGGAGCAGGCCATGATCGACGGCTACAGCCGGCTCGCCGTGATCGTGAAAGTCGTGCCCCGGCTCATCGTTCCGGGGATCTTGACGGTAATCGTGTTCAGCTTCACGCTGGTGTTGCAGGAATTCGTGTACGCCCTGACTTTCATCAGCTCGGTCGACAGGATGACCGTGAGCCTGGGCGTGCCGATCGCATTGGTGCGGGGCGATGTGTACCACTGGGGGGCTCTCATGGCGGCGGCGCTCTTCACGAGTATTCCGCTGGCCATCGTTTACAACCTCTTCATCGATCGCTTCATCCAGGGATTCACGCTGGGAGCGGTCAAGGGATAGTCTCATGGCCAAGCGAAAGGGGATGGATCGGCGGCAGTTCGTCAGGACGACGGGGGCCGCCGCCGCAGCGGCGGTTCTCGGGCCGACGAGTTGGGTCAAGCGGCAACAGAAGACGCTCAAGATCATCCAGTGGAGTCACTTCGTTCCCGCCTACGACGCGTGGTTCGACAAGTACGCCAAGGACTGGGGCACGGCCAAGGGCGTCGAGGTCACCGTGGACCACATCTCCCTCGCGGATCTCACGACGCGCGCCAACGCCGAGGTCGCGGCCCAGCAGGGCCACGACCTCTTTCAGTTTCTATCGCCGCCGGGCGCGTTCGAGCCGCAGGTGCTCGACATGGCGGACGTCGTGAAGGAGGCCGAGCGCCAGCACGGGCCGCTGGTCGACCTGTGCAAGCGCAGCACGTACAACCCGGTGACGCGCAAATGGTTTGGGTTCAGCGACAACTACGTCCCCGATCCTGGCGACTACCTGAAGAGCGTC
>QHUQ01000131.1 GCA_003221985.1 Gemmatimonadota bacterium | reverse complement strand
TTCTGTCGATGACGCTGTCGCTGACCGCGGTGTTCATTCCCGTACTGCTCATGGGCGGCATCCTGGGCCGCCTGTTCCACGAATTTGCCGTGACGATCGGCGTGGCGATTCTCGTCTCCGGCTTCGTCTCCCTCACGCTCACGCCGATGCTGTGCAGCCGGTTCCTCCGGCCGCCCAAAGAAGCGAAACACGGCCGCTTCTACGAGGCGACGGAGCGTGTGTACCAGCGCAGCCTGGCGCTCTACGAGCGGACGCTCGGCTGGGTAATGGATCACCGGCCGGCGACGATGCTGTTCTCGCTCGGCATTCTGGTGGCGACCGTGGTCCTCTATCCGTTCGTGCCGAAGGGATTCATTCCGACTGAGGACCAGGGGCAGATACAGGGCAACACCGAAACCCTCGAGGGCACGTCGTTCGAGAACATGCGCGACCATCAGCTCGCCGTCGCGGACATCGTGCAGCGCGACCCTAACATCGCGCACTACATGTCGACGGTCGGTGGCGGCACCATGAACCAGGGACGCCTGAGCATTCGTCTGAAACCGCGTGGTCAGCGGCTCCCGGCCGACCAGGTGGTTCGAGAGCTCAACGTGAAGCTCAACGCCGTGACCGGGATCAGGACGTACTTGCAGCTGCCGGCGTCCATCCGCGTCGGGGGGCGGCCGACCAAGACGCAGTATCAGTTCACGCTGCAGAGCGCGGACATCGACGCGCTGTACGAGAACGCCGCCAAGCTCGAGCGCGTCCTGCGCGGCATTCCCACCCTGCAGGATGTCACGACCGACCTGCAGATCAAAAATCCGCAGGTCAGCGTCCAGATCGACCGCGATCGCGCCACGAGCCTGGGCGTGACCGTGCAGCAGATCGAGCAGGCATTGTACGACGCGTACGGCTCGCGCCAGGTCTCGACGATCTACACGCCGAACAACCAGTACTGGGTGATCCTCGAACTGCTGCCGGAATACCAGCGCGATCCGTCGGCGCTTGGGCTGCTCTACTTGCGATCGCAAAGCGGCACGCTGATTCCGCTCACGTCGGTCGCCTCGGCGTCCAACGACGTCGGGCCGCTGAGCGTGAACCACAGCGGGCAGCTCCCCTCGGTGACGCTGTCGTTCAACCTGCCGCCCGGAGTCTCACTCGGCACGGCGGTCAACGACGTGCAGAAGGCGGCGCGGCAGGCGTTGCCGTCGACGATCAGCACCGGGTTCTCGGGAACCGCGCAGGCCTTCAAGGACAGCCAGCAGGGCCTCTTTCTCCTATTGCTGCTGGCGATCGTCGTGATCTACATCGTGCTGGGAATTCTCTACGAGAGCTTCATTCACCCGCTGACGATCTTGTCCGGTCTGCCGTTCGCGGGATTCGGCGCCTTGCTGACGCTGTTCATCTTCCGCACCGAGCTGAGCATCTACGCGTTCGTCGGCATCATCATGCTCGTGGGACTCGTGAAGAAGAACGCGATCATGATGATCGATTTCGCGCTCGAGGCGGAGCGCGGTGAGGGCAAATCGGCGCGTGACGCGATCGTCGAGGCGTGCAGCGTGCGCTTCCGCCCGATCATGATGACGACGATGGCGGCGCTGATGGGCACCCTGCCGATTGCGATCGGGTGGGGCGCGGGCGGCGAGTCGCGGCGGCCGCTGGGTCTCGCCGTCGTGGGCGGCCTGGCCTTCTCGCAGCTGATCACGCTGTACGTGACGCCCGTGGTCTATACGTACCTCGACGCGCTGCAGCATCGCTTTGGGCGGCGCGCGCGCACATCCGTCACGGAGCCACCGCCCGTCGCAGCCGACTGAGCCGGAAAGAGGAACCCCCTCACCACAACGTGGCGAGGGGGCCCAGGGGTGAAGCTCGGAAAACGGCCAGGAGAGGTTAGCGAATCCCGATCGACACCCCGATTTGAAAGACCCGCAGCTCGACCGGCGTCTCGACGCGCTGCGCCGAGAAGGTGCCATCGGAGTTTTGCGTTAGACCGCCTGCCGGTACGTACATCACACGGTCGTGACGCACGCCGCGCACGCCGAGGTCGATTGCCACCGACGACCGCCGGCTGGCGACTTGTATCAGCACGCCGGTCCCGGCTGATGTCGTGGTCGTGAAGTCACCGTCGAGATAGAAGTCTTCGGAAGCGTAGCAGCCGCAGCCGCCGCTGTAGCTGGCGTTGCTCCAGAACAGGGAGCCACCGGCGGTCGCAAAGCCGTACAAGCGAATCGGGCCCTGGCCCAGCGTGATCTGCGGGCCGATCGCCAGCGAACCGATCTGCGACGCACTGGAGACGCCGAAGCCCTGATACCGAGAGTCATAAACCATCCAGCTCCCGTCAATTCGCAGGCCCAGCATCGGACCCCCGACGACCGCGAACCCGCTCAGCCCCGGCGCTACGCTTCCAGTGCGCCGGAACGCACCGAGCGGTTGCGCCACAACCACGTTGACGCCGAAGCTGCCGCGGTCGCGGACTTCTCGCAGGGCGGACCGCTGGCCGACGAGAGGAGTCGTCCCAAGCGCGAGGCCGAGCACTGCCATGCCGATCCGCCGCATAATCGCCGTCCTGTGAGAGTGGAAGAGCTACGCCGTAGCGGGAAGGCAATGCGCATGCCAAGCTTCCCGCGCACAGACGGCGGCTATGTCTGACCTCAAAAGGGGACATCCAGGGTAGGCTATGGACCAGATCAGCTACGACGATTTCGCGAAGATCGACATTCGCGTCGGGCGAATCGTCCAGGCGGAGGAGTTTCCGCAGGCGCGCAAACCCGCCTACAAGCTGCGGATCGATTTTGGAGCGGCGATCGGCGTGAAGAACTCGAGTGCCCAGATCACCAAGTACTACGAGCCCAAAGACCTCGTGGGAAAGCAGGTGCTCGGCGTCGTCAACTTTCCGCCGCGCCAGATCGCCACGTTTTTTTCGGAGGTGCTGACCCTCGGCGTCATCCTCGGCGAAGGGGACATTTGTCTTGTCCACCCCGACCGTGAGGTCCCCCTCGGCACGCCGCTGCGGTAGCTCGGTCTAGTACTTCCGGTGCCACTGCGGGAACCAGTGTCCTACGCGGTCGCCGAGGAAAAACCCGCCAACGGCGCCGATCACGCCTTCGCCAAAGATCACGCCGGTGCAGGTGTCGCGTTCGCAGGTCCCCGAATGCGCGGCGATGAGCAGTCCTGCTAAGGAGCCTGCCAGGAGGCCGATGGACGACCCAGTCCGCGCGGCGGTTCCCCGCTCCCAGATGCCTTCGAGTGATTGCAGGGGAATCGGGGCGTCACTCGGACTCCCCGACACGATATCGAGGGTCGCCCCGCGGGCGCCGGCACGCACGACGTAACCGCCCAGATCGCCCCGGTCGCCGAACGTCAAACGCAAGAGATCGTCCCGGGACACGCGCATCAACACGAGTGCGCGCGGGTCGAACGCAGTCGAATCGTCCGGCAGCGCCAAGACGGCCACCGTCCCCGTCGGGGCCGCGCTGCCGGTTCCGTCCCGCGGCAGCAACCGCCGCCAGTGCGACTGGCTCGATCCGAGCATTGAGCCGGCGAGTCCGCCGACCAGAATGCCTGCCGCCATGGACGTAACTGCACCCTGCGTGCACGGCTGGGTATAGCCATCGATGGGACAAACCGATGCCGCCCCTGCGCCGATCCCTAATCCCGCCGCGGCGCCGATGAGGGCGCCGACCACCATGCCGCGTCGCGTGCTGTACACGCGGACCCACAGGCTGTCGACGGTGCCGAGAGATAGACGACTGTCCTGGTCATTGAACGCGATCGACGGGCCCAGTGTGAAGGCCACGGGCGTCGACTGAATGAGCGGGCCACCGGTTCGCGAGCCGTCCTTGAGACGCACGCGCAGGAATTGGCCGGGCACGACATGAGCGACGGCCGTCTGTTGTTCGGCTAAGGCGAATGTCGTTCCCAGTTGCTGTGCGGCAGCAGGAAAACCAAACAGGGTGAGGACGGCGGTGAGAAGAAGCTCAGCGGATTGCGGCCTGGGTGCGAGAGCCATAGCGGGCATCGACATACTCCTCGAGAATCCTTAAGAAGTCGGCGACGATGGTATCACCCTTGAGCGTGACCTTCAGCGTACCATCTACATACACCGGCGCTTTTGGTTCCTCCGCCGTCCCCGGCAGCGAAATGCCGATGTCGGCGTGTTTCGATTCCCCCGGGCCGTTGACCACGCAGCCCATCACCGCCACCCGAAGATCTTCCGAGCCGGGATAGCGGGCCTGCCAGACGGGCCGCTGATCGCGCACATACGTCTGAATCTGCTCCGCCAGTTCCTGAAAGAACGTCGAGGTCGTTCGTCCACAGCCGGGGCATGCCGTGACCTGGGGCGTGAAGCTCCTGATGCCCAGCGATTGCAGCACCTGCTGCGCGACCTGCACCTCTTCCGTCCGATCGCCGCCCGGCCGCGGCGTGAGCGACACCCGAATCGTATCGCCGATGCCTTCCTGCAGCAGGATCGACAGGCCGGCGGTGCTCGCCACGACACCCTTCGTCCCCATCCCCGCCTCGGTGAGGCCGAGATGCAGCGGATAGTCGGAACGAGCGGCCAGCATCCGGTACACGGCGACGAGATCCTGCACGCCCGAGACCTTCGCCGAGAGAATGATGCGGTCGTGCGGCAAGCCGCATTCTTCGGCCAGCTCCGCCGAGCGCATCGCACTCTCGACCATCGCGTCCATCGTCACGTCGCGCGCGTCGCGCGGCTCGGCGAGTCTCGCATTCTCATCCATCATCCCCGTGAGCAGCTGCTGATCGAGGCTCCCCCAGTTCACCCCGATGCGCACCGGTTTGCCGTTGTCGATCGCCACCTGGATGATCGTCCGAAAGTTGTCGTCGCGGCGCTTGGTACCGACGTTGCCCGGATTGATCCGGTACTTGGCGAGCGCGCGGGCGCAGTCGGGATACTTGGTGAGAAGCAGATGGCCGTTGTAATGGAAGTCACCGATGACGGGGACAGCGACGTCCGCGACGATCGCCGCGACCGCGCGGGCCGCCTCATCGGTGTTCACCGTCACGCGCACCAGCTCGCTGCCCGCGGCGTGCAGCGCACGGACCTGTGCCGCGGTCGCGGCGACATCGGCGGTGTCGGTATTGGTCATAGACTGGACGACGATCGGATGGGCGCTGCCCACCAGCGCGCCGCCCACGCTGACCGTCACGGTGGGATGTCGGGTGCTCACAGGGACGAAATATAGCGCCGCGTGGCGCGGCGCCAGGAATTACAGGATGTTGTCCTGCAGCACGATACGCAGGTGGATGTCGGTGAACCGGAGCTGGCCCGACATCGGGGCGGTCGTGGTCGTGAGTCTGGCGCGAATGCCGACCCACAGAGAATCACTGTTGAATATCGGATCAGACAATGGCAGTGAGCTTTTACCGAGTGGAACCGTCTGGACACCTGAGACCGGCCCGCTGGAATCGGCCAGGAACGGCGTTCCGGTGAACAGCCCGCCCTGCGTCTGTGCGAAGAACACTTCGAGGATGACGCTTCCGGCTCCCGTCGCATTCTCGAGCGATGAAGCGACCGTCGCGGTGACGGAATCGACGCTCGAGTTTCCGAATCCCGGAGGCATCGTGAACCGCCGTGATATCGTTGAATCGAACGTTCCGGTGCCGAGGATCGCATATGCCTTCGTCGAGTCACTGGCCGACAAAAAGCTCAGCACGTCCACGTTGAGGATGACGTTGCCTTTACCGCAGGCCGCGACGAACACGAGGAGAGCGGCAGTCAGAGCTTTCATCGGTCGCCCCTTAATAAATCGAAATCGACGTGGCCAGCGTGATGGCGCGCTGCGTCGACAGTGAATTGCTATGGGTCCAGAATCCGACGTCCAGACCAATCGAGCCGAACTTGAGACCGCCGCCGAGTCCGAACTGCATCCTGCGGCGCTGGTCGCGCGACACACCGCCGCGTACGGCGAACGGGCCGTAGCGTTGCTCGGCGCCGACATGGATGATCGTCCCGCGGCCGGAATTGACGACGTCGCCGCCAACCGTAGTGCCCGTCCCCATGTGGAGCGCGGCGTTGGCGATGTAGGTAATCGGCAACTTGGTCTTGGTCTCGATGTGAGGCGCGGTGACCACGCTCGTGATCGAGTCTCCCGCATTGTCGTAGGCGAAGTGCTGGACTTTCGTGTCGGACCAGGTGAGCTCGGCACCGATGTCGTTGACGCCGGCACCTACCTCGAACGGTCCGGAGATCCACACGACGCCGACGTCGCCCCCGACCCCGTGCCCGTTTGGTTTGTTGGAGGTAAACAGGTCGCCATTGAGTAGCGGTGCCGGCGTGCTGGTGAACACGTCAGGGGTTCCCGTCGTGAAGCCCGCGGGCCCTACCCCACGTCCATAGGTGGCGCCAAGGTAATAATGCAGCGCACCGCCCAGATAAAACCCATCATCGGTTTCGTCCCCGCCGGCACCGCGCAGCAGCCGGCCCGCAAAACTCACCGTCGGCGCAAGACCGGCTTGGGCTGTGCCGTCGGTGTTGACGAAATACGCCGTGTTCGGTTTCGCGCCGGCCGTGTCTCCCACGAGGAACTTGCGCAGCGTGGTGTCCAGAGCGAATTCGACGTCATACTGCAGAAACCCCATGATGCCCACGTTGAAGCCCGCAAAGCCGACCCCCGCGTCGAACAGGCGGCTTGTCGTCCCAAGACCGAAATCCGACTCGGGGATCAGCACCTTGGTCGCACCGAGGTCGACGACCAGCTGATTTCTCCCGATCGTGAACTCGACGTCGTTGGTGGGCGTGGGTGCCTTTTTGATTTCGTAGAAGATCGGCGGATTGAAAATGACATCCATCAAGGCGACGGGATTGAACGCCGGCGACTTGGGATCAAACATCGGATCGTGGCCCAACTGATTGATCGGGTGATCCTTGAAGAACTGGATCAATCCGAACGGCACGGGAATTGAGAACTTGGGGGCGCCGCTGACCTTGTTCTTGTTCTTGACGGCGCGATAGGCCGGGTTATAGCGCCGCGCGTTGCCGTCACGGCTCAGGGTGAGCCCTCCCATACCGATGCGGCGCGCATCGAACGAGAACTGCGCGCGCGCCGGCCGCAGCGGGGCGAGTACGAGCAGGGCGAGCGCAACAGCGACGACTCCAGTTCGCACAGGGCACCTCGGACGTGGGAAAGGCCGCCACAACTTTGCACATTGTGTCCAATTTTTCCATTGTTTGGTGTGAGCAAGGTCACCCGGACACGTCTCAGGACGCCGTTTGGAGCGTCAGAGTGACCCGTGTCCCTTTGCCGGGCTCGCTTTCCAGCGTGATGACGCCGCCCCAGCTCTCCACCAGGCGGCGCGAGATCGCCAGCCCCAGCCCGGCGCCGCTCGACGTCGTCGAGAATGTCGGCTCGAAGACGCGCGGCAGGGCCTCCGGCGGCACCCCTCGGCCGTCGTCGGCGACGACCAGCTGGCGGCCGCTCGCCGCGACTTGAACGGTCACCCGCCTCGCCTCGGCGTTGCGCGCGTTCTCGAGCAGATTCACCAGCACTTCCTTTACTTCATCTTTGCGCGCCAGCGCCGGAGGGGGGGCGCCATTGCCGGCCCGCACCTCGAACTTCGTCGCGCCGCCGAGGTCGTAGAGCTGCACCACTTCGCGGGCGGTGGCGGCAAGGTCCACGGGCTCGAGCGGCACTTGCTCGCCCGCAGACTCGGGAGGCGCGCCAAACCGGGAGAAGGCGCGCGCGATGCCGTCCAGCCGGTCGATTTCCGCGAGGATGCGCTCCGCGGTCTCATTCAGCGTCGCTTCGAACGTCGCCGATTGCGACTTGCCGCCCCCGCGGACCCGCTGCAGATGCTGGATCCCCAACCGAATCGGCGTCAACGGATTCTTGATCTCGTGCGCGACCTGCCGTGCCATCTCGCCCCAGGCAAGGACCCGCGCGGCCTTGGTGAGTGCCGTCGCATCGTCGAGCGCGATGACGCAGCCGTCGGGTGCCGCGCCGAGCAGCGCCAGCTGCACCCGAATCTGGCGACCGGCGATTTCGAACTCGCGCTCCTGAATGACATCGCGATTCGCGACGATGAACTCGGCGACTGCTTGCCACACCGGTGCCCACCCGGCCGACGTGGCCCGCGGCAGCACGTCGCCCGGCGCTAGCGGCTCGGCGTTGCCCAGCACGAGCTCCGAGGCCCGCGCGTTGGCCATCGTGACGCGCAGCCCTTCGTCTACGGCGATTACGCCTGTCGCGACGTTGGCGAGCACTCGCGCCGTGCGCAGCCGCGCCTCCTCGAGTGCCGCCTGGCTGCGCCGGACGTCGGTCGCCATGCGGTCGAACGCCGTGAGCACGGGCTCGAACTCGCGCGGCGTCCCGGGCGGGAATGCGGGCGGCTCGCTGCCCCGCCCCACGGCGATCGCCGCCTCTCGTAACGCGGCGACCGGTTTGCCGAGGCGACGGGCGGCGAAGCCGGCGAGATACACGGCTGCAAACAAACCGGTGACGGTGGCAAGGACGAGGGCGAGCGCGAGATCCTCCTGCTGCTGTTGCACGCTTTCGTCATCCAGCAGCCGCGGCACCGCGAGCACCGCTTGCTCGCCGGGGACGCCGGGACCCACCACCCGGTAGCCGATTCGCGTCGGGCGACCGGCCGCCCGTGCGTCCATCGTCAGCTCGAGCTCATCCGCGAGGGTCGCCTGGAACGCCCTGGTCAGGAGGAATGGATCGACGAGTCCCAACTCCGCCAGCACGGGTGAGGAAGTCCCGATCAAGACGCCGCCGCGGTACAGCCACAGCTCGGCATCGAGGCGGCGGCCCAGCTCCGCCAGCGACTGTCGCACTGCGTCGGGGCTCTCCAGGGCAACACGCTCGGCGCCGCCGGCGGCGTCCCGGAGGGTCTGCCGAATCAAGAGGTCGCCGGCGCGCCGTGATTCGTCGGCGAGACGCGCGAAGCTCCACGCGGCAAAGCCGAGCACCGGCAGAACGAGAAACACGCTGAGCACCGCGGTGAGTTGAGCGCGATAGCTCGTGCGCAACGTGGCGACGAGCGTCGCAATCCGGGGGCGCCACCCCTCGGCAATCACCAACCCGAATAGCCAGACGCCGGCCAACACCGCGACATCGAGCGCAACCACCAGGACGCCGCGGACGAGGAGCGCCCACGGTCCGCGGAGGTCTACGCGCAGGTGCACGTGACTGCCCCCCTGGGGCAACTCGATCCGCCGCTCACCGCGCGCCGACCACTGTTCTCGGCGCCACTGCACTGCGTCGCCGGCGTTGCGTGCGTCCGTTTGATTGGGGACGGAAAGCGTAATGGTGTATGGCGGCTCGGCACTCGGTGCGCCGCGCAGAAACCTGGCCACCCGGTCAGGCTGCAAGTAGAGCGTTCGCGGGCCGACACCGACGGTCAGGACGGTGCCATTGCCCAGCGGAGCCAGGAGGACATAGTGAATGCCGGGACTCCGCTCCAAACGCTCGACGCATGGCCCATCGGCCGTCCGCGCCAAGGTCGATAACAGCGCAGGGGGAAGATCGAGCGATGCGAGCCGCAGCTCGGCCAGCAGCGCCCCATCACTGCTCCACAATCCCAGCATCGCGGGGTAGTCCTCCGCAACGAGCGGCGATGCCGCCCAAAGCGCATACAGCTCAGCCGCGTTGCGCGGCGGCGTGGACGCGGGAGCGGCGACCTGCTGGCTCAGCCGTTCGAGCAACGCGACGGCGACGGCATCGCCCTCCCGCCCGAGGCGCAGCGCGTCACGGCTGGCGAGCGCGAGCCGGCCCTCAACGGCAGCGCCCCAAGCGATCAACGCCGCCGCGGTCCCCGCGACGACGGCCATCACGACGAGCGCCCAACGGCGCGGCGCGGGCAGTATCGCCCCGGCGAGCGCGGGCAACCAGAGGAACGTATACCACTCCGGCCACGCCCCATGCGGGTCCCACAACCAGAGCCCGCCGATGGCCGCCAGCGCACCCGACGCACACGCCGCCGGCAGCGCCCAGCTCACGCGCGTAGGCTCCGTCGACCCGCGAACCAACGCCGCTGCGAGCAGGATGATGGCCATCGCCGTCACCGCGAGCGCGGTTTGCCAGGACAGCCAGAGACCCAGACTCACGCCCGTCGCCGGCGGGGCGATGCCCCGACCGAAATAGCGCACCACATACGGCGCGAACAGGATGAGCAGCGTCGCCGCCGCGATTCCCCACCAGCGGCGCCGCAACCCCCGCCGCCATAACCAGCCGGCGGCGAGCAGGAGGAGGATGCCGGCAACAAAGAGCGAGCCGGCGGACGTGCCGATAACTCCCGCGATGGGGCGATAAAACGTGGCGGGTGAAAACCATGGGGCGGGTCCCAGCGGCGCGCGCACCAGCGTCCACGCGCCCACAAGGGCCACGGCCCAGCGACCTCGGCCCCTGGGCGCCGCGACGAGCAGCAGAACGAGCAGCGCACTGAGGGCCAGGCGCGCGAACCACGCCGTACGCGCGATCGCAGCGAGCTTCGCGTCTCCCTGCGAGGGCGCAATCGTCTGCACCGAAAACAGCGTGTCGCCATGCTCGCAGCCGCTCGGGGGCGGACAAATCTCGAATACACTCGAATCGCGAGGCCCCAGCCCGGCGGGGAAAAAGCGCAACGAGACGTCGTGCTCCCGCGCGAACGCCGCAGCGATCGAGCGATCGCCGTCGGCGATGGCCGGCGCCGCCCAGAGGAGGACGTCGCCGACGGCGACGCCGCCACGCGTCTGGCGGCGTGCCTCGAGGACCGCGTAGAATGGAGTCATGACCGCTTGCAGCTCGGTCGTGTCCGGCGGCGGCCGTGGAATCATGCGGTGCCGGCCCAACCAGGCGATGGGAGACGCGTTGGGATCCGCCGGGATTATGGCGACCCCACGCTCGATCGCCTGCCGCCCACCCACGTCCACGCGCAGCTGGTCGAACACCTCAGGCCGTGGGAGGGCGGCCGCCCGCGCCGCGCGTTCCGCCAGACGGCGCGCTTCGGCGATCGCAGATCCGAGCGCGTGCTGCAGTGCGCGCGATGTCGCCGGCACGCGCGACTCGCGCAATGCCGGCCAGCAACACTCGATGCGCCAGATCCGCAGCGCGCCGCTCACGAGCACGACGCCGAGGACGAGGCCGGCCAGCGCGGCGGCCAACCCCAGCTTGAGTCGCGGCGGCGGCACAGCGCGCGCGACCGCGCCGAGGCCCGCAACCGCGGCCAGCGCGGCCCACACGGCGGCATCCCCGTGGAGCCACTCGGCGGTCGCCAGACTCGCAAAGCAGCCCGCGATTACGACCTGCGCTTGCCGCTGCACCTGAGCGTTCTCACCCCCGAAGCGGTGCGCGCCGCCCTCGCGCGCGATGCACGCCTATTGGTACCCGTGGGCACCTGTGAACAGCACGGACCCCACCTGCCGCTGGGCTGCGACACGTATATCGTCGAACGCCTCGCCGACGACCTCTCTTCCAGCTTCAGTATTCTGCGGGCGCCGACGATTCCCTACGGCGTCAATACCGTCACCAAGCGGCCCTACCCGGGCAACGCCACTGTACGCCGCAAGACACTGCACCGCTGGATGAACGATCTGCTGTGGTCCTGGGAGCAGTGCGGCGTGGACGCTTTCATTATTCTCACCGCCCACGGGCACGACCCTCACCAGGAAGCCCTCTCTACCCTGCGCACCAAGCGCGCGCGCGTGTTCACGGTCGACATCTTCGCACTCGACTTCACCGGCTATCTCGAGGATCCCGGCGGCCCGACTCACGGCGGCGAGCTGGACACCTCGCTGATGTTGTATCTGGCGCCCGACCTCGTCCGCATGGACCTGGCAAAAGACTTTCCGCTGACGGAGCGCCAGGTCGCGCGCTACCGGCGGCTCGCGGCTGGTTCCGTGCCTGCCATGTCTCCCGGCTCCATCGGCCGGCCGACCCTGGCGTCGGCCGAAAAGGGCGCGCGCCTGTATAAGATGATTCATGACCGTATCGCGACGCGAGTTTTGGGGGCCGTAGCCGCATGAATCCGTGCCTGTTGGCCGTGGCGCTGTTGCAGGTAGGAAGCCCCGTGGACGAGGGCGTGCTCGTCGTTCGCGTCGACACGATCGAGGTCGCGCGCGAGTCGTTCCGGCTGACGCACGGCCGTCTCTCGCGCGGCGACATCGGCTGGACGCTGGCCACGACGATCCGCTACGATCGCTCGCGGCCGGTCATCGTGCTCGCGCCGATCCTCGAGGTGAACGGCGACACGATGCCGGCCACATTGCAGTACGACGTGGCCGATCCGCGCCAGCCGTCGCGCATCCTCGGCGAGCTGGGCCGGGGCCGGTTCACGGTGCGCCAGGTTGCCCGGGCGACGGAGCGCGCCCGCGAGTTTCCCACCGGGCAGCGCGCGGTCGTGCTCGACGATTCGGTCTTTGCGCCCTACATCTTCGCCGCCTGGCGCGCCGCGTCAGGACCAGCCAGCCTCACGGCGATCTTCCCTCGCGGATTGCGACGGGCCAGCGCGCAAATCGAGGATCTGGGTCAGGCGTCGACGACCTTGAATCACGATCCCGCGCGCCTCCGTCACGTTCAGGTAACAGTCGAAGGTCAGGGAGCCATCCACCTCTGGCTGGATGGGTCCAACCGCCTGATGAAGCTCGAAATTCCCTCGCGCAACCTCACCGCCGAGCGTCTCGCAGGCAGCTGACCTTGCTGTAGCCAACCTCCCGGCTAGGTTCTTGTCGCAGGCCGAAACCGCCTACAGGACCTGCGCGTAGGGCGCTTCGACCTCACGACATATTCTTTATTAAGGACGACCATGAAACATCAGTTGATCGTGGCAGCCCTCTTTTGTGTACCTGCCGCCCTGGTCGCACAGCAGCCCACAACTCCTCCTGCCGCTTCGCCTGCGGTGACCGCGGCGCTGTCGCTCGCGGACGCGATTTCCGTCGCCAAAGAGAAGAATCCAGCCTTCCAGCAGGCCCAGAACAATCGCGGCCCCGCCGCGTGGGCCGTTCGGGGAGCGTTCTCGAGCCTCCTGGTCCCATCCGTCATGGCCTCCGGCGGCATGAGCTACACGGGCCCCGGCTCGCAGACGTTCCTGGCGCAGAGCTTCTCTCAGTCCGTTTCGACAGTGTCGTCTTTCTATGATCTCGGCCTGACGTGGCAGCTCTCCGGGCAGACGCTGTCACAACCCGGACTCGCGAAGGCGCAATTGCGCGCGGCCGATGCCGACATCGCCGGCGCGGAGAACTTGCTCGTCACCGGCATCAAACAGCAGTACCTGACGGTGCTCCAGGCGGACGCGCAGGCGGATCTGGCACGCAAGACGCTGCAGCGCAACGAGGAATTCTTGAAGCTCGCGCAGGCGCGGTACGGCGTGGGTCAGGCGACGTTGATCGACGTACGCCAGGCGCAGGTCGCGCGCGGCCAGGCCGAGGTCGGCCTGCTGCGCGCGCAGACGCTCGTGAACGTCGAGAAGCTGCGGCTGTTCGAGCAGATGGGTGTGATTCCACCGCTCGACGTAGCGTCCGTACGACTGACCGACACATTCACGGTGCAGACGCCCGAGTGGCAGCTGCCGCAGCTGCTGACCATGGCGGGGGAGCAGAACCCGTCACTCAAGGCGCTGCGCGCCCGTGAAGGCGCCGCC
>QHUQ01000130.1 GCA_003221985.1 Gemmatimonadota bacterium | reverse complement strand
CTTCATTGCCGCGCCATTCGCCACGTTACCGGTGAGCAGTCCGACGAGCGCTTTGGCTTCGGCTTCGTAGGGCTCGAGCGCGGCGAGGAGATCCTTGATTCCCGGATAGATCCTCGTGGCTTGCGTGGGGTTGGCGAGCTCGGCGGTGAGCAGATCGACATAGCGGCGGCACACAGCGGTGATGCGGTCTTCCGAGCTCCACTCCGGATGCCCAGCCAGCTCCAGCAGCTCCCGCACGATCTGCGGATCGGTCTTGCCGTCGAAGCGATAGCCGTCGATCGGCCCCGCGGTGCCCATCTCGTCGAGCAGCGCCCGATGGATGGCGCGCCGGCCAGCGCCGTCGGTCCACAGGAGGGTGCCGTCGATGTCGAAGAGGATTAAGCGCATGAACTGAAAATAGGCGGTTAAGCGGTTGGGCGGTTAGGCGGTTGCCTTCTCGAACCGCCTAACCGCTTAACCGCCGAACCGCCTCACCCCCACCAGGCCGTCCCGCAGCCTCACCATCCGAGGCTCCGATCCAAATAGATGGTCCCCGCCCACCCCGCCCCGCGACAACGCCGCATGCACGATCCGTCCCGCGCCTGCCCACAGCGCGACGTGAGACACCCGGCCGCGTTCCGCAAAGAAGAGCAAGTCGCCCGACTCGTATCCCGCGCCGTCCGCCGACATCGGGACCTCCTGCCCCTGTCCGAACTGTTGGTCGCTGTCGCGCGGCAGTTTGATCCCCCGCGCGCCGTACACCGCCTGCGCGAGGCCGGAACAATCGATCCCCCACTCCGTGCGGCCGCCCCAGAGATATGGCGCACCGGAATACCACTTCTGCGCGAGCTCGGGCAACGCCAGGTGCCGCGCCTCGACGCGGAGCTCCTGCTCGCGACGAACGCTGCCGGCCGCCACGGCGCCGCGCTGGCCATCGGCCAGCTCCACGACTCCGCGGCGGAACGCCACGCGGGCTCCGGTCGGTAGCCGGCGGCGCCCCTCCGCTGTGACAATGTCGGCGCTCATCGATCGCGCCGTCGCCCGCTCCCGCCAGTCGTCCGCCCAATCAGCGGGACCGGTCGCGACGTAGCCCGCATTCACCCATGCGACATAGCCGTCGGGGGCGCGCACCCGCAGCCATTCCTCGCGCCGCTCCAGCACGTCGAGCGATTCGCCGTGCAATGCTTCGCTCACGCGCGCCGCCGACACGCGCGGCTCCGCGACTAACGGCGCGAGCGCGGCGGTGACGATCGCCGCCGGCGCGACCTCCTCTCCCGGAATCAGCTCGACACGTTCGACCAATCCTGCGTCAGTCGCCAATCGACGCAACGCGTCGCGTGCATCGCGCACAGACGTGACGCCGGTTAGTAGGGGCGCAGCATGCTGCGCCCCTACCTTTTGCGCACTCGCCTCGTTCCGCGTGATCGAAACCTCGAATACGCCGAGGCGTCCGTCGGGCACCCATTTGCGGCGGATATCGTCGACCGCGCGCTCGACCTTATCCACGGCGGACCGCCCGCTCGACCGCTTCAGGCACGACGAGCGCCGCGAGTGCCTCGACCTGCAGCGGCGATTTCGGCGGGACGGCCGCGGTGCTCACGGCGAAGATCGCGTCGCCATCGAACAGCGTACCGTACGGCGTGATGCGCCGGGCGAGCGCATCGCTCCCCGAGTACGCCAGCGCCTGCAGCTGCACGCGGTCGAGATTCGCGTTCGTGGCGATCACCGCCAGCGTCGTATTGCGGTTGAGCCGCTCCGGATCGCCGAACGGCGCGCCGCCGTCGGCGAGATAGCGGAGGCTGTCGACCTTGCCCGCAATGATCTCCCCGCGCGCGTTTCGCACATCTCCCACCGCATTCACCACCACCAGCGCCGCGACGATGACGTCACCCACCTGCTCGGCCCACGAGCCGAGGCCGGTCGGGACCATCTTCTCGAGCCCGGCGGCCTTGCCGCACGTCGCGCCGCGCCCCACGCCCACCAACCCGTCCACGTAGTCGGCGCGCGCATTGTCGCAGGCGCGGTAGGCGTCGTCGGGGCTGGGCCAACCGAGCGGCTTGCCGGCATTGCCGAGATCGAAAATCACCGCGGACGGCACGATCGGGATGGTGCCTTTGTCGCCCACGGGCAGGCCACGCCCGCGCTCACGCAGCCAGCGCATCACGCCGTCCGCCGCGCCGAGACCCAATGCGGATCCGCCGGTGAAGAGAATCGCGTCAATGCGTTCGACGAGGTGGCGCGGGTCGAGCACATCGAGCTCCCGCGAGCCGGTCGCGCGGCCGCGCAGGCAGACGGCGGCGCGCAGCCCCGACTCGGGGGCGAGCACCACCGTGCAGCCGGTGCCGTGCGCTTCGATCGTCGTGTGGCCGACGGTGATGCCGGGAACCGCTGCGAGATTCATGCGCGATGTACTCATTGACGCGCCAAGATAACGTCGGCAACGTTGACGGCCATGACTCCTCCTAAGGTCACAACGGGCGGGACCACCGTCCTGGTCGTGGACGATGAGGACGGCATCCGGCAGGCGCTCACCCGCTTTCTCACGCGGCTCGGCTACAATGTGCAGGCGGCCGCGAACGCGTCCGAGGCGCTGGCGAAGCAGGCGGAGCACCATCCCCAGGCGATGCTGTGCGACATCCGGATGCCGGAGACGAGCGGCGTGGAGCTGCTCCCCAAGGTCCTGGCGCAGGATGCCGACCTCGCGGTCCTGATGCTGACGGCGATCGACGAGCCGCGCACGGCGATCGAATGTCTCAAGCTCGGCGCGTACGACTACCTGATCAAGCCGGTCGACCTCGAGGAGCTGGAGCTGTCGTTGCAGCATGCGCTGCGGCAGCGGCAGCTGGAAGTCGACCGCCGCGAGCTGGAGCAATGGCTGGCGCGCGAGGTGGCGGTGCGGACGCGCGATCTCGAAGAGCGGACGGCCGCGATTGAAGAGGTGGCGCTCGACGCGCTGGCGGCGGCGCGGGACTGGGCTGGCACGGATGCGGCGCTGAGCAGACTGGCGGAAGAGCTGGGATCGCCGCGCGAGGAGCTGGCGGAGGAGCTGAAGCGCCGGCGCGCGGGAGCTTAGGCTTTCCCGGCTTTGGCCTTTTCCTCGCAGGCTTTGCAGCGCGTCACGCCGCGGAACGTGCAGATGAGACAGATGAACGTGCCGCAGTCCGCGCAGGGATAACCCTCCGAGGCCCGCTCTTCATTCCCGCAAGAGCGGCACACCATCCCGTCGTGTTCTTTGAGCTTCGGTTTGTCCATGAGTACCAATATATCGTTTCCGGTTTCCGCGAGGACGATCCGTGAGCCATCTCATTCTCTATCGCATCAGCGCCGGTCTGCTGCTTCTGGCGACCCTTGGGCACACCTTCGGCGGCATGCTCGGGACTGCTCGGCGGGGCCCAGGGGCGGGGCCGGAGGCTGATCAGGTCTTCGCTGCCATGAAGTCGGTCCACTTCAAATGGCAGGGCGCGGACACGACGTGGTTCAAATTCTGGTTGGGGAATGGCCTGTGCGTGAGCGCGCTGTTTTTGCCGGCGATCGTCACCCTATGGGTGCTCGGCGGGTTGGACGCGACGCAGTGGCAGGCGACGCTGCCGATCGCGTGGGGTGTGTGCGCGGGCATCGCGCTCACGGCGATGTGCGGATTCAAGTACTTCGGCCCGCGCGCCGGCGTGGGATTCAGCGTGATCGCGATCATCACGGGAGTCGCGATTCTTTTTGCTTAGATGTTTCCAAGTTGTGTGACTACGCTTGACAGTTCCTCGGCGCGGGATATATGACGCCGAGATGCAATGCGCTCCTCTCAGGTAGGGATCCAACCCAACAAGTGGACGGCGACCCCGATGGCCGAGGGTCGTCGTTTGCATTTTTACGAGTTTTCGCCAGGAGGTCCTCAATGAGGGCTCAGCACTGCCTAAGGCTCGCATTGCATTGTCACTTGCCCCGCGCGTAGCGGCCGGCCAAGTCCCCGACTCGCTGGCATTTCTTACTGTGAGTGCAGGCGGATTCCACACGTGTGCGGTCACGCGCCAGGGCGTCGCTTACTGTTGGGGAAATGGGTTCTACGGTGAGCTGGGCGCAGGGGACACCGTTTCGTCCAACCTGCCGAGGCAAGTGGCCGGAGGTTACCGTTTTGTAACCGTCGGTGCCGGACGATTCCATACCTGCGGCCTGACCGCGGACAGCATCGCGTATTGCTGGGGCGGCAACTGGTACGGGCAAGTGGGTACCGACTCGGTCACCGATCGCTGCGTCACCGCCAAGGAGCCACAGAAGCCCTTCGCATGCAGCCTGCGACCCCGTGCGGTCGCAGGCGGCCGTCATTTTGCCGCGCTCGGCGTGGGCGCGCAGCACAGCTGCGGGGTGACGGGGAGTGGCGAGGCCTACTGCTGGGGCGCGAACGGTGCGGGGGTCCTCGGGAGCGATGCCGCGCCCGCGATGGCCATGGTACCTATTCTTGTCGCGGGTGACCTTCGATTTCGATCGGTGAGCGCAGGGCTGAACCATTCCTGCGGGGTCACGATGGGCGGCTCAATCTATTGCTGGGGACTGAATAAGGACAACCAGCTCGGCAATGATTCATTAGACGTCAGTAAGAGCCCTCTCGCAGTCCCTGGCTCGGTCACGTTTGTCTCGGTCACGGCCGGAGGGGCGCATACCTGCGCGATTGCTTCCGACACGACCGCCTACTGCTGGGGGGAGTTCGAGCACGGGCGGCTCGGCATCGGCGAATCCTTTGCTGAGCATTTTAAGCAGAAGCATCACCAAGCCTTGCCCGCGTCGGTCGATGGGGGAATCAGGTTCCGCTCTTTAAGCGCCGGCGGAGTGCATACCTGCGGCGTTTCAACGAGCGGTCAAGCCT
Source organism: Gemmatimonadota bacterium (assembly GCA_003221985.1). The sequence goes on along the minus strand of QHUQ01000130.1, from coordinate 9,535 downwards.
ACTGCTGGGGCGACAATCTTGAAGGCCGACTGGGCACAGGAGGCAGTGGTTTTACAGCTCGCAAGTGGAACACCAAACCAGCAGCCGTGAAGTCCGATCTCCTCTTCACGATGATTAGCGCGGGTGACTATCACAGCTGCGGCGTCACCACGGAGGGCACCGTCTACTGCTGGGGGGGAAATGGTGCGGGCCAGCTCGGGAACGGCACGACGAAGGGCAGCCACAAGCCGCTGCGCGTCGGCATCGCGCCCACCCTGGCGACTGACTCGAGCCGTGACAGATGAAGCGCCTCATGTATGCGCTCATGATCGCTGTGATCGTTCCACATGCACCAGTTGCCCAGGCGCGTAGCGATCACGTGTACGTCGATCACGATGATGGGTTGTGAGGGATCGCTCCCCCCCTCATGATCGTGTGAACCACCACAGAATCCTGTCCGTCGCCTCTGCTTCTGCCGCTGTCGCGAGTTGCGTGCTGTCGCTGGCAAGCTGCAACTCGCCATCGGTACGCGTATTGGGAAGGCACACGGCTAACGTGCTGTCGATTGCCTGGAGTCCTGACAGTCGTTACCTCGCGTCGAGTGCATGGGACAGCACCGTCCGCATCTGGGACGTCCTCAGGGGAGGCCCGCAGTCCGTCCTTCACACCAAGTCTTCACCGACCTACCAGGTACGCTGGAGCGCCGCCGACAGCCAACTCTCCCTGGTCACCGAGGAAACGGTGGAGTTCTGGGACCCTCGGAGCAATAGCGCGAGCAGTGTAATTCACCTTGAACCCCACGGCGGAACGTGGATGCGTGTCGCTTGGAGCCACGATGGCCAGCACGCTGCTGTATACGGGTGGGGCGATGGTACGGTGCGGATCCAACAACCGGCAATTGAGAGCGCACCCCTCGTTTTGCAGGGGCACACGGGTGGACAGGTTGCGACCGCGGACTGGAGTGCTGACGACAAATTCCTCGCGAGCGGCGGCGCGGTTGGCGATCGAACCGTGCGGATTTGGGACGCTCGCACCGGTAGACAACTGCAAGTCATTCGAACGGGCACTGGCAACTGGATTGCCGTCACCTGGGCCCCGAAAGGCAGCCGGCTCGCCTGGCACGGATACTCCGATCATACCGTGCATGTGTGGGACGGTCCACCGTATCGGGAGATCTCCACCCTCGAGCACGCTGCGAATGTAGAAAAGATTGCGTGGGGCCCAGATGGTATGCTGCTCGTCTCGGCTGATCGGCGAGGCGCTCTGCGACTGTGGAATTCTGTAACCGGTGAGTTGGTCAGAAAGACACCTGATGTTGGCTCTTTGGTAGACGTGAACTTTGACGCCGCCTGGGATGCAGGAACACCGTACTTCGCGGCAGTACTCGATCAAAGGATCGTCATCTGGGATACCGCCACCGGGGGAATGAAAGAACGAAGTGTCGGCGAGGAACCGGTGGTAGCGTTGGCCTGGAGCCCGGACGGTCGATGGCTCGCTGCGGGAGGTTATTATGGCTCGATTGGGGTATGGGAAACCGCCAAGGTTGAAGGCAAGAGCCTCCGATGAGGCGAAGAGCCTCACAGCGGCAGCGCATACAGCTTGATCTTGTTGATCAACGTCGCGCGCGAAATCCCCAGCTCCAGCGCCGCCCGCGTGCGGTTCCCACCGTGATGCTTGAGCGTCCGCTCGATGTGTTGCCGTTCCACCTCCGACAGCGATTGCGCCTGGTAGCGCCGGTCGGTCGCGGCCCGTTGCCGCAGGTCGGGCGGCAGCTGCTCGATGCCGATGTGCGGCTGCCCGCGGCCCAGAATCATCGAGCGCTCGACCACGTTGCGCATCTCGCGCACATTCCCGGGCCATGCCGCCGAGAGCAGACGGTCCAGGACATCGGTCGTGCATTCGGAGGGACAGCCGGGGAGCTGGGCCTTGAGATCGGCGATGATGCGCGTGATCAAATCGAGGCGATCTTCCCGCGAGCGGTCGCGCACCGGCGGGAGCACCAGCGGCATGACGTTCAGCCGGTAGTACAGGTCCTCGCGAAACCGCCCTGCCTCGACCTCGCGCACCAGATCGCGGTTCGTGGCCGCAATGAGCCGCGCATCCACCGTCAACTCCCGCGTGCCGCCCAGCCGCCGGAACGTTTTGGTCTCGAGCACCTTGAGCAGCTTGGGCTGCAGCTCGGTCGCCAACTCGCCGATCTCGTCGAGGAAGATCGTTCCCTTATCGGCGAGCTCGAAGAGCCCGACCTTGCGTTCCTTGGCGTCCGTATAGGCACCCTTCTCGTGCCCGAACAGCTCGGAGTCGAGGAACGTCGCCGACAGGCCGGCGCAGTTCACCTCCACGAACGGGCCGCCGGAACGCGGGGACAAATTGTGAATCACCCGCGCCACCCACCCCTTCCCCGTGCCGCTCTCACCCTGCAGCAGAACGGTCGAGCGCTCGCCCGCCGCGAGCAGCTCGATCTGACGGGCCAGCTCCTGCATCGCCGGCGAGACGCCGAGCGAGCCCACGCCCTCGCTTTCGTGGTCGAGCGCGCGCAGCCGCGCGTTCTGGCGCGACAGGCGCACCTTCTCCACGACGCGGGCGATCGCAGCCGCCAGATGCGTCATGTCCACGGGCTTGGTGAGGAAGTTTTCCGCGCCGAGCTGCATCGCTTTGACTGCGGTCTCGATGTCTCCCTGCCCCGTCAGCAGAATCACCGCGGCGCCTGCTCGGCGCAGCCGCTCGAGCACGACGAGCCCGCTCGCGTCGGGAAGATGGAGATCGAGGAGCACGACGTCGGGCCGCACCCGCTGGAAGGTTTCCAGCGCCTGCTCGCCCGTGCTCTCGCGCCACACCTCGTAGGTGAGGCGCTCGAAGTACTCGCCGATCGCGCGCAGCACGCTCGCGTCGTCGTCTACCATCAGGAGCGTATCAGCCACCGTGTGCCTTGAATCCGGAGCCCACCAGCACCGCTAACGCCCCCGGCAACAGCTGCGCCTCGAACGGCGTCTCGCCCGTGACTTCTCCATCGAGCTGGACCGGTCGTGGCGCGTCGTCCAGGACTTCCACCCGCACCGAGCGTCCCCGCGCCCACCACACACGGCGCCCTTTCCCGTTTCTGGCGCCCCCCCCTCCCAGGAACAACTCCAGGACGGCGCTCGCGCTCTGCAACGCACCGTCCGCATCCAGGGCCACGACGTCGAGCCAGCCGTCGTCCGGCGAGAGATCCGCGCGCAGCCGGAGAAACCCCGGCGGCAGCTGGCCGCAGTTGAGCACGAGCAGCATCGCGGCGCGGATCTCCTGCGGCGTGCCGTCCACGGTCACGCGATGGGGCGCGCTGCGCACCGACGTCAGCGTCAGCGCCGCGCGGGCGAGGTATGCGCCGACCTTCCAGCGCCGTTTCGCCTGCAGGCCCGTGTCGGCCATGAGTTGCGCGTCGAAGCCGGTCCCCGCGGCGACGGCGAAGTAGTGCGGGCCATCGCTCCGCTGCACGACGCCGAGGTCGATCTGCAGCCGGCGCGCCTCGAGCAGTGCACGCGCCGCGCTCGCGGTCGACCGCGGCAGCCGCAAATTGCCGGCGAGCACGTTGCCGGTTCCGCCCGGCACCAACCCCAGCGAGATCCCCGTGCCCGCGATGCCCGCCGCGACCTGCATCGCCGTCCCGTCGCCGCCGTGACTGACCAGCACGTCGAATCCCATCCCCCGCGATTCCTCGGCGATGCGGCGGGCATCGCCGGGGCCGGTGGTCGATCGGACCTCGACGCTCCAGCCGCCCTTGTTCAGAATCTCGCGGATGGTGGTGACGGCCCGCGCATGGGCGCGCGCCGCGAACGGATTGGTGATCAGCAGCGCGCGGGTCACCTAGTACCGCCGCTCCCAGAACACATCGAGACCGACCTGCCGTGAGACCGGCGCCTGCAACAGGCTCCCCAAGCCGCAGGCGCGGACCGGCTCGAAGCTCGCTTCGGTGCGCCACTCGGGGCTGAAGCGGAATTGGAAGCTCGCGCCCAACAGGTTCGCCAGACGCGACTGGTTCTGGCTTTGCACCTGCTGGCAGAAACCCGCGTTCACCACCAGGAACGTCTTGGAGCCGATCGCCCAGCCGGCGGCGACCTGCGCGCCGGAGAACGGGTTCGACGGATCGCCGGGCCGGATCTCGAAGTAATCGAGCGGGACGCCGAGATCCGACACGACGGTGCGCTCCAGCTCGCCCGCCAGCAGCGACGCGGCCGTGCTGCGCACGAACACTCCCTCGCCACCTCCCAACTCGAACGTCGGTTTGCCGAACATCAGGTAGGAAATCAGCTCGGTCTGTGACTTGTCATTCTGCTCGGACTCGAGCGTCAGCTTCGGCACGCGCAACGTGCCTTGAATGTGCGCGATGACCGTGATGTCTCTGTTATTGCTTCCCGGCCCGGGAAGCGGGTGCACGACGTGGCTCGCCTCGATGTCGAGTGCGGCGTCGAGATCGGGCGTGCCGAAGTACTGCACCGTTCCTTTCGACACGACGAATTCGCGCGTGACGAGACCGACGTTCAAGCGATACGTGCCGCGTGGCGCCTGCAGCGTACCGCTCAAGAGGTAGTTGTCTCGCACCTTGTTGACGGTGACCGACCCCGACAGCTGGATGTTGGCTTCGTTGGACCGGAGCCAGACGTCTTCGCCCATCGTGAGCTGCAGGTTGCGCACCTGCAGGCTGTCGAAGAACAGGCTCTGGAACTCCGGCCCCAAGCGCTGCGTGCGAATGAGCGAGGTGTCGATGAGGTCCTGGACCCACGGCTCCTCCAGGTTCACGACGCGCTTGTTGACGAGGTCGGCGAAATGCAGCACGCCCGAGGTCACGGTGCCGCGGCCGCTCAGTGTCGCGCCGAAGACCGGGCCGGTGAGCGCCACCCGCCCGCTCGCCGTGAGCGTGAGATAGCCGCGCAGGTCGAGTGCCTTGAAGTCGGACGTGGTGATGTTCATCGCGAGCACGGGCTTCGTCAGCCGTTCGAGCCGCATGAATCCGGTCAGCTCCGCCCGGCCACGCTCGCTCACCGCGGTGATGCTATCCACGCGGATGGTATCGCCGCGCAGCGACAGGCTGCCGTTCAGGCCGGTGTAGCGGACGTTCAGGGCCGGTATCGTGGCGGCCGCGTTCCCGATCTCCAGGCCGCCCCGCAGCCGCGGCGCTTCCCAGGTGCCGCCGAGTCCCAGATCCGCGGTAAACACGCCCTCGACCTGCTGCACCGTCGTCGTCACCGCGGCGAGTACGCCGAGGTCGACGCTGTCCGCTCGCGCCTGGACCGAAAGCGTATCCGGGAGCTGCCGCTGTGCGACGGAGACCAGCGCGAGGTCGAGCGGCAGATGGGCCGTGACGTTCAGGACTTGCTGACCCGACCGCCACAGATGGACCTCACCGTTCAACCGCCTGTTGCGATAGTCGACGATGCCGTCCATGAACGGCGCTTTGAACGAGCCGAACGAGGCGTTGGAGAACGCGAAGGACCCGCTGTAGGTGGGGTTCGCGCGGGTGCCGTTCGCGGCGAGCGTCGTGGTGAGCGCGCCCGCCACGCCGAGGGTGTCATGCTCCACGAGCGCGTAGATGCCGGTCAGCGGGAAACTGTCCAGCGACACGTGCGCATTGATCGGCCCGTGCCCGGGCAGGTCGCCGCTCAGCGTCAGACGACCGGCGCCCGCGGCGTTCCTGAGCGCTGCCGAATCGACGTGCAGGACGGAGTCACCGAACGCCAGCGCCGTGGGCCGCTCCAGGAACCAGACGCCGCTCGGCAGCAGCACGGCCAGCGAATCCACGGCGGCGTGTTGGACGCCGGCGCCTCCTCCGTCCGGCCGGGCGTAGCGCCCGCCCGCGAGAAACGCGCCGAGATCCCCGACGCGCGAACGGGCGAACCAGGTGAGCGAGTCGCGCGTGCCGCGGGCGCTGGCGGCGGCGGCTCCGAACCCGAGCCGTCCGTATCCCAGCGAGTCGAACCTGGCCTCGACGTCGAAGCTCGGCACCGGGCCGGGCCGGTACGCAATCGATCCTTCCCCCTTGGGAACGTGCCAGCCGCGCCATTGCAGGTCGGCGATGCGGGCGTCACCGCCGACGGACATCGAATCGAGCGCCCCGTCGAGCGTCACGCGCACCTGCGCCGAGCCCTTGAGCTTCTCCTCGGGAGTCGAGCCCTCCCCTGCTGCCGTGGCCTGCGGGCCGGCAATCCAGGTCACCAGCGAATCCAGGACGCTGAGACTGTCGGCAGCGAAATCGAACACCAGGGTGCCGCGGTCGGGACGCCGCCAACCCAGGGATCCGCTCCCATGGGTCAGTAGCCCGGGCTGCTGCAGCCGCAACGAGTCGACGTAGAGCTTCCCGTCCGCGAAGTGCATTTGCGTCGCGCCGCTGTCGATGATCGTGCCCGAGAACAGGGAGGGAGCGACTGCCACGGAAAACGCTCCGGTGGGCGTGGTCGTGCTATCGCCTGCGACGGTCCCGGTGGCGCTGAATGTGAGCCGCGAGGGAGGCCCGTTGCGCATCAGCCAGCGCTGCAGGTTCACGTCCTGCCCCCGCAGCGTGAAGCGGCGGGCGCCGTAACCCGGATGAACGCCGCGCGCGCCGAGCAGCAACGTGCCGTCACCGCGGATCGCACCGCCCCCACCCAGCATGTCGAGGTCGGCGTGCGTCTCGAGCCCCGCGATGTCGCCCTTCATGCGGATCGTTCCGGTCAGCGAGCCGCGCAGCGGAAAGTTCGCGATCCGGCCGGTCAAGCCGTCGAGCGAGAGCGAATCGGCGCGGACATCGGCGAAGACGCCGAGTACTTCCGTGCGGGAGTCGAGACCAACGACGCCGCGGATGAGGCTGACCGGCCGCATGCCATCGTGATGACGCAGCGTGCCGCTGAACATCGCGTCCTTCAGCGTCCCGGTGAGCGTGCCCGTGGCGTCGAGCTCCCCCTGAAGATCGAATCCGGGGACGAGTCGCCGGATCGTGCCGATGTCGATCCGGCCGGCTGCTACGGCGAACGGCTGGAACGCCAGAGCAGGGCCGCCGAGACTGATTTCCCCTTTCCCCCGGATCTGGCTCTCGGGCCATCCCGGAACGAGCGAGTCACGGAACGACCACGCGGTCTCGATCTTCAAGGCGCTCACCGGCCCGTCGACGATCGTCTGTCCCGTCAGGCGGCCGTAGAAGGGCAGCGAATCGATGTAGACGCGGGCGAAATCGAGCGAGAGATCCTGCGCGGTGAGGTCGCCCTGTCGCAGCGCCACCAGCCCGGAGTCGGCGGCGCTGAACGCGGTCACGTGCCCCGTAAGCCGCCCCTCGCCGAAGGTGAGATTGAGCGGTCGCAGCTGAATCTCGAGCAGCCGCCCGCCGTGGGACGCGACCGTCACGCCGCCGTGCAGCACCGCATGCTCCGGGAACCGCGGATCGAGAAACCGGATGTCGGTCAACGTCGCCGAGTCGGCGCGCATCGCGAGATTCCAGAGCAACGTGTCGCGCGGCCATTGCACCGTGCCCTTCGCGCTGAACTGCGTGCCGGGGAATCGGACGCGGGACAAATCGACGTCGAGCGTATGGCCGTCGATCGTCAAGCGGCCGACGACGTCGGCGATCGACAGCCGTGGATCGCTGCTCTCGGTCGTGAGCCGCAGCACGTCGATCCGAATGCCGTTCTCCCGCGGCGCCTGGATGCGCAGCGCGGCGAGCCGCGCGTTGAGATGCTCGAAGCGGCGCAGCCGATAGCGTCCGTCTTCACCGGAGTATTCGATCTCCTCATTGGTGCTCGACACGGCGCCATGCTTCTGCAGCCGCAGCGTGAGTGAGCCGTCATCGATCTGAACGTTGCGCAGCAGGATGAGCGAGCGCGGGCCGGCGGGGCCGAGCGGCTTTACGGTGACGGTGTCCTTCTCGCCGAGGCGCAGCAGCTCGTCGAAGTTGGTCCTGCCGTTGGCGTGCTGCACGATGTTGATGACCGGCCGGTCGAGCCGCACCTCCATGAACACGATCCGGCCCGCCGCGAAGTCGATCGGGTTATAACCCAGCTCGGCGCGCGGCAGGAACGCAACCAGGGTCGAGTCGGGATCGAGCAGCCGCACATCGGTGAGCACCACGCCGGTAAGCAGCGAGCCGCGCACCTCGCCCACCTCGATCGAGCCGTGCACGGCGCTCTCGACCGCAGCGCTGGCGACGCGCGCCAGCAACGTGCGGCCCGCGTGCGTTCCCACCAGCGCATTGAGCGCGCCGAGGAAGCAGGCCAGCAGGCCGACGAGGGACCAGAGGGCGACGCCCAGCGAGCGGCGCATCTAGAAGGCCTGCCCCACGGCAAACTGCAAGACGAGCTTTTGCCAGAACGTCTTGCTCGCCCGGACAGGCGGATACGAGAGCCGAATCTGGGTGATCGTGCTGGACGTGTCGCTTACCTGATACAGCAGCGGTCCCCGCTGCGCGGCGTAGCCGTTGTATGCCGCATCGATTCGCACCGGCCCCAGCGGCGTGGTGAAACGGACGCCGGCACCGGGAGTCATGCGCATGCCTCGGATCGAGACGATCTCGTCACCGCGCTCCCACACCTGGCCGGCATCGAGGAAAAACCCCAGGCGCATGCGAGAAGCGAAGATCGGCGACGGCAAGCGCAGCTCCGCGTTCAGGATGATGGCAGTGTTGCCCCCCGTCGGCCGGGTTTGCACATTCCGAAACACCTTGTCTGCATCGGTGCCTCCGGCCTTCCTCGTGGCGGCGGTGTCGACCGCGGCGGGGCTGATTGTGTCGGCGCCAATGAACACGTAGACGCGCGGACCCAGCTCGTTGCGACCATAGCCCCGCACGGAGTTCGGCCCGCCACCGTAGAAGCGCTGATCCGGCGGCACGTATGGGACCGGCTGGCCCGAGAGCGTGATGTTGCGCGGCAGAATCGTCCCGCCGCGGATCCGCCAGGCGAACACGCTGCGGCGGCCAATCGGGTAGTACTTCGCAAGCTCCAGCTCGCCGCGGTTGAATTCGTAGGTCGAATCGGAGCCGACGAGTCGCGACGCGTGTAACACCGAGGCGGTCATCAGGGTGCCCTCGGACGGGTCGAGAATGTTGTTCACGCGGTCACGCACCAGGGTGACCGTCACCGCGCCGAAGCTGCGCCGTTTGCGCAGAAAGTCCTGACTGGCCGCATCGCACACACGGAACCAAAAACAGTACACCCCCGCGCTGGCCGTCGTCCGGCCAACGGAGTAGCCGTATCCGACCGTCACCGGTAAACGCCCGCGCGCATTGAACGTGACGTCCGCATTCCCGCCGATCGCTTCACGCGTGTACACCAAGAACTCCGAGTGCCGCTCGGCCAGAAATCCGAGCGAAGCGACGTGGGAGCGGGACAGAAACGCCGGTTGCCGGAGGGTGAGTCCGACGCTGTAGTTGAGGGTATCGAACGTCCAGCGGCCGCCGAAGGGGTTGCACAGCTGGTCCAATCCCGTCGATCCTCGCGGCACGCCGCCCAGTTTCGACACCCGTCCGGACAGGTCCAGCGTCCGCGCGCCGCCGAGAAAGTCGTGCGCCGCCCAGCCGCTCTGCACGCGGAAGCACTCGACACTGCCGTAGCCTCCGCCG
>QHUQ01000212.1 GCA_003221985.1 Gemmatimonadota bacterium | reverse complement strand
GACCGTCAGTCGTGGTTAGTCATCATCATCCCGTCTCTCTTCTTGCGGCTTGCTGGTTACCTTTTTGCGCCAGCACGGCAGGCGCGGTCGAAAAAAGGCCTCGCCAGAGGCCCGCTAACGCACGATCTCGGTCGAGCCCATATCCGGACACCCCCCCTGGGCGGTGCCGTTGCCGGCCCTGGCGAGTTTCCAGCGTGCGCCGTACCGGGCACTCTGGGCCCGCAGATGCTCGCGATAATCGGCTGGAAGCCGCTGCTGGCGGAGCTCAGCGACTATGGCTTCAAAGTAGGCAAGACTGCCGATCGGTTCAGCCGAACCGCCGTTGAGCCATGATACATACTTGCGGCAGGCACCCAGCAAAATAGCGTCCTGGACAACGGACAGCGGGACGCCATCGGCCTGCATGTGGCTTGCCGTCCTCGCGTCGGAGACTGTGAACTTCCCTGGCCCGCATGCGATCGAAAGAAAAGTCTCCCGCACAGCCTGGACGTATGTCTCCGTCTTGGCCGCCGATGAATCCGGGACATGCCTCTCGTACGGCCAGTACTCGTCGGCCACCTCGAAGAGTGTCCGGGCAAACTGATTTGCACCTGGGCGAACGCGGCAAATCCCCTTGTCGCTGAGCTGCGCGACGTAGCTGGCGATGATCCGCCTCGATTTTCCAAGAGCCTGGGCCAGCTCTCTTTGGGTCGTTTCGAACCGTCCCGTCCGGCGATCTGCCTCCAGGCAGATGTAGGCGAACAGCTTGAAGGCGCCGTCGGAGAGAAGCGTCAGGGCCTGCCGGAACGACCGCCCGGCAGCGAACCAGCCCGTCGGTTCTTTCAAAGTGGGTCTTGGACTTGCGGGAGGAAAGGTTTCGGGGTTCATTAGTCCTTTCCTCCTTCCGCAGCCGCTTTGCTGCGGCTCTTTTCCAGGGCCTTCTCGGCCCGGTAACTCGGCAGGTTCAGCTCCAGAATGACGGCGTGGTGCACGAGGCGATCGACCGCAGCGGCCGTGGTCATCGGGTCCTTGAAGATCTGGTCCCATTTCGAAAAGACCAGGTTCGTCGTGATCATCACGCTGCGGCGCTCGTACCGTTCCGCGAGGAGCGTGAACAGGACCTCCATCTCCTCGCGGTCTTGCTGGACGTAGCCGATGTCGTCGATCAGGACGGCCGCGAACTTGTCGAGCTTCTTGATCTCGGCACCCAGTCGGAGGTCGCGCTTGGCGGCGAGCAACCGCTGGACCAGCATCGCCGCCGACGTGAACAGAATCGGGTGACCACGTTTGACGAGCTCGTGTGCGATTCCGCAGAGCAGGTGCGTCTTGCCGCTTCCCGGATTTCCAAAAGCCAGGACGCACTCGGCCCGAGCCAGGAAGCTTCCCTCGCATAGGGTCGGAAGGAGGGCCCGGACTTTCTTCGGCAACCGCTCCAGCTCGAGGGTGTCGAGCGTCTTCTCTCGAGGAAGCCTCGACTGCTTTAGGAAGACTGCAATCTTGCGGTTGTACCGTTCGTGAGCTTCTACTTCTGCCAGGCCGTGTAGATACCGCTCGTAGGTCAGCGCTTCCCGCTCTGCCATCCGGGCCATCTCCTCGTAGTTGGCCACGAAGGCCGGCAACTTGAAGCTCTTCAACAGCATTCTCAAGGAAGCTTCGGCTGTCATGCCGTCACCTCCTGGAGAAGGCTGTCATAGGCCACAAGATCCGGGAGGGGAATGTCGATCGCGGGCGGCGCCTCGACGGGATTCTCCGCCGCGGCGACGAGCTGCTCGAAGTCGAGACCTTCGCCGGCGTCGAGCCGGAGGCGGAGAACCTGCTCCATGGCCGCCTCGGAGTTCATCGCCGCCCATTCCAGGATCTCGAGGTATCGCCGGCTCGCATGCGAGGGATCGTCCTCGAGGAGACGGTCGTAGGCTTGCCGGAAGACCGTCGAGGGAAACAGCTCCTCCCGGTAACGGCAGTGGGCAAAGGCGCCGGGCTTGCGCACGAGCGACCCGATCACGTGCCGATAGTCGATGCGGACTTTCCCTTTGCCGCGGATCCGATCCATCGTGGCCACGCACTGGCCGGCGAATCGGATCTCCACCCGATCCGCATAGAGCCTGGCAATGACCTCGTGACGGATCAGCCGCGATGGGGCCGAGTAGGTGTTGTGCGCCACCTGGACCGTGCTCCAACCATTGACCGGGACCCGGTACTCCCGGTAGTCGTTCAGGCGGTAGTTGGGCAGGGGTTTCATGACCGCCAGCTCTTCCTCCAGCCTCTTGCGCCGGTTTTTGTTCCTGGAAGCGAAGATGTTCCGCAGAAAACCGTCGTAGTCGCCGCGGGTCAGGAAGTCTCGGCTGCCGCGCAGTAGCAGTGCCTGCTCGACCTTTTCCTTGATCCGGTAGTGGGCCTGTTCGACGTCGCCGTTCTCGTTTGAGTTGCCGGGGTTGTTCTTCGTCGGAGTCACGCCGTAGTGGCGCATGAGCGCCATGTAGTGCTCGCCAAAGTCCTCGCGCTCCAGACCGCCCAGCATGGCCGCCCCGAGATGATCGGTCCTGTGCGTCGATGGCACCCCTCCAAGCGCCCACAAGGCGTTCTGCAGTCCCGAGCTCAGCGATTCGAAGCTCTCGCTGAAACAGACCTCCGCGTACTCCCAGTTCGAGTAGGTCAGGACGAAATGGTACAGCAGGTGCGGGAACAACTGCCCCGCGATCGTGATGTCGAGTGACTTCATCCAGGTGAAGTCCGATTGGCTGCAGATCCCGGGTCGATGAACCTGCGGGAAGAAGACCTCCTGGTCGGGACCGTACAGTCCGCGCCAGACGCGAACCCGGCGCTGGAGGGTCCGCAACTGCCCGTCCTCGAAGCGGCTCGGGTGGCGCCGCTGCAGTTCCTCGAAGATGGTCAAGGCTTCCAAGCCTGGGGCACCCTCGAGCAGCTTCTCAGTCTCCGGCCAAACCTCGGCAAACGGGTCCTTGCGGGTGCGCCAATGGCGCAGTTGCCTCATCTGGCTCGGCAACAACCCCGTTCCGAGGTACTTGCGAGCAGCCTTCTCTCCCATGCCGGCCTTGGCGGCCAACGCGGCGAGCGACAAATCCTTTGTTTGCGACAATTTGAAGAGTCTCCTTACTTGTTCGTCCGTTGTAATCACCAAGCCTCCTGGAGGCTCGAAGACTACCAA
>QHUQ01000211.1 GCA_003221985.1 Gemmatimonadota bacterium | reverse complement strand
CGTCACGCGCGAAATGTCGAGATCGTAGCCCATCAACAAGATCGCGGGGATCGTGAAGACGACCCCCGCCGATACGGAATCCGCCGCCGACCCGGTGGTTTGGACGATGTTGTTTTCGAGGATTGTCGAGCGGCCCAGCCAGCGGAAGATCGTGATCGACAGTACGGCGATCGGAATCGATGCGCTGACGGTGAGACCGATCTTCAGCGCGAGATAGACGTTCGACGCGCCGAAGATGAGACCTAGTAAAACACCCAGGACGATCGCGCGCGGTGTGAGCTCCGCGGGCGCCTGCGTTGCGGGAATGTACGGTTCGTGCGGCGCGCCCGCGGGAGCCGGCTTTGGTACCGGATGCGCGGCTGGGATGCTGGTCATAGGCGGCTCAATCTGCTCTCATCATGGCGCACGTGTCCAGCAGCGAACCTGCGCAGGCCCTCCCGGGTATGGAGGGCCCGATGACAAGAACGATCGATCTCACGCTGCACGACCTGCGCGCCGCGCTGGCCGGTCTCTACGACATCGAGGCCCCGATCGCCCGCGGCGGGATGGCACTCGTCTATCTGGCGCGCGAACGACGACTCGACCGGCCGGTCGCGATCAAGGTGTTACCCCCCGAGATGGCCCGCGACGACGCCAGCCGCACGCGGTTTCTGCGCGAAGCGCGGACCGTGGCGCAGCTGACGCATCCCAACATCGTCCCGATCTTCACCGTGGATGAGATCGGCGGGTTCGTGTTCTTCGCGATGGCCTACGTGGTCGGGGAGACGCTGGAGCAACGTGTCGCGGCGCGCGGCCCGCTCGATCCGCACACGGCCGGCCGGCTGCTGTGCGACATCGGCGAGGCACTGGATTACGCGCACGCGCGCGGGATGGTGCATCGCGACGTGAAACCGGACAACATCCTGATCGATGCCGCCACGGGACGGGCGCTGCTCTCCGACTTCGGGATCGCCCATGCCAGCCCGCCGTCGCGCTCGCCGGGACTGCTCGGGCGTCCGGCTGCGCCCCGTGGGTACGTGGTCGGCACGGCGCCGTTTATGAGTCCGGAACAGGCGAGTGGCGACCTCGTCGATGCGCGGAGCGATATTTACTCCCTTGGCGTGGTCGCCTACTACGCGCTTTCGGGCCGCCTCCCGTTCCAGGCGAACACCGACGAGGGGTTTCTGGCGCAGCACATCTCGGATGCTCCTCCCAAGATCGCCACGGTCGTGCCGCTGCTGCCGCCCCGCCTGGCGCAGATCGTGGACCGCTGCCTCGCGAAGGAGCCATGGGCACGCTACCCCGACGCGGCGGCGCTGGTGCGGGCGATCGCGGAAGCCGTGGCCCCTCCGGCAGTGCCACTCGCTATCCGGGCGTTCCTGGTGCGGAGCACGCACCTCGAGGCGCCGGCGCTCATTCATGCCTTCGTGACTGGCGTCGGGCTGCTGCCCGCGACTGTCGCCGTCTGGCTATCACCGGCGACGGCGGACGTACGCGCGGCTGCGACCGGAGCGCTCGCCGTCGCCCTCATGCTGCCGGTCGCCGTAGCGGTGGCGCGCGTGCGCCGTCTGCTCGCGGCAGGTCATGACCGTGACGAGCTCGTGGCGGCGCTGGCCGCCCGGCAGGCGCGGCGGCGAGAGGAGCTGGCCTTTGTCTACGGTCCCGGCCCCACCAGCTTCGAGCGGAGCATGGGATGGCTTGCGCGCCTCGCCTTGCTCGCGGGCATGGCGGGCGTTGCCGGGATGCTCGACTTGATCGAGGTGCCGGCGCTGATCGTGCCGTTCGTCCCTGCCATCGTCACCGCCGGCGCCGCCACGGCGGTGCTGACAGCCATGCTGGCCCGCGCCCGTACCGAAAAGCGTACCGATCCGTTGGGTGAGCGAAGCCTGCGGTTCTGGCGTGGCCCGCTCGGGCGTACGCTGTTTCGCTTCGCGGAGCAGCGACACAAGCCGGGCCCGTCTGTCGTCACGGTGCTGGGCCGCCTGGAGACGCCCGCCTGAGGAGAGAACGTTAGTTTAGGGGTGCCATGACGCATCCCGCTCCCGATCGGTTGTTTCTCGACTTTCAATCCGCCGTCGCCGGTCGGTATTCGCTGGAGCGTGAGCTGGGCCGCGGTGGCATGGGGGTCGTCTATCTCGCGCGCGAAGTGCGGCTCGATCGCCCCGTCGCGATCAAGCTGTTGCCGCCGTCGAAGGCATCGGATCCGCACTTGCGCGAGCGTTTCCTGCGCGAAGCTCACACGGCCGCCAAGCTCTCCCATCCCAACGTCATCCCGATTCACGCCGTCGAAGAGATCGGCGGATTCGTGTTCTTCGCGATGGCTTACATCGAAGGAGAGACGCTCACCGAGCGGGTGCGGCGGCGCGGCCCATTGTCGCCGTCGGAGGCATCGCGCGTGCTGCGTGACGTTGCCTGGGCGCTTGCCTACGCGCATGGGCAGGGCGTCATCCATCGCGACGTAAAGCCGGACAACATCCTGCTCGAAAGCGGCGGCCGCGTGCTGGTCGCCGACTTCGGGATCGCCAGCGTCGTGGCCGGAGCGGGCGCGCTCAGCACCGGAGAGGTCATCGGGACGCCTGAATTCATGAGTCCCGAGCAGGCACTCGGTGAAGCGGTGGATGCGCGCAGCGATCTCTACTCGCTTGGCATCGTCGGCTACTTCGCGTTCTCGGGCACGCTGCCATTCGAGGCGGAAAAGGCGACGCAAGTGCTCGCCAAACAGGTGACCGAGCCGGCCCCGCCGCTCGGCTCCGTGCGCGTTCGTGAAACACGACGCGCGACTCGATGGCAGTGGTGTCCTGCTCTGGCCATTCGTCATGCTCGTCGCCACACCGATCGCGGGCATGCTGACGCAGTCGGTGGCCGTTGGATTCGTGACGCTCCTCAGCGGCTATAGCCTCGTCCCGCTGGGCGTCTTGATCAATCGCGCGCGGAAGCTGCTGAACGCCGGCTTCGGCCACAGCGACATCGGCGTGGCGTTCAAGGCCGAGATCGACCGCACGCGCGAGGAGCGGGCCTACGGGCTCGGCCACGGCGGCGGGCCGTCGACGCTCGAGCGGATTTTGCGATGGATCGGTGGAATCGGGACCGGCACCGCCATGGTAACGCTCGCCATCATGAACTCCATTCCCCTCGGCGAGTTCCTTCTCATGACGACGTTCGCGTGGTCGCTCACGATCGGCGTGGGGTCGGGTATGGTCGCGCTCATCATGCTGCAGCGGCGACGCGACGTCGACGCGGAATTCTGGGGCCGCCTGTGGACCGGGCGATTCGGTCGTTGGTTGTTCGGCGTGGCGCGCATGTTCACGGGCGCGAAAGCGCATCCCGCATCGCTCACGCATCGCCCGACGGAGCTGGCGCTCGGCATGGCCGCCGAGCAGCTCTATGAGACGCTGCCGAAGGAGACGCGCCGGCAGCTGCGCGACTTACCCGACGTCGTCCATCGGCTGGAGCAGGACGCGCAGCGGATGCGCGCCCGGTTGGACGAGCTGCAGGAAGCGCTTGCGGACGCGGGGCAGCGCGGCGCTCCCGATCCGGCGATTGGCGCGCGGCACGACCGCATTGTGGCGGACCTAAGTGCCGAGCGCGATCTCGTGCAGCAGCGCCTGAAGGACGCAGTGGCGGCGCTCGAGACGATTCGCCTGAACCTGTTGCGGCTGCACGCGGGCACGGGGTCGGTGCAGAGTTTGACGACGGATCTGGGGCTGGCGCGCGAAGTCGCGCAGAGCATCAGCCGCCAGATCGAGGGCTTCCGCGAGGCGGAGAGCGCGCTCTAGTCGCGCACGCGCTGCAGCCGCTCCACCGCCTGGTGCAGCATGTCTTCCGTCTTACAGAACGCGAAGCGCACCTGGGAACGCCCCAGCTCGGCGCGCGAATAGAAGCTGGAGGCCGGGACGGTCGCGACGCCGTGCTCGATGGTCAGCCATTTCGCGAATTCGTCGTCGGGCAGGTCCGATAGACCAGAAAAATCGGCCATCACGTAGTACGCGCCCTGCGGCGGCCGGCATTTGAACCCGGCTTTGACGAGTCCAGCGCAGAGGATGTCGCGCCGCCGCCGGTAGTCGCGCGCCAGCCCGTCGTAATAGTCCTTGCCGAGTGTCTCCATGCCCACCGCGATGGCCTCCTGGAGCGGCGCCGGCGCACCCACGGTGAGAAAATCATGCACCTTGCGGATCGCGCCGGTGACATCGGGCGGCGACACGATCGTGCCGATCCGCCAGCCGGTGACGCTGAACGTCTTCGACGCGCCGCTGATCGTGATCGTGCGATCGGCCATGCCCGGCAGCGTCGCGATCGGGATGTGCTCGCCCTCGTAATAGATGTGCTCGTAGATCTCATCGGTGACGGCAAACACGTCGTGGCGCCGGCACAAGTCGGCGATCGCCTCGAGCTCGGCGCG
Organism: Gemmatimonadota bacterium; assembly: GCA_003221985.1. Next base: position 4,583 of record QHUQ01000211.1, on the reverse strand, counting down.
GGTCAGCACGCGCCCAGTCGGATTGTTGGGCGTGCAGACGATGATCGCGCGCGTTCTGGCGGTGAACGCCTGCGCGAGCCGGTCGAGATCGAGCGGGGCGTCGACGGGCATCGGGACGAACACCGGCCTGGCGTCGCACAGGATCGCGTCGGGCCCGTAGTTCTCGTAAAACGGCTCGAAAATGACGACTTCGTCGCCGGGATCGATGATTCCCAGCAGCGCCGAGCCCATGGCCTCGGTGGCGCCGCAGGCCACTGTGACCTGCGTCATTGGATCGACGGGCAGACCGTACCAATCTTGGTACTTCGCGGCCAACGCGTTCCGCAGCCGGGCAGCTCCCCAGGTAATGGCGTACTGGTTGACGTCATCGCGGATTGCGCGGGCCGCCGCGTCTTTTAGGACGTCAGGGCAGGGGAAGTTGGGGAAGCCCTGCGAGAGGTTGATGGCCCCGTGCTCGTTGGCGAGCCGGGTCATCCCGCGGATCACCGATTCGGTAAAGCCGTGTGTGCGACGTGCGGTGCGAGTGCGCATGACGGCAAAAGATACCGCCTTGACCAGCCTTCCGGCTGGAGGTCAATTCGCTGCCTCTCGTGCGTGCCACCGGTGGGTTTTCCATGAAATGGGCGTCGCGGGTCCTGCTGACGGCGGGACTCGCGCTGACGCTCGCGACCTGCCAGGACGGCACCGCGCCCCGGACGACGTTCGCGCCGCTCGCCGTGGCGCCGATCTTCCCCTCGGACGCGGCCCTCGCGTCCTTCGGGCTGGCGATCGACGGCGTGCGCTTCATCGTCGTGCGGCCGGCCACACCCCCCGATACGCTTGCCGATACGACGGTTGCGCTTCCTCCGGACGCCGAAAGCATCGATCTCGACCTGCGCGTCCCGCTGATCTCGTCGGCGGAGACGCTGTATGTCTCGATCGTGGCGATGTCGGGGGCGATCCCGCTCTTCACGGGCACGGCGCCGGTCGAAGTGCTGAGCGGTGTCACGCCGTCGACCCCCACCGACATTCCGGTGCTGACCTACGTCGGCCCGGGGGCGGGCGTCGATAGTATCGTCGTCGTGCCCCGGCTGCCCTTCATCTTTTTCAACGACTCGCTGCGCTTCCAGGTGGACGCGTTTCAGGCCGGCGTGCCGGTGTCGCAGGTCTATGTCTCCTGGACGACCAGTGACACGACGGTGGCTCGCGTGAACGGCAACGGCGTGTTGCATGCGCCGCCACTGCGAAGGTCGCTGCGCGTGATCGCGCGGACGCCGGGCGGTCTCCGGGACTCGGTGACAGCCATCTTCCAGCCCGTTCCGTCGCAGCTGCTCCTGACGGGCGGCGGCGGCCAGAGTGGGACGGTCGGGCTGCCGCTAGGGCTGCCGCTGGAGGTTGAAGTCCGAGCGGCGGACAACTTGCCCGTCGCTGGCGTGGCCGTGCGGTTCCGGCCGTTGTTGGGCATTGGTGCCGTGAGCGATTCGGTGGTGCTGACCGATACGACAGGCCGCGCGCGCACGGCGGCAACGCTCGGGACCGTGCTCGGTCCGCAGAGCTTCGAGGCGAGAGTCAACGGACTCAGCGGCAGCCCCGTGACGTTTTCCGTCACCGCGCTCGCAGGATCGGTCGCCCAGCTCCTGGTTGTCGCGGGTGACGGGCAGCTTGCCACCGTGAACACCCTGTTGCCGATACTGCCCGCCGTGCGGTTGCGTGATGCGCTGGGTAACCCCGTGCCAGGTGTAAGCGTGACGTTCGTCCCGACCGGCGGTGGCGTCACGGGCGGAAATCAGATTACCGACGGGACCGGTCTCGCAACGGTCGGCAGCTGGACCCTGGGGACGCTCGCGGGGGGGAACACACTCACCGCTACGGGGGCGGGCTTCACTCACATATTCAACGCGAACGGTGTGGCCGGACCCGCGACGGCGCTGTTGGCGACCGCCGGCGACCTTCAGAGCGCCGTCGTAGGCGCGGCGGTCGGCACCGCGCCGGCGGTGCGGGCGCAGGATCAGTTCGGCAATCCCGTTCCGGGTTCGTCGATCACGTTTGCCGTGAGCGGTGGCGGCGGGGGCGTTTCCGGGCCTACGCAGCTGACGAATGCCGCGGGCATCGCGACGGTGGGCGGGTGGACGCTCGGCACGCTGTCGGGGGCGAACGCGCTGACGGCAACGCTCGCGGGGCTCACGCCCGTCACGTTTACGGCGACGGGCCTCGCTGGCGCGGCGACACAGATTGTGCAGTTCGCCGGGGATGGTCAGACGGCGATCGTGAACACGATCCTGCCGACTGCGGCCGCGGTGAAGGTTCGCGATCAGTTCAACAACGCTGTGCCGGGTGTGCCGGTCGGCTTCGCGCCAAGCTCCGGCGGTGGCAGCGTGACTGGTGGGTCCGCGTTGACGGACACCGCAGGCGTGGCGAGAGTGGGAACCTGGCAACTCGGTACGCTCGTCGGGGAGAACACACTCACAGCGACCGCTAGCGGTCTGACCGGCAGTCCGGTCCTGTTTACGGCGAGCGGCACCCGTGATGTCGCGGCTCAGCTGTTGCGCGTGAGCATCGACACGCAGACGGCGACGGCCGGTCAGGCTGTGAGCACGCCTCCCGCTGTTCGGGTCGCTGACCAATACGGAAACGCAGTTCCTGGCTTCCCTGTCACGTTCACCATCACAAGTCTGCTAGGTGGCGTTTTAACACCCAGCACGACCACGACGGACGCGTTGGGCGTCGCGCGCGTCACAAGTTGGACGCTCGGGGTCGGTCCTCAGCGCTGGTGACGGACAATCCGGCGTGGTGGGGACGCTCCTGCCGACGGCCTATTCGGTGGCGGTGAAGAACGCCGTCGGGCTGCCCGTGCAAGGTGTACAGGTCCATTGGGCGGCCGGTCCGGCGGGTGGATCGATGACCCCCGTGACGTCCTTGACCGACGTGAACGGCATCGCGACCTCATCACGCGCGCTCGGGCCCGGGGCGGGTACACAAACTGCGACCGCTTCGGTCGGAGGGCTGACTGGCTCACCGGTCACGTTCACCGCGACCGCATTGGCCGGCGCCGCGACGCAACTCGTCAAGCAGTCAATCGATCCGCAAACTGGGACTGTAGCGACTGCCGTTACCGCGCCGGTGGTGAAGGTGGCCGACCAATTTGGTAACGGGGTTGCCGGCGTGATCGTCGACTTTGCGGCAACGGGTGGCGGCATACTCGGTGCGGCGAAGGACACGAGCGACGGTGCTGGGCTGACGACCGCGGGCAGCTGGACGCTGGGCAACGTGGTCGGAACAAACACCGTTACCGCGACTGCTGGTGCACTGCCCGCCAAGACGTTCACGGCTACCAGTGTCGCCGATGTCCCGGCTCGCCTCGCGTTCCTCACCGAGCCTACGCGCGCCCTGGCGGGTGACACCATCGACCCGGCTGTGCAGGTGGCGATCCAGGACCAGTACGGCAACCTCGCGCTACCGGCGAAGGACGTCGTGTCGCTGGGGCTCGGCGTCGTGCCGAACCCAGGCGCGAAGCTGGTGGGGACCGTCGATGTCGCGGCGATCAACGGCGTGGCGTCGTTCGGCAATCTGGCCATCGACTCCGCGGGGATCGGTTACACGATTGTGTCAATGTCCGGACCCCTGACCGGCGCCGAGAGCAAGCCGTTCGATATCGGCGGCGTAATCAAGGCGATTCCGGTGACCCGTCTCGGGCCCGTTGCGGCCGCGCTGAATGCTCAAACGAAGAAGGTGTACGTGCCGGGAACGAGCCTGCTCTCGGTGTTGATCGACGAGCGGGAGGTGTTGCCGCAACTCACGGGATTCGAGTCACCATTCGCCGTCGCCGCGAACGAAGCGACGAATCAGGTCTACGTGTCGAGTCTCGCCGGCGTCGCTGCGATCGACGGACTCGCCGACGTCGTCCGCCTCGTCATTCCGGTAGGGACTGGGCCCAAAGGCGTCGCGGTGAACGAAGTGGCCAACCGCGTCTATGTCGCAGTCGCGTCAGATCCGCTCCAGCGCGGGCCTGCGCTCGTGCCGATCGACGGGTCAAAGGATCTGGTCGCCATCGCCGATGTCGTGCCCCTGCCCGCTCCGGGCGTGGGCGTTGCGTTCAACCCGAACGACGGGTTCGTCTACGTCGCGATCCCGACGCTTCAGGAAGTGGTCGTGATTGATCCCAAGCCCGGCAGCGCGCGGGTGGTGGGTGAGATTCGCAACCTCGGGAAGGGCACGTACGGCGTCGCCGTGGATGTCAGGACGAAGCTCGTCTATGTCACAAACCGGGACGACGACAATGTGTCGGTGATCAACACGGTGGACTTCAAGGAGATCGCGCGGCTGCCGGTGGGCAGGTTGCCGGAGGCCGTAGGCATCGATCCAGATCGGGGAGTCGCGTACGTGGGGAACAGCGGTGAGAATACGGTGTCGCTGATCGACGGCGCCAAGCTCAACGTGTTTGCCACGCTGATTGTCGGACCGACCCCGAAAGCCGCGGTTGTCGATCCCGTCTCGGGGCGGGTGTACGTACCGACCCAAACAGACGACCTGGTGCGGGTGATTCAGCCGTAGCGTTGAGGCGAGGTCTTGCCGCTACAACTTCAGCCTCACATTGATATCCACCA
>QHUQ01000210.1 GCA_003221985.1 Gemmatimonadota bacterium | reverse complement strand
GACGACGGCTCGTTCTTCACCGGCCAGTGGCTGTCGCCGAACGGCGGCATCTTCATCGGCTGACATGCCGGCGTCGCGCGAGCTGTCGGTCCGCGGGACGCCGATCCACCTGATGCAGGACGGAACGGGCCCCGCGCTGCTCTTCCTGCACGGCGCCGGCGGCGCCGGACGCTGGCTGCCGTTCCAGGAGCGTCTCGCCGGAGATTTCAGCGTGTACTTCCCGAGCCATCCCGGCCACGGCGGCTCGCCGGCGGCGGAGTGGATCGAGCACATCTCGGATCTGGCGTTCCACTATCTCGACCTTCTCGACGAGCTCGGGCTCGCGCGCGTCCATCTGGTCGGCGCGTCGTTCGGCGGCTGGATCGCGGCGGAGATCGCGACGATGGCGTCCCATCGTCTGGCCTCGCTCGTCCTGATCGATCCGGTCGGCATCCGGGTCGACGGCTGGATCTATCCGTTCCTGTTCGGGATGGACATCCCGGAGATCGTGGGGACCGTCTTTCACAATCCGATGGCGGCGCTGGCCCTGGCGCCGCCCGATCAGTCGATCGACACGCTGGCCCTGCAGTACCGGCAGGGCGCCGCGCTCGCCCGGGTTGCGTGGAATCCCTATCTCTACGATCCGCTCCTGCGCCGGCGGCTCGCCCGCATCGCGTCGCCGACGCTTCTCTGCTGGGGCGCCCACGATCGTCTCGCGCCGCTCGCGCCCTGCGGCGAGGCGTGGGCGAAGGCCATTCCCGGCGCGCGCCTTCAAGTCTTCGACGACGCGGGTCACGTGCCGCACCTCGAGGAAGCGGACGCGGTGGCGGACGCGGTGGCCGAGTTCTGCCGTCTTCAGGGGACCAAGCGGTGAAGTTCTACTACTTCCACCTGATGCCGTACATCATGGACCACGACGAGCCGTCGTCGTGGGTGACGCTGTCGAACCGCCACTACGACCCCGCGGTCGGCCACACGCTCTACAACCAGTACCTCGACCAGTTCGAGTACGCGGAGAAGCTCGGCTGGGACGGGCTCTGCGTCAACGAGCATCACCAGAACTGCTACGGCACGATGCCGAGCCCCAACGTGATGGCGGCGATGCTCGTGCGCCGGACGATCCGGGCGAAGATCGCGATCCTCGGCAACGGCCTGCCGCTGCGCGAGAACCCGCTGCGCGTCGCCGAGGAGATCGCGATGCTCGACGTGGCCTCGGCCGGCCGCATCATCTCGGGCTTCGTGCGCGGCATCAGCGCGGAGTACTTCTCGACCGGAGTCAACCCGACGCACTCGCGCGAGCGCTTCTACGAGGCCGCCGAGCTGATCCTGCGCGCCTGGACCGAAGAGGGCCCGTTCCCATTCGACGGCCGGTTCTACCGCTTCCACTACGTGAACCCGTGGCCGCGGCCCCTCCAGAAGCCGCATCCACCGGTGTGGTGCCCGTCGCAGGGCTCGAGCGAGACGGTCGAGTGGGCCGCGAAGCGTCGCTTCCCGTACTTGATGGTCTTCACGCCCATCAAGCGGATCGCCCAGATCTACGGCGAGTACCGCGAGGCGTGCGAGCGAAACGGCTACCGGGCCAGCCGCTACCAGCTCACCGTCAACGTGCCGGTGGTCGTCGCCGAGAGCGACGCGAAGGCGCGGGAGCTGGCGGAGAAGCACGTCATGTGGGTGTTCAACACGGGTCTGCGGATGCACCCACCCTTCTGGCGGCCGCCCGGCTACATCACCGAGGCCTCACTGCGCCGGCTGCTCGCCAATCCGCCCGTGCTGCCGAGCGACCTCACGTTCGAGCAGGCGGATCGCGAGGGCTACCTGATCTACGGCAGCCCGGCGACGGTGCGCGACAAGCTCCGGATCTTCGCCGACGAGCTGCAGGCGGGAATTCTCTGCACGGCGATGAACGGGGGAACCCACGAGCGCACACTCGAGCTGATGCAGCTCTTCGCGGAGGAGGTCATGCCGTACTTCCGCGAGGACGCGAAGGTGGACGAGACCGCCGGCGTGGGGCGATAGCCCAGAAGACTTCGTCAGTCGCGGACTTCTTCCGAGGCGACGGCCGCGAGCCAGAAGGCGCCGGCGAGCAGCACGGTCGCGCCCGCCACCGTGTACGCCAGCCGCGTGCCGTGCCACAGACTGTCGAACCACTGGGTGAGCTCCACCGCGAGCACATTCGCCTTGCCGCCGTAGAGCTCCAGGGTGCGCTGGTATTACTTCGAGTGCTCGATCTCGTACACGAGCATGTCGTCGGGCGAAGTCGCCGCGGACACCCAGATGCCGATCGCGGTGGCGAGCCCCACGATCAGGATCGCCCCGGCGACGATCCGAAGGCGTCGAGCGCTCAGCCCGCCACCCGCGGCTTGATCTCGTCCGCGATCAGGTCGATGGTCTCGAGAATCGCGGGGAACGTCGAGTACGACACTTCGAGCGCGACGTGGCCGCAGCCGAGGGCCTGGAAGCCACGGAGCTCCTCGGCGATCTGCTTCGCCGAGCCGTTGAGCGTGTGGCGGCCGCGGATGAGCCCCATGTCGACCGCCGCG
>QHUQ01000066.1 GCA_003221985.1 Gemmatimonadota bacterium | reverse complement strand
ACCTCCGCGCCCAATGTGCTCGGCCGGGTGTTTCGCGCGGTCGTCAAGGGCGTCACGCGGAAGTGACCGACCCCGTCATCACCCCCGAGCTGGTGCAGGAGCACAACCTCACACCCGCAGAGTACGCGCGCATCGAAGCGATGCTCGGCAGGACGCCGACGTTCCCCGAGCTGGGCATTTTCTCCGCCTTGTGGAGCGAACACTGCTCCTACAAGCATTCGCGGCCGGTCCTCAAGACATTTCCCACGACGGGGCCCCAGGTCGTCCAGGGACCGGGAGAGAACGCCGGTGTATTGCGGCTCCCGAATGGCTGGGCGGTCGCGTTCAAGATCGAATCCCACAACCACCCGTCCGCGGTCGAGCCCTACCAGGGGGCGGCCACGGGTGCCGGCGGGATTCTCCGTGACGTCTTCACGATGGGAGCCCGCCCCGTCGCCCTGCTCAACAGCCTCCGCTTCGGCCCGCTCGACGAGGCGCGCAATCGCTATCTGTTTGCGGGCGTGGTGCGCGGGATCGGCGACTACGGCAACTGCGTCGGCGTGCCCACGGTGGGCGGCGAGGTCGATTTCGCGCCCGGCTATTCCGGCAACCCGCTGGTGAACGCCATGTGCGTCGGCGTGCTGAAGGAGAAGGCGCTGATCAAGGCCGCCGCGCACGGTGTCGGCAACATCCTCCTCGCCGTCGGCTCGAGCACGGGCCGCGACGGCATCCACGGCGCGTCGTTCGCATCCGAGGAGCTGACGCGCGAAAGCGAGCAGCGCCGCCCCCAGGTCCAGGTCGGCGATCCGTTCACGGAAAAGCTGCTGCTCGAAGCGAGCCTCGAGCTGATTGCCTCGGGGCACATCGTCGCCATTCAGGACATGGGCGCCGCGGGTTTGACGTCGTCCTCGGCGGAAATGGCGGCGCGCGGCGGCGTGGGCGTCGAGATCGACCTGTCCAGAGTCCCAACCCGCGAACCGGGGATGACGCCGTACGAGATTCTGCTCTCCGAGTCGCAGGAGCGGATGCTCGTCGTGGCGAAGCGCGACCGCGTGAAGGAGGTCCAGGCGATCGCCGCGAAGTGGGAGCTCACCGCGACGCCGATCGGGAAGGTCACGGACGACGGCATGTATCGCTGTACCTGGCAGGGCAAGGTTGTCGTCGAGATTCCCGGACAGAAGCTCGTCGATGACGCCCCGGTCTATTATCCGGAAGCTAAGGAAGATCCTCGGATCGCCGAGCTTCGCGCAGCGCGTCCTGCTCCCCGCTCCGTGCTCCCTGCTCCTTCCGAAGCGTTGCTGCAGCTCCTCGAGGCTCCGTCGATCAGTTCAAAGCGTTGGGTCTTCGAGCAGTACGACTCCACCGTCCAGGCCAGCACCGTAATCCCGCCCGGTGGCGATGCCGGCGTGATCCGCGTCCGGCACGAGGACTTCGGCATTGCCGTGAAGACGGACTGCAACAGTCGCTACGTGCGCCTCGACCCGTACGAGGGCGGCAAGGCGACCGTCGCCGAGGCCGCGCGCAACGTCGCGTGCACGGGGGCACGGCCGCTCGGCATCACCGATTGCCTGAATTTCGGCAACCCGGAGCGTCCCGCCGTCTTCCACCAGTTTCGCGAAGCGTGTCGCGGCATCGCCGACGCCTGCCGCGCATTGGGTACGCCGGTCACCGGCGGCAATGTCTCGTTCTACAATGAGAGTCCGACGGGCGCGGTCGATCCGACCCCCGTCGTCGGGATGATCGGCCTGCTCACGCGTGCCGACCGCGCCGTGCCGAGTCACGCGCGTGCGACCGGCGACCTCGTGTTCGTCCTGGGTGAAACACGCGCCGAGCTGGGCGGCTCTGCCTATTGGGAGGTGTGTCACGAGTTTCTCGGAGGCCAGCCGCCCCGCGTGGACCTGGAGGCGGAGCAGCGTCTGATCGAGCTCCTCGTCACCGGCGCCGAGCGAGGGGGCGGCCTGTTCCGCTCGGCGCACGACTGCTCGCACGGCGGCTTGGGCATGGCGTTGGCGGAAGTCGCGATGGGCGGACCTTATCAGGAACATGGATTCGGTCTCGACGTCGATTTGACCACGTACCACGCACCACTCACCACGCACGAGTTGCTCTTCAGCGAATCCCACGGGCGAGCCGTCATTACTTGCTCCCCCGAGCGCGCCGGCGCGGTGCAGGCACTGGCCGGCGAGCTGGGTGTCCCGGCGCTGCGCTGCGGCACGGTGGGCGCGCGCGACGGCACCTTCCGCATCGTCATGCGAGACGGCGAGGTGGAGGAGCCTGTCAGCCGGCTCCGGGACGTATATTTCAACGCCATTCCTCGACGCATGGGAGACTGATCGCAAGATGTGCGGCATCATCGGCGTAGCGGGCGTCCCCGACGCATCGCGCGTCACCTATCTGGGGCTCTACAGCCTGCAGCACCGCGGCCAGGAATCGGCCGGCATCGTCGCGGTGGATGGAGCAGGTGTGGCCCGCGCACATCGCGACATGGGACTCGTCTCGGATGTCTTCAGCGAGCGCGTGCTCGCGGATCTCCCCGGCGACGTGGCGATCGGGCACACGCGCTACTCGACGGCCGGCTCCTCGGTCCTCGCCAACGCGCAGCCGATTCTCGCCGGATATCACGAGGGGCCGCTGGCGCTCGCCCACAACGGCAACCTCACGAACGCCGACTCGCTCCGCGCCGATCTGGTCGCCAAGGGCTCGATCTTCCAGACATCGTCGGACAGCGAAGTGCTGATTCACCTGATCGCCCGCTCCGAGGCGCGCGAGCCCGAAGATCAGCTGCTCGATGCACTGGAGCGGGTCGAAGGCGCGTACTCGCTGGTCGTCACGATCGGCCGGACGCTGTATGCCATCGTCGACCCGCGCGGCTTCCGCCCCCTCTGGCTCGGCAAACTCGGTACGGGTTACGTGCTCGCTTCGGAGACATGCGCCCTCGATCTGATCGGTGCGACGAGAGTGCGGGAGCTCGAGCCGGGTGAGTTCCTGCGGATTCAGGGCTCGCCGCCGGAGATCGATCGCCTGCCCTCCCTGGCCCCGAAGCCACATCAGCGCTGCATCTTCGAGCTGGTGTACTTCTCGCGGCCCGACAGCACGATCTTCGGACGATCGGTCGATCGCGTGCGCCGCGCCCTGGGCCGCGAGCTCGCGACCGAGCACCCGGCGACGGGTGCCGACTGCGTCTTCTCCGTTCCGGACTCCTCCAATGCGATGGCCCTGGGGTTCGCGGAACAGTCGGGCCTGAAGCTCGAGCACGCGCTGATCCGCAACCATTACGTGGGACGCACGTTCATCAACCCGACGCAAGCCGCCCGCAACGCCAAGGTCAAAATCAAGTTCAACCCGGTGCGGGAAGTGCTCCAGGGGAAGAAGGTCGTCGTGGTCGACGACTCGCTGGTCCGCGGCACGACGAGCCGGGAGCTGGTGCTGATGATTCGCCAGGCCGGCGCCAAGGAGGTCCACTTCCGCGTCGCCTCGGCGCCGATCACCGGGCCGTGCTATTACGGCATCGATACGCCGACCAAGTCGGAGCTGATCGCCTCCAGCCATTCGCTGGAGCAGATTCGCAAGCATTTGGGCGTCGATACGTTAGGCTACCTCTCGCTCGAAGGCATGAAGCACGCCATGGGAGGCGATCAGGGCGAGTTCTGTGACGCCTGCTTCTCCGGCCAATACCCCACCGCGATCCCCGACGAGACCGCAGGGGCACGACATGTCGTCCCCCTACAAACGGTGGTGTCCGTGTAACCATCGTGTGGGTGTAGGGGCGCAGCATGCTGCGCCCCTACCGAACCCGCGCAATCCGCACCATATGTTCCATATGTCCGTCGAACGGCACGTCTACTTCTTCGGCAACGGCCGCGCCGATGGCTCGGCAGCGATGCGCGACATCCTCGGCGGCAAGGGCGCCGGACTCGCCGAGATGGCCAATCTGGGCCTGCCCGTTCCTCCCGGGTTCACGATCTCCGCCAAGTTGTGCATCACCTACCTCGAGCAGGGCACCTTCCCCGCCGCGTTGCGCGCTGAAGTCGACCGCCATCTGAAGCATCTCGAGCGCGTCACCAAGAAGGGGTTTGGCGACCCGAAGAATCCGCTGCTCGTGTCGGTGCGATCGGGCGCGGCAGTCTCGATGCCGGGGATGATGGAGACGATTCTGAACCTCGGCCTCAACGACCGGACGGTCGAAGGCCTGATCGCCGGCTCAAAGAATCCGCGGTTCGCCTACGACTCCTATCGCCGCTTCGTGCAGATGTACGGCGACGTCGTGTTCGATCTCGGCAAAGAGGAATTCGAAGCAGAGCTGGAGCAGGCCAAGGTGCGCCGTAAAGTAAAACGCGATATCGATCTACCTGCCGATGACCTGCACGACCTGGTTCACGACTTCAAGACGATCGTGAAGAAGCGGACGGGCCACCCCTTCCCGGACGATCCACAGCAGCAGCTCTGGGGCGCGATTGAAGCGGTCTTCAAGAGCTGGCA
>QHUQ01000129.1 GCA_003221985.1 Gemmatimonadota bacterium | reverse complement strand
CGATAACGGAAGATGCGCCGCAGGCGCCGGTGAACCCGTACGGCGAGACGAAACGGGATTTCGAGCGGTTGCTCGCCGACGTCGGGCCCCGGAACGGGATGGAGGTCGTGAGCTTGCGCTACTTCAATGCGTCAGGCGCCACAGACCGGCTTGGAGAAGATCACGACCCGGAGACGCATTTGATCCCGAATGTGCTGGCGGCGGCGCTCGGCCGAGGCGGTGCGCTCGAGGTCTACGGGACCGATTATCCGACCGCTGATGGCACCGCGGTCCGGGACTACGTGCATGTCACCGATATCGCCGACGCGCACCTGCGCGCGTTGGATGTGCGGCTCGATGACGGCTCGGCCGTCGCGGTCAACCTCGGCACCGGCGAGGGCCGCTCGGTGCGGGAGGTCGTCGAGGCAGCGCGCCGCGTCACTGGCCGCCCGGTGCCGACCGTCGAGCGTCCGCGCCGTCCCGGCGATCCGCCGGAGCTGGTCGCCGCCGTCGGGCGCGCGGCGTCGGTGCTCGGCTGGCGGGCAGCGCATTCGAGTCTGGAGGAGATTCTAGGTAGCGCCTGGCGCTGGCATCAAGCCCACCCGCACGGTTACCGAGGAGGTTAGGTGCTGTTACAGGTCCGAGGGGCGATCCCCACGACTCCGTGGGAGCTGGTCCTCACATCCAGCCGCGAAACGCAGTTCGTGCTGGGCGTGCTCGCCGTCTTTTCACTCGTATCGTGGTATCTGATTGTCCTCAAGTGGTGGCAATTCCGCCGCATGCGGCAGCTGAGCGACCGCTTTCTGGCCGAAGTCGAGAAAGCCCCACGCCTGGAGGACGCGTATCACGCCGCGATGCGACTGCCGCCGTCGCCCTATAACCGGCTGCTGCGCGAGGGCGTGCATTTCTTTTCCGAGCTGAAGCCCGGCAGTCTGAAAGCGCGCGCCTCCGCACCCGATGTTGCCGCCCTTTCGTCCGGGCCGGGGGCTACCACCGCGTTGACCACGACGCAGCTCGAGGCGTTGCGCATGGTGCTCGCCAAGGAAGTAGCAGCCGAGCGCGACATGGCGGCGCGCTTCATTCCCTGGCTGGCGACGTTCGGCTCCGTCAGCCCGCTGTTGGGCCTGCTCGGCACGGTACTGGGCGTGATGGACGCGTTCATCGGCATCGCGCTGGGCGGCTCCGGGAACATTACCGCCGTGGCACCAGGTGTCGCGGAAGCACTCGTGACGACCGTCGGCGGCCTCGCGGTTGCCGTGCCGGCGGTGATGGCCTACAACCTCTTCGTCAACCGGCTGGGCCTGTTCGCCGGTGAGCTCGAGGGCTTTGCCCAGGAGATCATCGGCACATTGGCCCGCGAAGGACGGATCTGATGGCTGGACTACTCGGCGGCGGTGGAGGCGGGGGAGGCCTCCGTGGGCACGGCGAGCTCCCGCTCAACGCAGACATCAACGTCACGTCGCTCGTGGACGTCGCGTTCGTGTTGCTCATCATCTTCATGATCACCGCACCCATCATGCAGGGCGGCGTCGACGTCCGCCTGCCGCGCGCGCAGGTGCGGGCCATCGAGCCGAAGCAGGGGCTCGTGGTGACCGTGGACAGTGACGGCAAGATCTATCTCGATCAGGCGGCGCTCTCCTACGATGACTTCCAGTCCACCTTTCCCGCCTTCGTGCGAACGAAACGGCCGACAGGGGTGTATTTGCGAGCCGACGGCCGTGTAGCGTATGGACGGGTCGTCCAGGTGCTTGCGGTCATTCGTGCTGCAGGCGTGCAGGATGTGGGACTCGTAGCCGAACCGGAGACGATCAACCGATGAGAGGACGCGGCCGCAACCCGGCCCCCGTAGGCATGGCGGTGACGGGAACTCTGGTCGTACACGGGCTGGTGGGTGCGTTGCTGTTCGCCACACCGGCCGGCCGGACGCGTCTGCCGCCGACCTACCGCGTGCATCTGGTCGCCGCGCCCGCGCCCGATCTCGAGTCGCGGAAGGCGCCTCCAGCCTTCGACCGGCCGGCCGAGGAAAAGCCGGCGCCCATTCCCGCCGCCAAGCGTCCGCAGAGCACGGTCTCGCGCGCGACGCCGCCGCCGACACGCGACCAGACGACGCGCGAGGCCGCGCCGCGTACGACGTCCACGACGCAGCCCCTGCCGGGTGAGCGTCCGTCCACCGGGAACGACGTCGCAACCGTCAGCACCGAAGGTGTCGCGTTTCCGTTCCCGGAGTATCTGCAGAACATCGTGTCGCAGGTGTTGCGCCGCTGGCAGCGGCCCGACCAGAGCACGCCGCTCGAGGCCGAGGTGTCGTTCTTCGTGCATCGCGACGGCTCGGTTACGGATCTGACATTCATCCGGCGCTCGGGCAACTTCTCGTTCGATCTGGAAGCGCAAGGCGCCGTGGAGGAAGCCGGACGGTTCAAGGCGTTCGGCACGCTGCCCGACGGATGGCAGTCGGATGTGCTCTTTGTGCGGTTCTATTTCTCGGGGCAGCGGCAATGATGGCGGTTGGGCGGTTTGGCGGTTCGGCGGTTCGATTGCTCGGCGTGACGGTTTTTCTAACCGCCCAACCGCTCAACCGCCTAGCCGCCCAGGACACCTCAGCCATCGACCGGGGCGTCCGCATCGGCATCATCTACCGGCCGGGTGTGCGGCCGGGGTTGGTGATACTGCCACGAAAGCGGGGCGGTCTCGACTCCGTCCGCGCGATCGTCGCGCGCGACCTCGACTACAGTGATCGCTTCGAGGTGATCACGCTCCCGGGCGGCGACTCGATCCGGCTTGCGACGCCCGGCTCAACCGGCAGGACGACGGCAGGGAGCACGCGTCGTGCGACGGCGGCAACCGGCACGAGCGTTGCTCAGGGCACCACGCTCAACTACCCGCTCTACCAGGCGCTCGGCGCCGATTTCGCACTCGATGTCACCGCCGCCGGCGACACCACCGTCGCCACGCTGCATGACGTCGCGGCCGCGAGTGTCCGCCGCAGCGTGCGCGCGCACTTGCCGCCGGCCGGTGATGTTGATTTCCGGCAGGCGGTGCATCGGCTCGCGGATCAGGCGCTGCAGGCGGCGCTCGGTACGCCGGGCATCGCGGCGACCCGCATCTTGTTCGTCAGAGATGGCAAGGTGTATCAGATCGATCAGGACGGCGCCGATATGAAGCTCGTCTCGTCCACCGACCGGCAGGCAATGTCGCCCGCCTGGGGCGCGGATGGCCGGCACTTCGCGTACATGGAATTTCAGGCGGGAAAGGGATGGCTCTATCTACAGGACATGGGTTCGGGGAAGCGGATGGCGGTTTCGACGACGGGGACCGCGCTCGACTTCACGCCGGCCTTTTCGCCTGACGGGCAGACCATGGCGTTCAGCCGCGCGACGGAGGAAGGGACCGATCTCTACACGATTAACATCAAGAATAACTGTTGTTTACGCCGCTTGACCGTGGGACGCTTTTCAGACAACTTGTCCCCGACGTTCAGCCCTGACGGGCAGCGCATTGCATTTGTCTCAACGCGCCCGGGCCTGCCGCAGATCTACGTCATGGCGGCAGACGGAACGGACCAGCAGTTGTTTGCGCCCTTCGATTACGGCGTGACCGGTTCGTCCAACGCTCCGGAGTGGTCGCCCGACGGGCAGTCGGTGGCGTTTCACCGGGACGTGGCGGGCACGCTGCAGGTGTTCGTGTTGGACGTGCGTACGCGCACGGTCCGGCAGCTCACCTCAGTGGGGCGCAACGAAGATCCGACCTGGGCCCCTGACAGCCGTCATCTCGCCTTCGTTTCCGACCGGTCGGGCTACCGCCAGTTGTGGATCATCGATCTCGACACCGGCCGTATCCGGCCGCTGCTACAGCAGAGCGGCGCGAGGCTGCCGGCTTGGTCTCCACGGCTTTCGGAGGCTCCTTCTTCCACCCCCTGATCGGAGAGATAGGATGAAATCGGTATCGTGGCTCCTCGTGATCGGTCTCGGCGTTGCGGTCGCCGCGTGTCCCAGCAACCCACCGCCGCAGAACACGACGCCGGCGGTCGACACCGCGGCCGAGAACCAACGGGTGCGCGATTCCATCGCCGCGGCACAGGCCGAAGCGGACCGCCTGGCCCGCGAGGAAGCGGAACGCATCGCGCGTCAGCGTGAAGCGGATTCCCTCGCCGCCCTCAGCCGCAACGCCGAAGGGGTGCGCAATACGCTGGCCGCGATGATCCACTTCGACCTCGACAAGTCGAACATCCGGTCGGACGACATGGGCGCGCTCGATCAGAAGGTCGCGATTCTCCAGGCGAACCCCGAGCTCCGGATCCGCATCGCCGGGCACTGTGACGAACGCGGCTCCGACGAGTACAACCTGGCGCTCGGCAATCGCCGCGCGCAGTCCGCGAAACAGTATCTCGTGAGCCACGGGATCGATGCCAGCCGCATCGAGACGCAGTCGTGGGGCGAGGAGCGGCCGCTGGTGGATGGCCACGACGAGAGCGCGTGGTCCCAGAACCGGCGCGACGAGTTCGAGATCATCAGCGGTGGCGACAATCTGCGCCGTCCGTCGTAGCGCGCTGGTCCTGACGCTGGGGCTCGTCGCCGGCTGCGCCCTGAAAGGGGACGTCCGGAAAGTCGAGCTTCAGGTCCAGGCGCTGCGGGCTGATCTCGCCACGAGTGATGCGGCGCGGGCGGCGGAACGGGACACGATCCTGGCCGCCGTCCGCCTGCTGCAGCAGGCATTGGCGACGCAGCAGGCATACCTCGTGCAAATGCGTGGCGACCTGCGCACCGAGCTGTTGTCGGTGCAGCAGCAGCTCGTCGCGGTGCAGGAATTGACGGGCCAGAGCCAGCAACGGCTCACCGAGCTGCGGTCGCGCATCGAATCGCGCGCCCAGCAGCCGGACCCGGGGATGCCGGCCACAGGCGGCGCCCCGGTCGGTCCGTCCGGGAAGCCCGCGGGCCCTGGTCCCGATCAGATGTACGACATCTCGCTGCAGCAATACCGCCGTGGCAGTCTCGCGACGGCGCGGCTCGGGTTCCGCGAGTTCCTGCGCGTCTTTCCAACGCATGAACGGGCGCCCGACGCCCTCTTCTACATCGGCGAAAGCTTCGAGCAGACGTCACCCGATTCCGCCGCGGCGGTGTACGACCAACTCGTGCGAGCCTATCCCAATTCGCCGCGCGCTCCATCCGCGCTCTATAAGCTGGGCCTCCTCGCCGAGCAACGGGGAGACAAGGCCACGGCGCGGTCCTTCTACTCCCGGGTGATCGCGGGC
Source organism: Gemmatimonadota bacterium (assembly GCA_003221985.1). Next base: position 27,482 of record QHUQ01000129.1, on the reverse strand, counting down.
TACCCGCGCTCCCCCGAGGCCGATCTCGCGCGGCAAAATCAGCAACGCCTCAGGCCCTAGCGGCCGTCGCCGTACCCGAATATGACCCCGCGCGGTGAGATGCCGTTTCTCGACCATCTCGAGGAGCTGCGCTGGCGCATCCTCTGGAGTCTGCTCGCGATCCTGGTCGGCACGATCGTCGGCTGGTGGTTGCTCGACAAGATCGACATCATCGAAGTGCTCAAGCGGCCGATCGCACCGTACCTGCCGGGCGGGCGGCTCGTCTTCACGAGCCCCGCCGAGCCCTTCATGCTCACCTTGAAGGTCGCGTTCGCGCTCGGCGGCCTGCTCGCGTCACCGGTCGTCATCTATCAGATCTGGGCGTTTCTCGCGCCCGCGCTGTACGAGCGCGAAAAGCGGTTGATGGTGCCCGCGCTGGGCGTAGGTGTGGTGCTGTTCCTGGTCGGGGCCGCCGCGTGCTACCAGTGGCTGCTGCCTGCCGCGCTCAAGGTGTTGCTCGGCTTTCAGCGCAGCGACCTGACGGCGATGATCACCATCGATCGCTACTTCGGCATGGCGATACCGTTCGTCGTCGGCTGCGGGCTCGTCGCCGAGCTGCCGCTGGTGGTGACGATTCTCGCCTCGCTCGGGATCGTCACGCCGCAGTTCCTGGGCCGGCAGCGACGCTACGCGATCGTGATCGCCGCGTTCCTCGCCGCGATTCTGACGCCGCCCGATGCCGTCTCGATGATGCTGATGCTGGGCCCGCTGCTGCTGCTCTATGAGGTCAGCATCTGGTGTGCGTGGGTGGCCAGCCGGCGGCGCGCCCGCCGCGTGGCGGCGGCAGTGGTCGTGCTGGTCCTGTTGGGGGGGGGCGGCGCCGGATCACTCCACGCGCAGAATCCACGGCCGGCGCCGCCGGCGCAGCCCGCGCGGCCCGTGCCGGGCGACACCGGTCGCGGGGGGCGGGTCGACACGTCCACGGCTCACAAGCTGGGACTGCCCACGGCGCCGAGCCGCTCATTGCCCGCTCCCGACCGCGTCATCGACTCGCTGCTCAAGCTCCCGAACTTCCGCATCACCAGGTACATGTCCGACACGATCGTGGTCGAGGGCGACAGTCAGACGACGTTTCTGCGCCGCGAGGCCTTCGTCGAGCGTGAAGGGACACAGCTCGAGGCTGATTCGATTCGTTACCACGAGGGGAGCTGCCGGCTCGATGCCGCCGGCGATCCGCATCTCTTCGATCAGGGGACGGTGCTCGTCGGAGAGGGGATGCGCTACGATACGTGCGTGCGGCGAGGAACCGTGCGCGACGCGCTCACGGACTTCCAACAGGGTAGGGCGACCTGGTACGTGCGTGGCGAGATCGCGGCCGATTCGGGAAACAAGCGCGTCTACGTCGCCTCCGCGCAGTTCACATCCGACCCGCAACCCGTGCCCGACTACCATTTTTCGGCTGGCCAGGTCAAATGGATCAACAAGCAGACGATGATCGCGCGGCCCGCCGTGCTGTACGTGCGCGACGTGCCGATCATGTGGCTGCCGTTCATCTTCAACGACATCCGCGGGGGCCGGCGCAGCGGCATTCTGTTTCCGCGCTTCGGATTGAACGACCTCGTCCGCCCTACGCGCCACTATTCGCGGCACCTGACCGACCTCGGCTACTACTTCGTGGTCAACGACTACCTCGACGTGCTCGTGACCGGGGATTGGTTCGCGGGCCGCTACGTGGCGATTCACGGGCAGGCGCAGTACGACTGGCTCGATCGGTTCGTCCACGGCACGCTGAGCTACAGCCGGCAGATGCAGCTGGACCAGCCGAGCACCAACACCCGCATCGGATGGTCGCACGCCCAGCGCTTCAATTCGCGCACCGATTTCAATGCGCATCTCGACTACGCGACCGACGCGTCGGTCATCCGGCGCAACTCGCTCAATCCCATGGAAGTGACGGCGAGCATCAACTCGAGCGCCACCTTCACCAAGCGGTTGTCGTGGGCGAATCTCGATATCGGCGGCAACCGGCGTCAGGAGCTGTCCTCGAACGCCATCGATCAGTCCTTCCCGTCGATTCACTTGACGCCGACGACCATCAGCATCACGCCGTGGCTCACGTGGTCGCCGACGTTTTCGTACACGAACGATCAACGGTTTCACCAGGCGGGCGGCCAGCTCCTGATACCCGGAAGGCCGGGCAGCACCGTTGCCGACACGCTGCCACAGTTTTTCGACGATCGCCGGACGAACATCACCATCGGCACGCCGGTCCGCATCGGGCGCTGGAACTGGGCCAACAATCTCACGATCGTGGACGTCCGCAGTAACAACCGCGCGGAGTTCACGCTGCCGGGAGACACGGCAGATGGCGGTATCCATCGGGTGCTGTATGGCCGGACGTTCGAAACGCAGGTCGATTGGTCGACGAGCATCAATCTGCCGACGTTGTTCACCAGCACGTGGAAGATCCAGCCGGGGGTGGCGATAGTGAACACCACGTCCGGTCCCTTCATGCTGCGCAATCAGTTCTCTGGTGGTGAATTCGTCCAGCAGGGGAAGCGCCTGGCCTTCAACCTGGGCGTGTCACCCGCCTTTTTCGGGTTCTTTCCCGGGTTCGGTCCATTGGCGCGCATCCGCCATACGGTGTCGCCGATCATCAGTTATCAGTACGCGCCGGGCGTCAAGATTCCGGAGCAGTATGCCCACGCCTTCGATCCGACCGGCCGGACGCTGAAAGCGCGCACCGATCCGCAGCAGACAATCAGCCTGGGGTTGGCGCAGACGTTCGAGGCGAAGCTCAAGGCCGCGGCCGGCGACACGGCCGCCGAGAAGGCACCGCGCAAGATCAAGCTGCTCAGCATCAGCACCAGCGCGATCAGTTACAACTTCGAGCGGGCGAAGCTGCCGCATAACACCGGTTGGCAGACGGGAACGTTGAGCAACACGTTTCTCTCCGACCTGGTCCCCGGCTTTCAGCTGAGCATGACGCACGATCTCTGGAAGGACGGCGACGTTGGATCGGATACCGCCAAGTTCTCTCCGTTCCTCCAAAGTGTGAATGCTTCCTTCCAGGTCACTCCCGCGACACTGCAAGGCATCGGCCGTCTGCTCGGGCTGCGGTCACGACCGGCCCGGCCACCGCCGGCGGACACGACCGCGCGCGCCGACAGCGGCCTGGGCGGCCCCACCGACGATTTCCGGCGCTATGATCGCGGAACTCGGATTCCGTACGGCCCACAAGGCAGCCTGGCGGGCGGCGGCGGGGGGCGCGGCTACGGCGGCGGGCGGCAATTTGCGCTCGGCGTCACCCTCTCGAGCACCCGCAGCCGCGCGGATACGGGAGCCTTGAAGCATCGCGCCGGGCGGCAGACTGCCGGCCTGAATCTGTCGTTCAGCCCCACACGAAACTGGACTGCGAACTGGTCGACGTCGTACGACATCGTGACGCGGCAATTCGCCGACCACTCGCTGACGTTCCAGCGCGACCTGCGCCGCTGGCACGCGAGCTTCGGTTTTTACAAGACCGCCACCGGTAATTTCTCGTTCATCTTCAACATCACGTTGACCGATCAGCCCGACATCAAGTTCGACTACGACCAGCGCACCTACGTCCAGTAGACTGCGCTGTCCTCTCGCGGTGACATGGCAGGCCGGGGTTCGGTTGTAACTCGCTGACAATCAGCGACTTCGCTTGCGGCACGTCCCGTGCTTACACCTCCAGCGATCCCCGTCCTGAGGCTCCTATGCGTTTGCTCTTGTCATTGCTGTTGGTGGCAGCCGTCGCTTGCCAAGCGTCGCTCGTCGCTCCCCCGGGCAACGGGCCGTCCACTCCGGCGAATCTTACCTACGAGCTCGAGCCCAGCGGCGATCCCAATCGCCCCCTGGGGATTCTGCTCATCTGGGACGACGTCACCGATGCGAATCTGGCCAGCTATCGCGTCTATTCGCGTGCGTCGAGCAGCGGTTCGTTCGGCCTGCGCGGCGAGACGAGCTCCAACACATTCCACGATAACGGCGTGCCGCATCTGCAGTATCTCGTGACGGCCGTGGACGACAACGGCAACGAGAGCGGCAACAGCAACGTGATCACGGTCGACGAGCGCCTCCAGCTCGACGCGCCGGCCTCGCTGTTCTCGATTTCGTTGAACGGCGCCATTCATCTCGAGTGGGACGACAACGCGTACCTCACGGCCCCCACGCGCTTCAAGTGGTATCGCATCTACAGCACCGACTACAATCTCGACAGCGGCCTGTGCGATACCAGCTGGCTGCTCGAGGGCACGACCGTGGCGCCCGAGTTCCTCGCCAGCGCGATGACCAACGGCGCGCCCCGCTGCTTCGGCGTCACGGCGGTGAGCCGGGAGGGCTATGAGAGTCTGTGGTCGCCGCTGCGCCAGGACACGCCGCGCCCCGACGCGCGCAATACGCTCGTGTTCGCCTATGACGAAGACACGACCAGATCAGGCTTCCGGTTCTGGGATGACCTCAACGGTGACGGCCGTGGCCAGGCTTCGGAACTGGGCCGGGTGCAGTCCGGCAACCTGACGAGCATCGATTTCTGGGTGTATCGCGATCCCACTGACTCCACGCTCTGGCTGGTGCCCGAGTTCGCCGGGACGCGGATGCAGCTGTACAGCACCTCGCCGGTCGCCGATTTGACGTCGATCGACTTCGCCCCGGCCTCCGGTTACTCCCGCAACATGATTCAGGCGGTGCCGGGATATGCGTACGTGTTCGAGATCGTCGAGGGCACCACACTCCACTACGGCGCCCTGCGGATGACGCACGTCGGACGCGACTACTTGATCTTCGACTGGAGCTTCCAGACCGACGTCGGAAACCCTGAGCTACAGATTCGCGCGGGACAGTCGGTCGCACTGTCTACTGGAACCACGGTTTCAGGCTCGAAATAGGGGTCCTGTGATTGGCTAAAGCGCCGGAGTGGTCAACAGCCACTCCGGCGCTTTAGCTTTGGTCTCCATGCCCAAGCCTGTGACGCTTGATGGCCATTCCCTTTCCATCGCCGACGTCGTCGCGGTCGCCCGAGGCAATGCGCCGGTGGCGATCGCGCCGCAGGCGCTCGGCGCGGTGCAGCAATCGCGCCGCGCGGTCGAGGCGGCGATCGAGCGCGGCCAGACGATGTATGGCGTCAATACCGGATTCGGCAAGCTCGCGCACGTACGCATCCCCCCCGAGCAGGCGCGCCAGCTGCAGCTCAATCTCATTCGCAGCCATGCCTCGGGCGTGGGTGAGCCGTTGGCGCAGGATGCCGTGCGCGCGATGATGCTGCTCCGCGCCAACGTCCTGTTGCGCGGGACGAGCGGGGTGCGGCCGGTGCTTCCCGAGCTGCTCGTCGACATGCTCAACGCCCGCGTGCATCCCACGGTGCCGTCGCAGGGCAGTGTGGGTGCGTCGGGCGATCTGGCGCCCCTGTCGCATCTCGCGCTGGCCATGATCGGCGAAGGGGACGTGCAGGTCTCACGGCCGATAACGCTGGAAGCCAAGGAAGGCCTCGCATTCGTCAACGGGACACAGGCGCAAACGGGTCTCGCCGCGCTGCTCGTAACCGATGCCTGGACCGCGTGGCGCACGGCGCATGCAGCGGCGGCCATGAGCCTCGAGGCGGTGCGCGGCTCACCCGATCCCTTCGACGCCCGCATTCACGACGCCCGTCCGCACCCGCAGCAGCAACGCTCGGCGACGCTGCTGCGCGACCTCCTGGCCGACAGCGAAATCCGCGAATCGCACCGCGAGAACGATCCGCGCGTGCAGGATGCCTACTCGTTGCGCTGCACGCCTCAGGTGTTGGGAGCCGCCGGCGAAGGACTCGCGTTCGCCGAGCGGCTCGTCACGACGGAGCTGAATGCGGCGACGGACAACCCGCTCGTATTCGGCGACGACGTGATTTCTGGAGGGAACTTCCACGGCCAGCCGATCGCGCTCGCGCTGGACGTCGTCGCGATTGCACTGACGACGCTCGCCGGACTGGCCGAGCGGCGCCTCGAGCGTGTCGTGAATCCGGACCTGTCGTCGGGGCTGCCGGCATTTCTGGCGCACGACCCCGGCCTCGAGTCCGGCTTCATGACGGCGCAGATCGCGGCGGCGGCGCTCGTGGCCGACTGCCGCGTGCTGGCGACGCCGGCGAGCGTGCAGTCCGTGCCCACCGAAGGCAATCAGGAAGACGTCGTGCCGATGGGGATGAGCGCCGCGTGGAAGGCGGGGCGGATCCTGGCCAACACCGAACGGATTCTCGCCATCGAGCTGCTCGCGGGTGCCCAGGGACTCGAATACTTGAAGCCGCTCCGGCCCGCCACAGCGGTCGCGCGGCTGCACGCCGCCGTTCGCGAGGACTCGCCGGCATTGACGGGGGATCGGCCCATGACGGCCGACATCGAGCGGGTCGCGGCCGGAATCCGGGCAGGCAGGTTTGCGCCGTGAAAGCGCCCCGCGGCAGCACCAAGTCCTGCAAGGGATGGGTGCAGGAAGCGGCGCTGCGGATGCTGATGAACAACCTCGATCCGGAGGTCGCGGAGCGGCCGCAGGACCTCGTGGTCTACGGCGGCACGGGGAAGGCGGCGCGGAACTGGGCGTCGTTCGATGCGATCTGCCGTACGCTGCGCACGCTGGGAGACGAGGAAACGCTGCTGGTGCAGTCGGGCAAACCGGTCGGCGTTTTCACGACGCATCCCGACGCCCCGCGAGTGCTCATCGCCAACGCCAATCTCGTCGGCCGGTACGCGACGTGGGAGGTGTTCCGGGATCTGGAACGCCGCGGTCTGATCATGTATGGCCAGATGACCGCCGGATCGTGGATCTACATCGGGACGCAGGGAATTCTGCAGGGGACCTATGAGACCCTCGGTGCAGTTGCGCAGCGCCAGTTTCAAGGATCGCTGCGGGGACGGATCGTCCTGACGGGTGGATTGGGAGGCATGGGCGGCGCCCAGCCGCTCGCGGCCACCATGAACGAGGGGATTTGTCTCGCCGTCGAGGTGGATCCCGCGCGGGTGCAGCGTCGCGTGGAAACGCGGTATCTCGATCGCTCGACGACACGCGTGGACGAAGCGCTGGCGTGGTGCGACGAGGCACAACGAGCCGGGAAGGCCCTGTCCGTCGGTCTCGTCGGCAATTGTGCCGACGTGCTGCCCGACCTCGTGCGCCGCGGCTTCGTTCCCGATGTGGTGACCGACCAGACGTCGGCGCACGATCCGCTCAACGGCTACGTCCCGGCAGGGTTGAGTCTCGCCGCGGCGGAGGAATTGCGGCGCTCGTCTCCCGACGAGTACCTGCGACGCGCGCGGGCGAGCATGGCGACCCATGTGCGCGCGATGCTCGATTTTCGCGGGCGCGGCGCAATCGCGTTCGATTACGGCAACAACATCCGCACGGAGGCACGCGACGCCGGCGTCGCCGACGCGTTCACGATTCCGGGATTCGTGCCGGAGTACATCCGGCCGCTGTTCTGTGCAGGGAAGGGGCCGTTCCGCTGGGTCGCCCTCTCGGGCGACGTGAAGGACCTGCACCGCACCGATCAGCTCGTGCTGGAGCTCTTCCCCGACAACGCGCATCTCCGGCGCTGGATCACGCTCGCTCAGGAGCGCGTCGCGTTTCAGGGGTTGCCGGCGCGGATCTGCTGGCTGGGGCAGGGTGAGCGGGCGCGCTTCGGCGTCGCGCTGAACGAGCTGGTGCGGCGCGGCGAGCTGTCCGCGCCGATCGTGATCGGCCGCGATCATCTCGACACCGGCTCGGTGGCCTCGCCATTCCGGGAGACCGAAGCGATGCGGGACGGCTCAGACGCCATCGCCGACTGGGCGATCCTCAACGCGCTGCTCAACACGGCATCGGGCGCGTCGTGGGTTTCGTTCCACCACGGCGGCGGCGTGGGCATCGGTAACTCGCTGCACGCGGGGCAAGTGATCGTCGCCGACGGGACGTCCGCCGCCGAGCGGCGACTCGAGCGCGTGCTCACCAACGATCCGGGGATCGGTGTCGCACGACATGCCGACGCGGGCTATCCCGAAGCGATCGAGGCGGCGCGCCGGCATCATATCCGTCTCCCGATGAGTCAGGACCTCGACTGAAGACGCTGCTCGTGGGCGCGCGGCAGGTCGTCACGTGCCGCGGGCCTGCCCGCGCCCGCCGCGGGCGTGAGATGGCCGAGGTCGAGGTGCTGCGCGATGCGGCAGTACTCATCGACGGAAAACGCATTGCCTGGGTGGGGCCGCGCCGTGACGCGCCAACCGCAGGGCCGCAGCATGCTGCGCCCTTACAGGTTGTCGAGGTAAATGGCGTGCTGTTTCCGGGGTTCATCGATTGTCACACGCACGCCGTGTTCGGTGCCCCTCGGCTCGACGATCAGGAGCGGCGCGCGCTCGGCGTCGACTACAAAGCGATTGCGGCCGCGGGCGGCGGCATACTGCAATCGGTGCGCGATGTGCGCAGCCGCACCGAGGACGAGCTCGAAGCGCTCACGCGGTCCCGGCTGAGCGCCCTGATTGCGCATGGGGCGACGACGATCGAGGTGAAATCGGGCTACGGCCTGGAGCTGGAGTCGGAGCTGAAGCAGCTCCGCGTCATTCGGCGACTCGCCGATGCGCTGCCGGCCACGCTCATCCCGACCTTTCTCGGCGCGCACGAGGTGCCGCCCGAGTATCGCGGCAATCGCGCGGCGTACGTCCAGCTCGTGTGTGAAACCATGATTCCCACCGTCGCGCGCGAGGGCCTGGCGCGCTGCTGCGACGTGTTCTGTGAGCCCGGGGTCTTCAGCGCGAGCGAAAGCCGCCAGATCCTCAATGCCGCGCGGCGCCATGGCCTCGCGGTGAAGCTCCATGCCGATGAGCTGGAAGGGTCGGGCGGGGCCGAGCTCGCCGCCGAGCTGGGCGCGCTCTCGGCGGATCACCTCGCCGCCGTCTCAGACGCCGGCATCAAGGCGCTGGCAACCAGTGCGACCGTCGCGGTCTTGCTGCCCGCGACGATGATCTTTCTCGGCAAGCGGACGCAGGCGCCGGCGCGTCGCCTCATCGAGGCGGGAGCGGCCGTCGCGCTGGCCACCGATTACAACCCCGGCACGTCGCCGACGACGAGCCTGCCGCTGGTGATGGCGCTCGGCGTCTCGCAACTTGGGCTACGTCACGCAGAAACTGTGACGGCGGTGACGATCAATGCCGCTGCGGCGCTCGGGCTCGCCGCCGAGCGCGGCCAAATCGCTCCCGGATACGTTGCCGACCTTGTCGTAGCCGCGGTAGATGACTGGAGGGAAGTCGCGTATTGGCTGGGGTCAGACGTCGTAAGCAACGTCTGGACAGCAGGTTCGGCTTGTCCCGCCTAGTTGGCCCCGATATCTTAGTCCTTCCATGTCCAAGCTTGAGCAGCTCAAGGAAAAGGCGAAGGGTCTCGAGGCCAAGGATCCGAAGAAAGCCGTCGAGATCTGGCTCAGCGTGCTCAGCGGTCAGGAATCCGAGGGTGAGGCGAACCCCGACCTCTCCATTTATAACCGCATCGGCGATCTCTACATCAAACTGAAGGACCCCGGCCTGGCCGCCGATTACTACGACCAGGCGGTGGACAAATACGCCGAGCTGGGCTTCCATAACAATGCCATCGCCATGTGCAACAAAGTGCTGCGCAACGCACCGGCGCGGCAGACGACGTATTTGAAGCTGGCGAAGCTCTATGCGTCAAAGGGATTCCTCGCCGAGGCGAAGCAGAACTTCGTGGAATATGCCGAGCGCATGCAGAAGATCGGCAAGATCGATCATGCGTTCGCTGCTCTGAAGGAATTCACCGACATCTCGGCGGAGAGCGGGAGCTTGCGGGAGATGCTGGCCGAGCATCTCAAGATGTACGGCACCGATCCCGGGAAGCGCGGCTCGTCGGCGCGCGTCAGCACGCCCAAGCCGCTGCCGCCTCCCGGAGGGGATGACCTCGGCAAGTCCGGGAAGGGGAAAACGTCGAGCCTCGTGTTTCTCGACCTCGACGAGCCGCGTGTCGCAAAAACCGCCAAGGCTCCCGCAGCGCCACCGCCTCCCCCTGTCGCTGAGAAACTGATTCAGGAAGTGGTGCCGGAACCGGACGAGTCGCTCGAGATCGAGAGCACCAGTCTGGTGGATGAAGCTCCGGGCGGCGGTGGGGGCGGTGGGATGCTGGAAGGCCTCGAGACGACCGGATCGGACTTTGGTCAGATGAGCGCGAGCAGTCCCGCCGCGCCGTCGATTCGCGAGGAGCTGAACCCCAGCGACCTGGACCTCGGGCCGATGGCCGAGCTGGAGCCAACGGCTCCAGAGGTGACCGCGGACGAGGTTAGCGGCCTGGAGGACGCGGACCTGGTGCTCGAGGGCAACATCGAAGCACCGGCGCCGCCCGCAAAGAAGCCCGCGCCGCCCAAACTGAAGCCGCTCGGCCAGCCAGCGGGCAAGGCGGCCGCTCCCGAACCGCCGCGCGTAAAGCCCGTGATTCCCAAGCGCCCCTCGGCACCCACGTCGACGTCAGGACCGGGGAAGCGCAAGACTGTGGTCGAGGTGCCACCGCTCGAGCTCGAGCCCGACTTCGAAACGGCGACCACCGACGCGGGACACGATGTCGACGACCAGCCGCTCGCACTCGACGAGGGACCGCGGCACCCCAGCTTCATCCAGACGGAAGACGACACGTCGATTTCCACCGGCGGGCGCAAGTCCGGCTTCATCGACCTGGGAATCGATGAGATCAGCAGCGCGGGGGACCAGGCGGGCTCGCTGGTGTTCTCGAACATCGAAGAGACGCCCGCGGCGCCGGGGATCGAGGAGCTGGAGTCGCACGTCGCCGACAACCCGGACGATCCCGAAGCACATCAGGCGCTCGGCGAGGCGCTGATCGAACAGGGCGATCGGGAACGCGGCATCGAGGAGCTCGACCTCGCGACTGGCGGCTTCGAGAACGGCGGCAACCTCGCGCACGCGCGCGATCTGGTGGACGAAGTGCTGCGGCTCGACCCGAACAGCGTGCGACACCGTCAGAAAGCGGTGGAATTCGCATTCAAGGCGGGCGACAAGGCGAAATTGATCGACGCCTACCTCGAGCTGGCCGACGCGTTGTTGCGCTCCGACCTCCCCGAGAAGGCGCGCGCGGTGTATGCGCGTGTCGCGGAGCACGATCCCAAGAACGATCGCGCCAAAGGCGCGCTGTCGATGCTCGCCCCCGCCGTCGCGCCGCAATCGGGGAAGCCGGAGGGCAAGGTCAAGGCGAAAGACGCCAAGATGAAAGTCCGGGACGAGGCCGCGCTGGACGGCGATTTCGTCGACCTCGGCTCGATGCTGAGTGACGACGACGAGGAAGGACCGCCGGCGAAAGACACGCGCATGACCGTTGCGGACGAGGAGCCGACGGGAGACGAGGAGCAGGATTTCCAGGACATGCTGGCGCGCTTCAAGCAGGGCATCGACGAAAACATCGACGAGACCGACTTCCAGTCCCACTACGATCTCGGTGTCGCGTTCAAGGAGATGGGCCTGCTTGACGAGGCCATCGCGGAGCTGCAGAAGGCGCTGCGCGCTCCCGATGGCAAGCTGCGCACGTCGGAGATGTTGGGCATCTGCTTCTTCGAGAAGGGCGCCTTCGGCGTCGCCGAATCGATCCTGCGCCGCGGTCTCGACCTCCCGGCGTCCGGCGATCAGGAGCGGCTCGGCGTGCTCTACTGGCTCGGCCGCGCGCTCGAGCAGCAGGGCAAGAAAGCCGACGCCCGGGATCTGTACGGCCGCGTCTTCGCCGTGGATATCCGCTTCCTCGATGCCGAGCAGCGCGTCAAGGCGCTCGCCAAGGCGAAATAGCATGAGCCAACAAGTCGTCCGGGTCAGCCTGCGGGACGTGCAGCGGCCGGTGGCCGGCGAGCTGGAGCATGTCGTGGCGGAGCTGCGGCGCGTCATCGCCGCCGACTTCCCGATCGTGACCGAAGTGAACGATCATCTGCTGCAGATGAAGGGGAAGCTGTTCCGGCCCACGTTGCTGCTCCTGAGCCACCAGGCCGCGGGGTGCGCGGATGCGCGGGCCGTCACGCTCGCCGCGGTCGTGGAGCTGATCCATCTCGCCACGCTGGTCCATGACGACTCGGTAGACCATTCCGTGCTGCGGCGCGGCCTGCCGACGATCAACGCATTATTCTCGCATCAGATCGCTGTCATCATGGGCGACTATCTCTATTCGCGTGCCATCATCGAGCTGGTCCGGCTCGACGACCAAGAAGCGCTGCGCGTGCTGGCGCGGGTGACGAATGAAATGACGGTCGGCGAAATGCGCCAGCTCGAAGCCCACGACAAGCTCGCGTACGGCGAGGGCGCGTACGACCTGTTGATTCGCGCCAAAACCGCCTCGCTCTTGTCGGGTGCGTGCGAGGTGGGCGCGCTCACGGCGGCTGCGGCGCACCGGCAAGCGCTGGCGCGCTTCGGGATGTTGCTGGGCATGGCGTTCCAGATCACCGATGATCTGCTCGACTACACCGAGCCGGAAGCGGTCACGGGGAAGCCGTCCGGTCTGGATCTGCGCGAGCACAAAGTGACGTTGCCCCTGATTGTCGCCCTGGGCCGGATGCCGGCGGAGGGTCGGCGTGTGGTCGCCGCGCTGATGGACGCGGCCGAGCCGAGTGACGAATTGGTCGCCGACGTGATCCGATTGGTAGAGAGCGCCGGCGGGCTCGAGACCGCGCGCCAGCGCGCTCTGGACATTGCGCAGCAGGCGGAGGCGGAGCTCGATGTGTTGCCGCCCTCGCCCGCACGGGACGCCCTGCAGGGGAGCATTGCGTACGCCGTGGAGCGGCACAGCTAGTGCCGCCCGGACCTCGCCGCCCCCTTTTCTATCTCAGCGTTCTTGCGGTAGGCTTTGTCCTGGGGGGGCTGCTGCAGGCGTTCCTGCGGCGCTTCCTGCCGCAGGGTCCCGCCAAGGAAGTGTTTACCTGGGCGGTGACCCCGACCATCGGACCGATTCATTTGGATCTGCTCGTGATGTCGATTACGCTTGGACCTATCGGGCTCGACGTGTCGCTGCTGGCGGTCGTCGGCGTCGTGATCGCGTACCTCGTCGCCCGGTCGCTCTTTTAGGAAAGGCGAACCATGTTCGGCAATCTGGGCTTCAGCCGCCGCCGAGCAGTGAAGCGCCGAAGCGCCTCACTCAGTAAGGGGCCGGGTTGATGCTGGGCAATCTGAGCGGCAGTGAGATCCTGATTCTGATGCTGATCGTCCTGCTCGTGTTCGGCGCCAACCGGCTGCCGGAGGCGGGCCGGGCGGTGGGGAAGGGGCTGCGCGAGTTCAAGCGCGCGCTGTCCGACGCGGAGAACAGCATTCACCGGCTCCCGTCCGAGGACGCGGAGCCGCCGCGGGACGCGAAGCCGAAGCGGTTGGTCGAGTAGCCGCTAGAGGCCGATGTTCGTGGCGTCCGCCGAGCCTTGAGACTTGTAGATCTCTTTGCGCCGGTCGACGATCTTGGCCTTGGCGCGCAACCCGTCGATGAACTGTTGAATCCGCGCCTGCTGCGCCGCCTGGCGCAGCTGCGTGCGCTGTGCCTCCCGTTGCGCCATCCATGCGGCTGAATCGGCGTTCTTGCGCCCCAATGACTCGATAATGAAGTAGCCGCTCTCGCCTTCGAGCACGCGACTCCGTTCCGCGACGCTCAATCCGAACGCCGTGCCGACCACGACGGGCTCGCGCCCGAGATAACTTGGCGGCCGCAGCCGGGTGAACGGACCGAAGCGTTGCACCGCGAGGCCGCGCGCTGTCGCCGCAGTCGCCAGGTCGGACATGCCGCGCAGCGCGGCCGCGAGCGAGTCCGCGCGCCCGCGCGCCAGGGTCTTCTGCTTCTCGAGACGCACCGCCGCGGTCACGCGCGCGCGGACTTCATGCAGTGGCGGCACGCCGCCGGCCGTTACCGAGTCGAGCTGGAAGACGTAATAGGCGGGCAGCGCCTCGATCACCGGACTCGTTTCGCCCACGGGCGCCTCGAAGGCCCAGACGCTCACGTCCGGAATGACGTACCGGCCCAGCGTGAACCGGTCCCCTTCGATGACCTGGTAGGTCGGCGATACCTGCAGCCCCAGCCGGCGCGCCGTGCTGTCCAGGACGGTCGGGTCGGTGCGCTCGGCGGCGACACGCTCGAGGGTGTCGGCCTTCGCCTCCACCTGATCGAGGTGCTCTCCCTGCAGCGCGATGGGGATGAGGATGTGCCGCAGCTTGAGCGAGTCGCCCTTTTCCTGATCGATGCGGATCAGGTGATAGCCGAACTGTGTCGTCACCGGGGCGGAGATCTGCCCCGGCTTCAGGCCGCGCAATCCTTGCATGAATTGCGCATCGAACGTCGACTCATTGCGCTTGATCCAGCCGAGATCGCCCCCCCGCTGACCACTGACGGTGTCGCTCGACTCGCGCTTCGCCACGTCCTCGAACTTCGCGCCGCGCGCCAGCTCGCTGCGCACACGCGCGAGATGCGCGCGCGCGGCGGCGGTGTCCGAGGCGTTCGGCATGCGCGGCAGGGCGATGAAGCGCACGTACGCGCGCGCCGGCCGCTTGAACTCGTCGGAATGCTTGGCGAGGTAGGCCAGCAATTGGGCATCACTGATCGCCGAGCTGTCCTGGATCGTGTAGGGCCAGACGGCGAGCGACGCGATCCGCACCGAATCGTGCTGATCGCGGTAAATGCGCCACAGCTTCGCGTCGGGGATGTAGACGTCACTGGTGAGGTATTGCGCCAGCTTGATCCGCGGGATCTGGTCGCGGTACACCGCTTCGATCTGCACGAGCAGCTGGCGGTCGGTATTGGTCGCGAGGAACTGTTGCCACTTGCGGATATCGAACTGACTATCGGTCTGGAACTGCGGATCGCGCATCACCTCGGGCGGTGGGGACGTGCGCGCGGCGTCGATGATCTCCGCATCCGTGACGCGGATCCCGAGGCGCTTGTACTCCTGCTGCAGCAGCGCCTCCTGGATCATCTGATTGATGACCTGATCCTGAATCTGCTGCTCTTCCTCGCGCGTCAGCGGCGCCGTGCCGTTCTGTTGCCGGTATTGCTCGTACGCGAGCTGCAGCCGCTGCTGGTACTCGGTGATCTGATATTCGCGGCCATTGACGCGCAGCACCACGTTGCCGCTGGGACCGAGGATGCTCATCACTTGCCCGACGGCGAGCCACCCCACGAAGGCGATGGCGAGGATGTAAAAGATCCACTTGGCGTTGGAGCGCATCGTGCGCAGCATGGCGACTTCGAACTCCGGTCAGAGAGGAGGGGTGAAGGGGCATAAGTCTAAAAACCACAACGCACAAACTCAAGCGCACAGAGTCTCCGGTCATTTGACAGCAGCGACGGCCAAACACTATCTTCGTTCAATTCCCACATAGACTTAGGGCCGGGGGGCCGTGGCCTATACCAGCGAGATCGACAAGCTCGAAGCGCGCTTTCGTGATAATCCCAAGGGGCGCAACTTCGCCCCCTTGGCGGACGCCTATCGTAAAGCGGGGCTTATAGATAACGCGGTCGACCTCTGCCAGAACGGTCTCAAGCTCCATCCCGACTACGTCAGCGCCTACATCGTGTACGCCCGGTGCCTCGTCGACAAGAAAGACGACGCGGCGGCCCTGGGCGTCTTCAAACAGGTTCTCGGTCTCGACGGGGAGAACATCATCGCGCTGCGCGGCCTCGCCGAGCTAGCGGAGCGCAATGGGAAGTACGGGGAAGAAGTCGAGTGGCTGTCGCGGCTGCTGAACGCCGATCCTATGAACGGCGACGCCGCGGAAGCGCTGGCCCGCGCCAAGGGGAAGGCCGCTGCTGCCCCGCCCGAGGCCGCAACCGCGCCCATGGCGAAGCCCGATTTCGCGGTCGACCACGAGACGCCCGAACCGGTGACGTTGAAGCCCAATGCGGCAGCGTCGGCACGCTCGCCCGACATCGAGAACTTCGAGAACCCGATCAGTTTCAACCCCAACGCGCATGAGGCTGCCAAGGCCGACGGGTTGGAAGTGCAGGAAGACGTCGAGCTGAACGCGCAGCAGATCGAGCAAGTGGAGGTGGAGGGGCTAGCGCGTACACAGTACGAAGGCAGCGGGATGTTCAAGTTGGATGCGCCCGAACCCTCAGGCGGGCGGGGGGCAGGGGGAGGGCCCGATCTCGACGAGGCGCTGCCCCAGGTCGATCTGCCGCTTATCATGCCGGACGACGAGATCCGTCCTGCTCGGCCCCCAGCACCTCCAGCACCACCAGCACCTCCTCCCGCCCCCCCTTCCGGTCCCCGGCCCGCTCCAGCGCTGCGCGTTCCCGCCGCCGTCGCCCTGACCGATGACGATGGTGCGGCGGATACGGCGACGCTGTCGCGGGCGGAGCCGGTGCTGACGGAAACGATGGCGGAGCTGTACCTGAAGCAGGGGCATCAGCAGGATGCGCTGCGTGTCTACCAGGCGTTGCTCGCCCAGCGTCCCAACGATTCACGATTGAAAAGCAAGATCGAACAATTGTCGCCCGGCGGAAGAAAAGGATCGGGGATCTCGGCGCAGGCGTTCCTCAAAGGCATTTGGTCGGGTCGACGCTCGGAGCAAAGCACGTTGGCTTCGGCCTTCGATGCCGCCGGGCCGCCCCCCGGCGAGCCGTCGCGTCCCGCTGACGATCACATCTCGCTCGACTCCGTCTTTGGCGACGAAGCCGCGCGCCGCGCCACCGGGCAACCCGCCGCTGAAACCGCGCCTCCGCAGGATGGGAGCAAGACGGGAGGGTTTTCATTCGACGAGTTTTTCGCCGGTGGGAAGGCGGGTGCCGCGGGCGCCGCAGAAGCAGGTGGAGCTAGTGCGTCACCCAAAACACCGGCGGGGGGTGGGGCCAGAACGTCCGGCCGATCGCAGCGGCCGCCCGAGGATGAGGCGGAGGCCGATCAGTTCCAGCAGTGGTTGAAAAAGCTCAAGTCCTAGTGTCGCCCCACATCGCCGTGCTGAACGGCCCCAATCTGAATCTGTTGGGTGAGCGTGAGCCTGAGATCTATGGGCGCACCAGCCTCGCCGAAATCGAGCGGGCGACCAAAGCACATGCCCGCGTGCTGGGGGTGGAGTGCAGCTGGATTCAGACGAATCATGAAGGCGAGCTGGTGGAGGCGATCCAGGGTCTGAAGGGCCCGCCCCGTGTCGACGGCGCGATCATCAATGCGGCGGCCTTTACGCATACCAGTCTCGCGGTACGCGATGCATTGCTCGCCGTCCGCGTGCCGTTCGTCGAAGTGCATCTCTCCAACATTTTCGGACGCGAGCCGGAGCGGCGACGGTCGTTACTGGCGGATCTCGCCGTGGGGGTCGTGACGGGGTTCGGGGCCGACAGCTATCGTCTGGGGCTCGAGGGCCTTGTCGGCAGTCTCAAGTCGCGATAAACGGCCGCAGCGGCACGCGGCACTCGCCGCGCTGCTCGACGCGGAGGGGATGGACGCGCTGCTCGTCACCTCGCGTCCCAACATCCGGTATCTGACGGGGTTCAGCGGATCGGCCGGCGTGGTCGTGGCGACGCGCACCACGCAGCTGCTGGTGACCGATTTCCGCTACGACGAACAGGCGCGGCAGCAGTGCGACGCGGTCGCGCGGGTCGAAATCGAACGGACGAGCGTGTGGGAGCGGCTGTTCAAGGAGCTGCCGACCGTGACGAGCGGGACGCTCAGCCTGATCGGGTTCGAGGCCCATGCGCTCAGCGTGAAGGATGCGGAGCGCCTGTCGAGTGGGCCGGGCGCGTCATGGCGCTGGAAGCCGGCCGGCGAGCTGGTCGAGCGACTTCGGGTTCGCAAGGACGCGGACGAAGTGGCCGCGATCCGCTCGGCCGCGGCTGTAGCGACGGCTGCGCTGCGCGACACGCTCGCCGAGGTGCGGCCCGGGCAGACGGAGCTCGCGATCGCGGGATTGCTCGAGGGCGCGCTGCGCCGGCACGGGAGCGAGGCGCATCCGTTTCCGACGATCGTCGCCAGCGGACCGCGAAGCGCGCTGCCGCACGCGCACACCAGCGCGCGCACGGTGGCGGCCGGCGAGTGGCTGCTGCTAGACTTTGGCGCCGTCGTGGACGGCTACTGTGCCGACGTCACGCGCACGGTGGTGGTGGGGGGGCGCGCCGATGAGTCGCAGCGCGCGCTGTACCGTTTGGTACAGGAGGCGCAGCGGCGCGCCCGTGAAGGCGTCCGTGCCGGCATGAGCGGCCGCGACGCGGACGCACTGGCGCGCGATCCGATCGAAGCGCGCGGGTTCGGCGCCGCGTTCGGACACTCGACGGGGCATGGCGTGGGGCTCGAGGTGCACGAAGCACCGCGGCTGGCGCGCACGGCCACGGATCCGTTGCCCGAAGGCGCGGTCGTGACGATCGAGCCGGGCGTGTACGTCGCAGGACGGGGCGGTGTGCGCATCGAAGACGACGTCCATCTGTCGCCCGACGGCCCGGTGCTGTTGACCGACGGCTGTACGGACCTCGTGGAACTGGTGTAGGGGCTAAGGGGGGGTATCTTCTCGGTATGAAGCTCGACATCATCGCCCAGATCGTGCAGATCTTGAAGGATGCCCCGGAGGTGGGGGCGATCGAGATCCGCCGAGGCCTATTCGGCGCATGGTCGTCAGTGCGGGTTTCCAAGGCTGGGCACGGGAATACCATTGGTGGCGGACCTGGGGGAGCACATGTCATCGTGTCGCACCCCGCTACAGCACCAGGCGCTCCCGGCAGCACGCAGCAAGCCCAAGCCCCAGCCCCCGCCGGACCCCAACTCAGCGAGATCAAATCGCCGATGGTGGGCACGTTCTACCAGTCTCCCGAGCCGGCGGCGCAGCCCTACGTGAAGGTCGGCAGCCGGGTGAATGTGGGGCAGGTGGTGTGCATCATCGAGGCGATGAAGATCATGAACGAGATCGAGTCCGAGGTCTCGGGGGTGGTTCGGGAAGTCATCGCACAGAACGCGCAGCCGGTGGAGTTTGGCCAGGTCCTTTTCCGGGTGGATCCGCATGGGTGAGGCGACGAGCAATCTGCCGGCATTCAACTTCAAGCAAGCCATCACGCAGATGGTGCAGCGCAACGGCTCCGACTTGCTGCTCAAGGTGGGCCGGCCGGCGACCATTCGCGTGAACGGTGAGCTGGTCTCGCTCGAAACCGCGCCCCTCAAGCCGGAAGAGCTGAAGTCGCTGGCCGAGCAGATCATGACGCCGCGGCAGGTCAAGGAGTTCGCCGAGCACAAGGAAGCCGACTTCGCGATCGGCGTGCCGGGCGTGGGCCGGTTCCGCACCAACGTCTACCAGCAGCGCGGCACGGTGGCGTTCGCGTTCCGGGCAATTCCGTACGAGGTCAAGCAGATCCGCGAGCTCAATCTTCCCGGCGTGCTCGAGGAGATCGCCCTCAAGCCGCGCGGGCTGGTCCTGGTGACGGGCGTGACGGGGTCGGGGAAATCGACGGCGCTCGCATCGATGATCAATCATGTGAACACCAACGGGCGCGTGAACATCATCACGATCGAAGATCTGATCGAGTTACTGCACCGTGACCAGCACGCCAACATCTCGCAGCGCGAGGTCGGCAACGACACGCTGACGTTCAACTCGGCGCTGCGGCACGTCCTGCGGCAGGACCCCGATCTGATCCTGATCGGCGAGATCCGTGACATGGAGACGTTGGACACGGCGCTCAAGGCCGCCGACACCGGGCACATGGTGTTCTCGACGCTGCACACGACGGATGCGACGCAGACGGTCAGCCGCGTGATCTCGTTCTTCCCGCCGCACCAGCACGACGAAATCCGCCATCTGCTCTCGACCGCGCTGCAGGCGATCGTCTCGCTGCGCCTGGTGCCGCGCAAGGACGGCCGCGGCCGGGTGCCGGCGGCGGAAGTCCTCATCAATACGGCCGCGGTCGCCGACAACATCCGTGATCTCTCCAAGCAACTCAGCATCCCCGATCTCATCGCCGAAGGCTCCGTGCAATACGGCATGCAGAGCTTCGACCAGTCGCTCTTCCACTGGTACCAGCAGGGTGTGATCAGCTACGAGAGCGCGATCTTCTATGCGTCGAACCCGAGCGAGTTCGCGCTGAAGGTGTCGGGTGTCGATTCGTCGGGGAACCGGCTGGGCGGGGCCGACCAGGCCGGGGCGATCGAGCTGACGCCCTGATGTTCAAGAAAGTGCTGATCGCGAACCGCGGGGAGATCGCCCTGCGGGTGATCCGCGCGTGTAAGGAGCTGGGCGTCGAGACGGTGGCGGTCTATTCCGAGGCGGACCGCGAGTCGCTGCACGTCCGCTTCGCCGACGACGACGTCTGCATCGGGCGCGCCCCCAGCCGCGACAGCTACCTCAACATCCCGCGCCTGATCGCCGCCGCCGAAATCACCGGCGCCGATGCGATCCATCCCGGCTACGGATTCCTCGCCGAGAATGCCGAGTTCGCCGAGAAGGTCAGCGCCTCGAGCATCGCGTTCATCGGCCCCACGCCCGATCAGATCCGCCAGATGGGGGACAAGGCGGCCGCACGGAAGCTAGCCAAGCAGCAAGGCGTACCTACCGTTCCCGGTTCCCCGGGACCTGTCGACTCACTGGAAGACGGCCAGCAGGTGGCCGGCGAGATCGGCTTTCCGGTGATCATCAAGGCGGCGGCGGGCGGGGGCGGGAAGGGGATGCGGGTCGCGAACGACGCCGATCAATTCGCGCAGTCGTTTACGCTCGCCAAGCAGGAAGCGCTCGCGGCCTTCAATTCGGACGAGGTCTACATCGAGAAGTACCTCGCGCGCCCGCGGCACATCGAGATCCAGATCATGGGGGACACCCACGGCAAGGTGATGCATCTGTGCGAGCGCGACTGCTCCGTGCAACGGCGCCATCAGAAGCTCATCGAGGAAGCGCCATCGCCCGTCGTCGACCAGACGCTGCGCCAGGACATCGGCGACTCCGCCGTGAAGCTCGCCGAGGCGATCGGCTACGTCGGCGCCGGGACGATCGAGTTTTTGCTCGATGCCGACGGGTCGTTCTATTTCATGGAGATGAATACCCGGATTCAGGTCGAGCATCCCGTGACCGAGATGTGCACCAACTTCGACCTCGTCAAGGAGCAGATCGCCGTTGCCGCCGGCGCGCCGCTGTCGTTCGTCATGAACGGGCATCGCCTGCGCGGCCACGCGATCGAGTGCCGCGTCAACGCCGAAGACCCGAGCCGCAACTTCCAGCCGTCCCCCGGCGTGATCACCGCCTATCATCCGCCCGGCGGGCCCGGCGTGCGGGTGGACACCCACATCTACGCGGGGTACACCGTCCCGCCGTACTACGACTCCCTGCTGGCCAAGGTGATCGTGCACGGCAATACGCGGACGGAGGCACTCGCCCGTATGCGGCAGGCACTCGACTCGTTTATCATTGAGGGGGTGACCACGACGATTCCGTTTTTGAGCCGGGTCATGCGCCACCCGGACTTCGTCGCGGGCACGGTCGACACGAAATTCCTCGAGCGCGAGCCGCAACTCCTCAAAGATCAAACATGAAAATCGACGTCTATCATACGCCACTCGGCCTGAATGCAGGGGATTTGACCGGCCGGGCGGTCGTCGTCATCGACGTGCTGCGCGCGACGAGCACGATCGTCACGGCACTGGCCGCCGGCGCCAAGGCCATCGTGCCCGCCGCCAGCTCGGAAGAAGCGGTGCGGCTCACGTCCAACCTGGAAAAGAACGGCATCGTGCTCGCGGGCGAGCGCCGCCTGCTGAAGGTCGAAGGCTTCGCGCTGGGGAATTCGCCGCGCGAAATGACGGCGGAGGCGGTGGGTGGCAAGACGCTGTTCCTCGCCACGACCAACGGCACGCCCGCGCTGCTCGCCGCCCAGGGGGGCGAGCCGGTGCTGGTCGCGGCGGCATTGAACTTCAGCGCCGTGGCGGAGCGGGCCCGCAATCTGTTCACCGAGCGGGGCGATCTCGTCATCATTTGCGCCGGCCGCGACAAGCAGTTCGCGCTGGAAGATGCCTACACGGCCGGCCGCCTGATCAAAGCGGTGAAGAAGGGCGTGCCGCCCAAGAAGCTCACGCTCAATGACGCGGCGCAGGTCTCGCTCGATCTCGCCGCGCAGCAGGGCGGCTGGCAGGACGCCCTCGGCGCGAGCGACGCGGCGCGACAGCTCGCCGAGGCCGGCCTGGGCGACGACGTCAAGTTCTGCGCGAGCCCCGATCGGCTGTCGATTGTCCCCGTGTACGCGGACCGTCGCATCGCGGCATGAATCACAAGGCGCGGCCAGAGCTCATCGGCATCGCGGCCCTGCTGGTGGGTGTCTTCCTCGGCCTCACGCTGCTGCCCCCGCCGGTCGCCGTCACGGGCAGTTGGGGACGCACGATCGGCGGCGCGATGTGGCAGCTGTTCGGGCTGGGCGCCGTCCTCGTGCCGATCCTGGGCGTCGCGTGGGCGCTGGCGGCATTCGAGCGGCTCGGCGCGCTCTCCTGGGAGCGCGCGGCGTCGCTCGGCGCCGGCTTGATCCTGCTCGTTCCCTATGGCATCGCCGTGGCGATCGGGCCCGCGTTTCCTGCCGATTACGCCAACTGGACGCGGACCGAGCGTCTGGTGGGGCTGTTCCCCGGCTTCCTCGCGAATGGCGTGGAAGGCGCGATCGGCACTGCGGGAGCGGTGCTGGCCGGCCTCTTCGCGCTGTCCGCTGTTGGGATTGTGACGGTCGGGTGGCATCCGCTGACGCTGTTGAGACAGCGCGACGCGGGAAGCGGGATGCGAGATGCGAAAAAGCCGGATCGGAAAGCGGAGACCGAAGAGGTCACCCGCATCCCGCATCTCGCATCTCGCATCTCGAAGACTCCGAAGCCGAAGCCCGCCCCGCCCCCCAAACCCGCTCCGCCGCCTCCGCCAGGTTCACTCATCCCGCCCATTGACCTGCTCACCGAAGGACCGGGAGCGGTGGAGGACGCCGACGCCGCGCAGATCGAAGACATGGGGCGCCGCCTGGTGACGACGCTCGAGACGTTCCGCGTCGGCGCGCAAATCATCAACAAGACGGTGGGTCCGGTCGTGACGCGCTTCGAGCTGGAGCCGGGTCGCGGCGTGAAAGTGGGACGCGTGTCCTCGCTCGCCGACGATCTCGCGCTCGCGATGCGCGCGCAGTCGCTGCGCATCGTGGCGCCGATTCCCGGCAAAGCGGCGATCGGTATCGAGGTGCCGAATCCGACGCCGCGGCTGGTGCACGTGCGGGATCTCATCGACAGCGCCGAGTTTCGCCGCGCGGCGCGCGTGCTGCCGGTGGTGCTGGGGCGCAATCTCGAAGGCGACGAAGTCGTGGATGATCTCACGAAGATGCCGCACCTCCTGATCGCCGGCGCGACGGGGTCGGGGAAATCGGTGTGCATCAACGCGATCATCACGAGCCTCGTCTACGCACACGGTCCCGACAAGCTGAAGCTGTTGATGATCGATCCGAAGATGGTCGAGCTGTCGATGTACAGCGCGCTCCCGCACCTTGGCCTGCCGGTCGTGACGAGTCATCACAAGGCGGCGAACGTGTTGAAGTGGGCCGTCTGGGAGATGGAGCGCCGTTACCGGTTGCTGCACGCCAACCACGCGCGCAACATCACCGACTTCAATAAGAAGGTCGAAACGAAGACACCGCTGAAAGGTCCGCGCGAGACCCTCGCGACGCAGGCGGGGATCCAGAAAGAGCTGCCGTTCGACGCGGCCTACAGCGGCGGGATTCTGCCGTACATCGTGCTGATCGTGGACGAGCTGGCGGACCTCATGCTCACGGTGCAGGGCGAGATCGAGACCCCGCTGGCGGTGCTGGCGCAGAAAGCGCGCGCGATCGGTATTCATCTCATGCTCGCCACGCAGCGCCCGTCGGTGAACGTCATCACGGGACTCATCAAGGCGAACTTCCCGTGCCGGATCGCGTTCCGCGTCTCGGCGAAAGTCGATAGCCGCACGATTCTCGACCAGAACGGCGCCGAGACATTGTTGGGGAACGGTGACATGCTGTTCCTGCCGCCCGGCAAGAGCGAATCGATGCGCGTGCAGGGTGCGTTCATTTCGACGGACGAGACCGAGCGTCTCATGGAGTGGTACAAGGCGCACGCGGCGGCCGCTGTCGCCGCTCCGGGCACGTCGATCGACGAGCAGGTCACGGCGCTGGAGAAGGCCGAGAAGGCAGGCGAAGACGGAGCAGGGAGCACGGAGCAGGGAGCAGGAGACCGCGATCCGCTCTTCCGCCAAGCCGCTGAGGTATGCATCCAGAATCAGCTCGGATCTACGTCGCTATTGCAGCGGCGCATGAGCATCGGCTATGGGCGCGCGGCGCGGATCATCGACCAGCTCGAACTTGCCGGGATTTTGGGGCCCGCGAATGGCTCAAAACCGCGCGATGTCCTGCTGGGTCTGGAGGAACTGGACGATCTCACTGGCCCCGAAGGCGCGAACGCGAGCAGCTAACGGTCCTGGTGCGAAGGTTTGCACCGGTCGGCGCGATTCCGATTACGTGCGCTGGTCTGCGCGTGATAGCTTCGGCGCATGTCGAGTGGCGTTCACAGCGATCCCGCGGATTGGAGCGATCCCCGCCATCGACTCGGCGTGGCCGGTGAGGAGCAAGCGATCCGTTACCTCCAAAGCCGAGGCTGGGAGGTGGTGTCGCATCGCTTTCGCGTCGGCCGCATCGAGCTCGACCTCGTCGCCAGGCGCGGTCATCTCGTGGCCTTCTTCGAAGTCAAAGCGCGTCGTGGCACGGCATTCGGCAGCCCGTTTGAAGCGATCACTGGCGCGAAACGGCGGGAAATCGTGAAGGCGGCGCGGGTCTGGATGGATCGCTACGGGCATCGTTCAGACGTCTATCGCTTCGACTGTATCGCCATTGTTGACAATAAGTTAGAGCACCTGGAGGACGCCTTCCGACCAGGATGGCGCTAAACGCAGGTTCGGTATATATTCGGGTATCCAAACCAAGCGGAGCCCGCCACCCATGTCGAGGTCTATCATGGCAGAACAGCCACAGCCCACCAAGCTCACCGACGACCGCCGCAAGGCGCTCACCCTCGCCATTACGCAGATCGAGAAGACGTGCGGCAAGGGTTCCATCATGCGGATGGGCGCCGACTCGCCGCAGGTACGGGTGGCCGGAATCTCGACCGGCGCGATCAATCTCGATGCGGCGATCGGCATCGGTGGCATCCCCCGCGGCCGGGTCACGGAGATCTTCGGGCCCGAATCGAGCGGCAAGACGACGCTGGCGCTGCACGTGGTGGCGAGCGCTCAGCGCCAGGGCGGCGCCGCCGCCTATATCGACGCCGAGCACGCGCTCGACGTCGAGTACGCGAAGAAGCTGGGAGTGGACATCGAGAACCTGCTCGTCTCCCAGCCCGACACGGGAGAGCAGGGCCTCGAGATCTGCGAGATCCTGGTGCGCTCGGGTGCGGTGGACGTCGTGGTCGTCGATTCGGTGGCGGCCCTCGTGCCCAAAGCTGAAATCGAAGGGGAAATGGGCGACTCACTCCCGGGTCTGCAGGCTCGGCTCATGAGTCAGGCGCTGCGCAAGCTCGCCGGCGCGATCAACCGCTCACGTACCTCGGTCATCTTCATCAATCAGCTGCGTGAGAAGATCGGGGTCATGTTCGGCAACCCCGAAACCACCAGCGGCGGTCGCGCGCTGAAGTTCTACGCGTCGGTGCGGCTCGACATGCGGCGCATCGGGCCGGTGAAGGAGCGGGAGATGGTCATCGGCAACCACGTGCGCGTGAAGGTGGTGAAGAACAAGGTGGCGCCGCCGTTCCGGCAGGCGGAGTTCGACATCATGTTCGACGAAGGGATCAGCCACGAGTCGCTGCTGGTGGACATCGCGGCGGAGGCCGGCATCATCGAGAAGTCAGGCGCCTGGTATTCGTATGGCAAGGAGCGGATCGGGCAGGGGCGTGAGAACGCCAAGCTGTACCTCAAGGACCATCCCGACATGTCGGCCGAGGTCGAGGGACGCGTGAAGGAGCACCTCGGCATCAAAGCTACCGGTGGGGGCGGGGGGGACGGGGGGGACGGAGGAGGCGGGGCGGGTGGCGACGAGGAGACCGCCACGAGCGAAGAGTGATCCTCACAGGACTCGCCCCCGATCCACGCCGGCCGGACTATAGGCTGGTCGAAGTGGATCGGGGGCGTTTTGCATCGCTGCCGGCGGACGCGCTGGCGGCGTTGGACCTCGCTGTCGGCCACGAAATTCGCCCGCTGGTCCTCGAGCGGCTGCAGGAGCTGGCCGACGTCGAGGCGGCCCATCGCGCCGCGTTGCGCGCGCTCGCGCGGCGCGCCCACGCGCGATTCGACCTGCGGCGCCGGCTGCTGCAGAAACAACACCCGCCCGGGGCCGTTGACGCTGCGCTCGATCGCGTGAGCGCCGCCGGGTTGCTCGACGACACACGCTTCGCCGTCGATTATGCCGCCGCCAAGGCTCGACGCGGCCGCGGTCCCGCGCGGTTGGTGCGCGATCTCCAGGCTCAAGGCGTTGATCGCCGTGTTGCCGAAGATGCGGTGCGTAGCTCACTCGCGGCCGAGGGCGTGGATCCTGCCGACGCCGTTCGTGCCCTGGCGGAGAAGCGGGCGCGGCAGCTGGCGGGGCTGCCAGCGGCGGTGAGGAAGCGGAGGCTCGTCGCGTTCTTGGTGAGGAGAGGGTTCAACGGAGGGGAAGTGCGGGAGGTGGTCGAATCCCTTAACTCCTAGTTGCACTATATTTTACAGCCATGAAGGCCGCCGACATCCGCCGCAAGTTCCTCGACTTCTTCAAGGCCCGCTCCCATACGGAGGTGCCGAGCGGGCCTTTGGTCCCCCCCGACGACCCGACGCTGCTGTTCACCAATGCCGGCATGGTGCAGTTCAAGCGCGTGTTTCAGGGTGTGGAACGTCGTGACTACACGCGGGCGGTGACCTGCCAGAAGTGTGTGCGGGCCGGCGGCAAGCACAACGACCTCGAGCAGGTGGGCCATACGGCCCGCCACCACACCTTCTTCGAGATGCTCGGCAATTTCTCGTTCGGCGATTACTTCAAGAAGGAAGCGATCGAGTACGCCTGGGAGTGGGTCACCGGCAGCAAGTGGCTCGGCATCGACCCAGATCGGCTGTACGTGACGGTGCACCACACCGACGACGAAGCCCGCAAACTCTGGCGCCAGGTGACCGGGATCGCGGACACTCGGATCTTCGGCCTCGGCGATAAGGACAATTTCTGGCAGATGGGCGATACGGGACCGTGCGGCCCGTGCTCGGAGATCCTGGTCGACATCCGGAGCACGGAGCGGGGAGCACGGAGCAGGGACCTGAGCCTCGAAGAGTTCCTGCGCATCAGTGAAGCGGGACAGCTCCTGGAGATCTGGAACCTCGTCTTTATGCAGTATGATCAACAGGCGGACGGCACGCGCTCCGTGCTCCCTGCTCCGTCCGTAGACACCGGCGCCGGCTTGGAGCGGATCTCGGCGGTCATGCAGAACGTGCTGTCGAACTTCGACACCGACCTATTTCACCCGATCATCGCGCAAGCCGTCGAGATCGTGGGGCGCCCCTACGACC
>QHUQ01000065.1 GCA_003221985.1 Gemmatimonadota bacterium | reverse complement strand
GATCGCGCGAGTCATTCGCACGAAGTCCGTTCCGACAGCCGCGACGACGACGTCCTCTCCGTGTTCGGTTTCGGTTCGCCAACGTGTCATTGTCGCAAGCCCGATTACGTCGGGCATCCTCTCCCGTAGCAGCCGCGGTACGACACGCTCGTAGAGTTCGGCCTTCGCGGCATCGCTCGCGAAGTGGGAATCATCGAGCGCCTCGACGTGGGTCAGCTTCGTGTCACGCCAGAACAGGAGAATCGCAAGCAGACCCTCGTCCGGGTCAGTCATCCTGCGAAAGAGTTCCTGCACCCATATCTGCGTGTCCTTCATGACATCGCCGGTCCACTGAATCGTCATGCGAGCGGAGTGGCGCGATTTCGTGGCGACTTGTCCTGGGGCATGCGCACATTGTCGCTCGTGCTGATCGCAAATCTCACTCGCCGGTGTCACGAACCGCCGCGCGACTCCCGTAGGAGAGTCACGTGGGCCGAAAGCGCTTCAGGGTGAGCGACGGCCCGCTGCGGCGCAGCTATGCCGAGCTCGAACCGTAGACCGGGAAATGTGTCCCACGTGATATCGAGGGCGCGTCCATCTCTGCAGACTCGTAGAACGAGCGTCGTCAGAGGTACGCTCCGCGCGTGGCAAGATCGATCTGGTTGCGCTGGGTGCTCGCGTGTGTTTTTGGCTCCGGTGTCACCGCTTAAGTTAGCTGTTCCGTCGCCGGCTGGGCTGACGCGATGGCACTCATGGGATTACTGGCCGGCGCATCGCAATCTCTCGCGCTTGTTGGGCGCGTCCGGCGACGATTGCTGTGGCTGCCGCTGACTACGCTCGTCGTATGGCTGGCGTTCCCTGTCGGCTACTTGCTGGGAATGCTCGGCTTCACTCTGATCGGCGCGCCGATTGCGTTTGTGTGGCCCGAAGTCGGGCGAAGCCCGGCCCTGATGCTGGTCGGGATTCCCGTCGGAGGCATTGCCGGCGGTGTCGTTGTCGGTGCGCTTCAATCGCCGCTCGTTCAGAATCGGCGCGATTGGCTTCGCCGCAGCTCCATCGGTGGCGTCCTGCTACTGCCTGCCACCCTCGCAGCGATCTACGGCCCGGCGAATCAACTGTTTCCCGCATGTCAGCAGTGGCAGCCAGGGGTGACGATCGCTGCAGTCGCCGGCGGCCTCGCCTATGGTGCGCTCACGGCGGCCGCAGTCATGCGTGACGCTCAATCGTCATGACATAGAAGAGCAATGGTCTCAGCGGTCAATAGTCTTGTGAGTGCGGCGGGCAGGCCTCACCGCACGCGAGTGAGCAGTCTCCCCGCAGACCGGAACCTTCGCGTGCCCTTGTTGTAGTAGAGGCGTGCGTTGGACACTGCTGTGCCTCACGCTGGCGTTCGCGTGTACGGCGTGCGGGTCCCGAACCGAGGGTGGCTCGCAAGCTGCCGGTCCCGCTATGGCAAGTTCGACCGTATCGCCGTCAGCACCGCCCCTTCCCTCCGACTGGAAGCAGTTGACGCTTTACGGTCTCGAAATCGCGCTTCCACCCGGATGGGACAAGAGCCTGGACACGGTGGGCAAGAGCGACCGGGCGGAGTCTGATGCGCCGCAGATCCTCTACTTCGAGGAGAAGGGCAATGCAGGCGTCGCGACAGGACGCGCGTTGTCGATGTGGATCTGGGACGGCTGGACCGTCGATGATCTTGTTCGCAGGCGCTTCGTTGAAGGAAACCTGAGCTTCGTCTCACAGTCGCCGGTCCCCGGCCTGCGCGCGATGCGCGAGATGATTGGCCGAGCGAGCTGGTACGGGGCGCAGGGTTCGGGCACTTACCGCGCTCGGCATCTCTTCGTTCAGGTCGACGCCGCTCGTGTTGCCGACGTGATCACGTTCGGCCCTCAGGTGCCGAGCATCGAGAGCGAACCGAGCCCCGACATGCGCCGGATCCAAGACATCGTGGCGTACAACATCACTGTGCCTCCCGGGACGAGTTGTCCGCGGACCCGCTCCGTCGACGAATTCGGCGTCCTCACCTCCGACGGCGCGACAGGCGTACTCGATCGCACCTATGCGAGCGCGCAATCGGACGACGCTTTCGTCATGGTCCGGCGCGGCAGCGCGGTCGGCCATCGCGTGGCGATCGAGTTCCGCCAGATCGGAACGAGCGCTCCCGCGACGTGGGTCGCCTATGGGGTCACGGCCGAGCCGCGTTCGACGCCACCTGGGGTGCGCGCGTCGCCGTGGGATGGTGCAGCGTTCAAGCTGGTCGTCAAGCCAATCGGCTTCATTGACAGCTGCTGGCGCCTGATCGTTGACGGCGCGGACACCGGCATCGTCCTTCAAGTCGGGCGGTAGCTCACATGCGCATCTCTTGACCGTGGTCTGACGGACCATATCCTGGACGCAAGAAACGGCGCGGGGGAAAGGGGGGTAGAAATGGTATAGTTTCTATACCTAAGTGGCGTTCGACTTCGATGCCGAGAAGAGCAAAGCAAACAAAGCGAAGCATGGGATCGACGTCACAGAGGCGGCAAGGTTGTGGAACGACGAGCGCCGGCTCGAAGTCCCGGCGCGGACCGTCGGTGAAGCCAGAGTGATGGTCATTGGCGTCATCGGCGGGCAGTTCTGGTCGGCGGTCGTCACTCACCGCAAGGACAGGATCCGGATTATCTCGGTCCGTCGGTCACGCGCCGAGGAGGTAAAGCTGTATGAAGGCAAAGACCAGTAAGTTCGACAAGGAATTCGACGAGGGTCGCGACGTGTCTCACTACCTCGACACGGCGAAGGCCCGGCGGCCCGGGCTGGAGCAGCGTCGGGTCAACGTCGACATTCCCGAGTGGATGATCGAATCACTCGACCGTGAAGCAGCTCGCCTTGGTGTACCTCGGCAGTCGCTTGTGAAGATGTGGATTGCCGAGCGACTTGAGCGACTGCGCGCGAGTTAGGGCATGCGGCGACCGCGAAACGGGATAATGGTGTAGCGAATCGCGCACGACGTGATTCGCGAAATCGCTCGGAAACTCGCGACTGATACCGACTTTTAGGGTCGGAGAGCAATGGTCTTAGCGGTCAATAGTCTTGGGAGTGCGGTGGGCAGGCCGCTCTCTTCGAAGTCAAACTGATTGCTAGTCAACTCGTCGCCTCACCTCGAAAATGCGACGAGTCGAGCGCCAGTTCTCATAGCGGGACAAGAAGCGGGTCGACCCGATAATCTCGCTCCGTGTCCGGTCGCGTCGTACTTTTGAACGGCACCCCGAGCTCAGGAAAGACGACGCTTGCGAAGGCCCTTCAGGAAGTCCTTGATCCGCCGCATTGGTATCGCTCGCTCGACGACTTCATAAAGGGGTACCTACCCAAACACTGGGATTCCGCGCGCGGTCCGTGGTCGGAGGCGCACCGTCGGGTGCTCTTCATGAATGTGCTCCACGGATATCTGCGATCGCTGCGTGCGATGGCCCAGGTCGGCCACCCGATCATCAGTGAGTCGGTGATTCTGCCCTTGACTCGAGATCTCTATCTCGATTCGCTCGCCGACCTCGAGGTCTATCTCTTCGGCGTGCGCTGTCCGCTTGCCGTGGCACAGGAGCGGGAACGTGCGCGTCGGGACCGCCAACAAGGCGTGCCGATTGAGCTGGACGTGCCCGAGTTCGACCTCGCGCACTCGCACGGTCCGTATGACGCCGAGGTTGATACGTCGATGATGTCCGTCGCGCAGTGCGTGTCGACGCTTACGAGCGCGCTCGAGCGACCGCCAAGCGCATTCCTGCGCCTACGGGCGGAGCGCGTGGCCTCGGATGACGCGCGCCCGTGCCTCTTCTGCGAGGTGGTCGCGGGAACGCGTGCCGCGCACGTCGTGCTCGAGACGCCGGCCACGACGGCGTTCATGGATCAGCTGCGCCAGCCGCCCGATCCGGCGCACGTGCTCGTCATTCCGAAGGCGCACGTCGAGAACATCTACGCGGTGGGTCCCGCGCTCGGTGCGGAACTCTTCGAAGCCCACGCGCTTGTCGCCCGCGCGGTCAAGCGTGCCTTCGCGCCGGATGGAATCACCACATGGTCATCGAACGAGCGCGGCGCTAACCAGGAGATCCCGCACTTTCATCTGCACGTCTATCCACGGCGCGTCGGGATTCCATATCCGCCCTTGCTCGCGAAGCCCGAGACGCCGGTGGCCGATGACGCATTGCGTCTGAGCGCAGAGCGCCTGCGTCGCGCGATCGACGAGCTGCGTGATTGACAGCTGCGATCTACCCCACGTTCCATGGCGCGGGCGCGCGCGCTCGCGGGCGCACACTCGGAACGACCGCGGTCGCTACGCCTGAGGTTCTAGGCTGTCGTCGCTCCGCGACGGGTCGCGAGCGCCTTCGGCTCATACAACGGCGGTAGAGTCGCTCGGTGCGACCGGTTCCTCCGGGCTTCGACGCGAGCGTCTGGGAGCAGCTCGAGCGCGCGCGTGCTCAAGCGAGTAGCGGAGATGTCGCAGATGCGGGCGAGCTCTATCGCTATGCATATGAGGCATGCCGTGCGCGCCAGGACCATTACTACGCGAGCGTCATCGCGCATCAGGCTGGCGTCGCCGAGCCGGAGCTCGCGAAGAAGCACGAATGGAATCTCATCGCCGTGGCGGAAGCTGACGCGGTCACCGATCGAACACGGGTACGCGACTTCTACGCCTCGAATCTCAACAACCTGGGGATGACGTACGCGCAGCTTGGCGAGCGTGCGCGGGCCAAGAAGACATTCGAGCGTGCCCTGCGGCACGCAGCAGAACTCGCGCCCGGGGCATACGCAGATCAGGTGCGCGGCGGCATTGAGCGCAACCTGGCGCGCCTCTCGACCGAAGACTCCGGTACCAACGCTGACACGACTGTTCGGCGCGCGACGGACGACGAAGTACCACCGCTCACGCGCCTCATCAACGCGGCGTATCGCGCCCTTGGGGAGATGGGCCTCAACTTCACTGGCGTGACCCAAGATGACGCCACGACGCGTCTGCGGATGAACGGTTGCGAGGTCTTTGTGATTGAACGGCAAGAGAGGCTCATCGGGACCGTGAAGATAAGGATCCGCGATGACGGCGGCATTCGATACGCCGAAATGACACAGCTCGCTGTTCACCCGGTGCAGCAGCACGGCGGGCTCGGCACGCGACTTGTCGGCCTTGTCGAGAAGCGCGCGATGGAGCTTGGCGTCGATCGCGTTCGTCTGGACACAGCGATTCCCGCCCGCGATCTGGTGCGTTGGTACGAGCGACGAGGTTACGCCGCCGTCGGCGAGATTCAGCGTGTGGGTAAGAACTACCGGTCGGTCATCCTCGAGAAGGTCTTGTCCTAGCTGGCGGCCATGGTGGGATGGACCGTGTTGGGCACATGGTCTAAGACCCGCCATGGTTTCGGGCTGACGCCGAGCCCACGGAGTCCAATGGTCTTACTAGATTCGTGCTCAGATCCGGCAACCACTGCGACCTCGTTCACCTAGTTGCCTAAACCATTGGTCGCGCGGACGTTCGATTCGTGCGCGAGTTTCCGAGTAAAATGAGGGCTTCGCAGAGGTAGCTCAGTTGGTAGAGCAATGGTCTGAAGAATCGCGCGAGGCATGATTCCGGGAATTGCTCAAAAACTCGCGACTGATACCTGTTTTTAACCTCGCAGAGCAATGGTCTCAGCCGTCAATAGTCTTGAAGTGCGGCGGGCAGGCCGCCCTTCTCGCACATGCCCGATCAGATTCGATCTAGGGGTCAGCGGCTGGCACTGATGTCGAGAAGCCACTCGAGGTATAGCGAGACCTACACGTCTAGGGCAGTGAAGTGGTCGCAGGTGGTGCCGAGACTAAGTTTGCCTCGACAC
>QHUQ01000128.1 GCA_003221985.1 Gemmatimonadota bacterium | reverse complement strand
ACCTCGGCGCCGAGCGCGCGCAGCAGCCGCGCCTTTTCCTGCGACATCTTGTCCGGCATCGTGAAAATGCAGCGATACCCCTTGACCGCCGCCGCGATCGCCAGACCGACGCCCGTGTTTCCCGACGTCGCTTCGACGATCAAGCCGCCGGGCTTGAGCTTCCCATCGCGCTCGGCCGCCTCGATCATCGCCAGTCCGATACGGTCCTTCACGGAGCCGCCGGGATTGAAAAACTCGGCTTTGGCGTACATCGGCGTCCGGATCCCGCGCGTGACCTTGTTGATGCGGATCAGTGGGGTCCAGCCGATCGTCTCGAGGACGTTGGCGTAGGGCTTAGTGTGCTGAGGCACTCGTATCCGTACGAGCCTTGGTCGTGTCCGGAGCTGGACGCGTGGTATCCGCCCGCGCTTTCGTCGTGTCAGCGCGCGTCGTGTCCGGAGCGGGACGAACGACGGGCGGGCGAGGTCTGGGCCGTGCCGGGGGAGGCGCCGGCGGCGCCACCGGAGTCGGAGCGGGAGGGGGTGGCAGTGTCACGGTGCCCCCGCCCCCCGTGCGCGTCGTGCCGACCTGGCGAAACTCGACCGGCTGCAGGAACGCGGTCGCGACCGGAACGCCGTGTCGCTTGGCAGGGGCGAAGCGCAGGCCCGTCGCACCGGCGAGCGCCGCCGAGTCGAGCGCCGGATAGCCGCTGGGCTCGGCGACGCGAGTCGATTCGGGAATCAGTTTTCCCGTCGAATCCACGAACAGTCGCAGCGTCACGTCCCCTTCGACCTTTTGCTCGAAGAGCGCCGGCGGATAGGCGATCGGCACGTCGGGATTCAGCGCTACCGGCGCTTCCGACTCGGGCGGTGCCGCCGCCTGGCTCGCCTGCGCGTCGGACTGCGGCGCGTTACCGCGGCATCCGACGAGCGCGATCAATCCCGCCCCAATGAGCGCCCTCACGAGCTTTTATCCTTGCGGCGCTTTTGCCAGGCGGCCAGGCGATTCAACGCGTCGAGTGGCGACAACGAATTGACGTCCAACCCGTCCAACTCGAGCAGCAACGGATCCGGTGCGGCAAACAAACCGAGCTGCGTGGCATCGAGCGGCGAGGGCGGGCGCTGCGTCGCCACGTGATGACCCGCCTCTAGCAGTTTGAGGACCTGCCAGGCGCGAGTGACGACGGGCTCGGGCAGCCCGGCGAGCCGGCCGACGTGAATGCCGTACGAGCGGTCCGCGCCACCCGGTTCCAGCCGGTGCAGGAACACGATCTCCTCGCCCACTTCCCGCACCGCGACGTTGAAGTTGCGTACGTGCTCGAGCTCCTCCGTGAGCTGCGTCAGCTCGTGGTAGTGCGTCGCGAAAATCGTCTTGCAGCCGATGGTGTTGTGCAGGCACTCGGTGACCGCCCACGCGATGGCCACACCGTCGTAGGTCGACGTGCCGCGGCCAATCTCGTCGAGCAGCACCAGGCTGCGGCCGGTGGCGGCGTGCAGGATCGCGCTCGTCTCGCTCATCTCGACCATGAACGTCGACTGGCCGCGTACCAGATTGTCCGAGGCGCCGACGCGCGTGAACAGGCGGTCCACGACGCCGATGCTCGCGCGGCGGCAGGGAACAAACGAGCCGATCTGCGCGAGCACGACGCAGAGCCCGACCTGCCGCAGCAACGTCGACTTGCCCGCCATGTTGGGGCCGGTCAGCAGCACCACGCGGCCGGCGTCGTCCAGCATCACGTCGTTGGGGATGAACGCCTCGCGCGGCATCATCCGCTCGACGACCGGATGGCGGCTGCCCTCGAGCTGCAGCGTGAACCCGTCGGTCACCTCCGGGCGCACGTAGCGCTCCCGCTCCGCCACGTCGGCCAGCGCGGCCCACGCGTCGAGCTGAGCCAGCCGCGCCGCGCTCGCCTGGACTCGGGCGATGGCCTCGCCGACGCGCCGGCGCAACTGGTCGAGCACTTCCCGCTCGCGCGCGGCGATGTGCTCCTCGGCGCCGAGGACCTTCGCTTCGTACTCCTTCAAGTCCGGCGTCACGTATCGTTCCGCGCCGGTGAGCGTCTGGCGTCGCTCGTAGTCGGCCGGAATCCGCTCGCGGTGCGCGTGCGTGACTTCGATGTAGTAGCCGAAGACCTTGTTGAATCCGACCTTGAGGGACGAGATGCCGGTGCGCTCGCGCTCGCGCGCCTGCAGCGCGGCGATGTACTGTTTGCCGCCGTCGCGCGCCGCCTTCAGCTCATCCAGATCGCGATCGTAACCGGCTTTGATGGTGTCGCCATCGTCGAGCTGCGCCGGGGGGCGTTCGACGAGCGCGCGGCCGAGCTCTTCGCCGATGTCGGTGAGCAAATCGAGGGCTGGGAAGACGAGGTCGCCCTCGAGGGCGCTCAGCGCGCCCGCGACATCCGGAAGCCGCAGGATCGAGTCCCGCAACGCGCCCATTTCCCGGGGGGTCGCGCGACCCAACGCCGCGCGGCCCGCGAGACGTTCCACGTCGCGCACGCCGTCGAGTGCCTCGCGCAGCCGCTCGCGGCCCCGGCCATCGCCGACGAGCACCTGCACCGCGTCGAGCCGCGCATTGATCGCGCCGGGGTCGACGAGCGGTGCCAGCAGCCAGCGGCGCAGCAGACGGCCGCCCATCGGGGTCAGCGTCCGGTCGATCACGTCGAGCAGTGTGGCGCCTTCAGCCCCGGCGCGCAGGGGTTCGACCAGCTCGAGGTTGCGGCGCGTCATCTCGTCCAGCGGCAGCACGTCCCCGCGCCGCACGATGGTGGGATGGGCCAGGTGGGGCAGCCCGCCCGGCTTGAGCTCGCGTGCGTAACGCAGCAGCGCCCCCGCCGCCCCGACGGCGGGACGGTCGTCCGCACCGATCCCCAGCCCATCCAGTGATGCGATGCCATAGGTCCGCAGCAGGTCTTCACGGGCGAGTTCGGGGTCGAACTCCCACGCCTCGCGCACCGTCACCGTTCCCACGGCCGTTGCAACGGCGACGTCGCTGGGCAATACCAGCTCGCGCGCTTCGTAGCGAGCGAGGGCCGCCGCGATGTCGCTCTCGGGCACGACCTCGAGGATGAGCTCGCCGGTGGTGACATCGAGCGTGGCGAGCCCAGCGGCCGCGCCGCGCGGATCGAGCGCGACGATGTAGTTATTCCGATTCCGGACCAGCCAGTCATCGCTGAGCACGGTCCCGGGCGTGACGGTCTCGACGACCTCTCGCCGCACGATCCCCTTGGCCAGCTTCGGATCTTCGACCTGCTCGCAAATCGCGACGCGGTGCCCTTTGCCGATGAGGCGGCGCAAGTAGTCGGTGGCCGCCTTGACGGGCACACCGGCGAGTGGGACCTCAGCCGCTCCGCCGTTGTTGCGCGACGTGAGCGTCAGCCCCAGCTCACGAGCGGCGAGCTTGGCGTCGTCCTCGAACATTTCGTAGAAGTCGCCCATCCGGAAAAACAGGATGGTTTGGGGATAGCGGGCCTTGATGTCGCGGTACTGCTGCATCAGTGGCGTTTCGGTGGCTCCTCCCGCCCCCGCCGTGGTCACGGCTCCTCCACCACGAACGGCTGGCCGCCCACGCGCGTGCGCAGCCGCTGCTGCGTGCGCACCGCCTCCTCGCGGGTCGCGTAGCGGCCGACGCGCACCTTGAAGAAGCCGGTCGAGTCGCGCACGACACGCGCCTCGAAGCCCATCACCTTGAGCCGGGTGAGCATGTCATCGACCTGGGCGGCGCTCTTCACCGCCAGCACCTGTACGGCGTACGCGTGAGACGCCGGCGTGGGAGGGGCGGCGGGGGTGGGGGGGCGATTCCCGGTATCTGCCGGTGGCGTCGTCGTCGCGGTGGTCGTGGACGCCGGGCTGCAGCGCGACGCGTAGAAGCTCACCTGATTCTTGAATTCGACGTCGTCGCCGGCGCCGTCCAGCGATTGCTGGATCAGCTCGCAGCCGCGCGCTTCGTTCTTGAGCTCGAAGTAGGCGCGTGCCGCGGAGAAATTCGCGCGCGCGCGCAGCGGCGAATCGGGGTAGTCGCGATTCAGCCGCTCCGCCGCCTGCGTCGTTTGCACCGGGTCGCGCTGCGCGAAATACAGCTGCGTGAGCAGCAGCAGCGCGTCGTCCGCCCACGGGCCGGCGCCATACTCGACGACGATGCGGTTGAGGTTCGAGGCGACGGACTTCGCATCGGGCGCGATTTTCGCAGCCGCGAGCAGCGCCTGCGGATACGCCGAATCGGTGGGTGACAACGACGCCAGCAGCCGGCGCACGATTGCACGCCCGGAGTCGACCTGGCCCGATTGGGCGAGGCGCAACGCTTCGACGAGGCGGGCGTCTGTCTGGGAGGCTAGGCGGTTGAGCGGTTGGGCGGTTAGAAAGCCTAGCGTCAGCATTCCAACCGCCCAACCGCCCAACCGCCGAACCGCCGCCCTCACGCCGCCTCCTTGTTTAGCGCCGCAAATCCCAGCACCAGCTGCGTCACAATCCCCCGATCGTCCGAGACGGTGGCGGTCTTCAGCGCATTGTCCGCGGCGAGCGCCGCGCGCAGCGCCCGGCTCAACTCGCCCCCAGTCCAATGCGCGCTCCAGCCGCTCCAGTGTGCCGCTTCCTCTTTATAGCCGCGCAGACCGTAGGGCCGCACCGCCAGCAGTTGGCGGAATACGATGTCCGGCAGCCGCGCCACGTTCGCTCCGCGATCGCGCTCGGCCCGCGCCAGCGACGTGCCCACCAGGTGGGTGCCGAGCAACGAGACGATTTTCACACCGCTCATTCCCGCCTGCTCCAGCACGGGCTGGACGAGCTGAGCGGCCCGCGCCGCGCGGCGCTCCAGGGCGGCGTGTACGAGGTCATACACCGTCTCGCCGCGCCGCACGCCCACCAGGCTGGTCACATCTTGCGCGGTCACTTCGCGCGTCGCGCCGCCCGTCAACGCGGCGAGTTTTTCGAGCTCGCGGGCGAGCGTGCTCAAGTCGTTCCCGACCGCGGCGATGAGCAAGTCCACAGCATCCGGCGCAAGCGTCACCTTGAGGGTCGTGGCATGGTGCCGCAGCCAGCGGGGCACGCGCTCCGCGGAGAGGGGCTCGAGCAGCACGGAGGTGGATGCTTTCACAAGGTCGGCGTCGGGCTCCTCACCCGCTGCGACGACCAGCACAAGGACCGTGGTCGGATTCGGTTGGGCGAGATAGCGAACCACCTCGTCGCGCAGCTTCGTCTTGCGCTTGCCGAGCTGCTCGACAGCCCGGATCAC
This sequence comes from Gemmatimonadota bacterium, assembly GCA_003221985.1. Next base: position 9,552 of record QHUQ01000128.1, on the reverse strand, counting down.
GACCGCGCGCCGCTCGGCCAGCATCGGTGGGGTGTTCACCAGCGCGTTGAACGATTCAGGCGTCAGATCAGGCGCAAAACGGACATCCAGATTGAAGTCACGATTCGGTCCCACGGACGCGTCGAGCAGCGCCCGAATGGCCTCGTCCTTGAGGACATCTTCGTCACCGTGGAGCAGATAGACGGGTTCGGCGGCGGGGGGCGCGGCGGTTTTCTTGAGGGTTCGCAGGAGCGCGTCGAGGGTAATCGCCGGCATACAGGCGAAGTTACCGCCGCCCTGTGCCCCGAGAAAGGCCGAGAAGCTGCTAGCGGCCCGCGGATGCGGGCTGGAAGCTGAACGCCGGCGGCTGCACCAGTGCCGTGCCGTACGGATACGGGTTGCCACCCACGATGCTCGCTCGCGGATCCTGGAACGAGACGAAGGGAAGTCCCGCATTTGCCACGGGCTTGGGGAAGGCGGCTGGTGGGAGCAGCGGCGCCCGCATGATGCCGGGGCGTTGCCCGATTTCGAAGAACAGCAGCACCAATGCAGCCAACACCAACAACGCCGACATTCCCGAGCGCGCCGGAGGTCTCGGTTTGCGCCGGCGCTCTACGGCGATTCGCGCATCGAGACGTTGACGGAAGTCTGCGGAGAGAGCAATCGGGGAGGCGGAGTGAAGGACCTGTACGGCCTGGCGAACTGTCGCGTCGTAGCGGCGACAGCTGGTACAGTAGGCCATATGTCGCGCGAAGCGCTTCAATTCCCCAGCGGACGCGATTAACCCGTCCCGGAATTCGCTATGTCGCTCCAAGAACTCGGTGCACTGCATGGTGCAAATGTACCACCGCCGGCCACGGGGTGTTCCGTAGCCGGGGCTCTTGCGGCGGGGCTGTGTCTAAACGAGCACGGGGCCGATGAGCTGGGCGAAGCTGTTTCGGGCCCGATTCAAGCGGCTTTTCACCGTCCCCAGGTTGCACCTGGTAATCTCAGCGATCTCCTGGTAGCTCTTTCCCTCGAGCTCGCGGAGCACGAACACCTCCCGGTGGTGTTCCGGCAGCCGCTGGACGCATTGATCCACTGCATCCTTCAAGAACCGTTTGCGGTACAGGTCGTCGGGACGCGCGGTCGTGTCCTCGAACTGCAGCGGCCGATGATCCGCTTCCCAATTCTTCTTGATGGTCTGGAACAGCACCAACGGATTGCGGCTGCGGTTGCGCAGCTCGTTCTTCGCGAGGTTGGACGCGATGGTGTAGATCCACGTCGAGAATTTCTTGGTCTGATCGAAGCGATGCAGATGCCGAAAGACCCGGATGAAAACCTCCTGGACGAGGTCTTCAGCGCGCTCGCGGTCACCGATGGTGCGATTGACGAAATTGAGGAGGCGGGTCTGGTAACGGTCCACCAGGGTGCCGAAGGCCTGCGGCTCGCCGGCCAAGTGACTCATTACAACCTGCCCATCATCCAGGTCGTGCAGCGCTTCGCGCTGCAACGCTCGCTGCGAATCGACGGCGGGAGTTGGACGCTTCAATGTGGTCGCCATGAGTACCCTTGTGGTTCGAACGGGAACAGGAAAACGCCTGCCCTGATTCACCTTATGAGGCCTCGGCACAAATCGTGCCCCCCAGGCTGGTGGACTAACTCCTTACGACACAAGTGATTGCGATTCGCAGCGGCGTGCGAATGGGGATATAATTGTCCCAGCCTGGGGACGACGCAATTCCACATTCGATCTAGATCCGAAGAACGGCGCGGACTAATGCTCCAGGATGAAACCAGCCACGAAGAGCAGGCTAAGGGCAGTCTTTGCATCACTTATCACCCCGCTGCGCACCAGCTGGAGCGCCTCGGACAGCGGTTTTGGGATGACCTCGATGAATTCGTCCGGCTCGCGTGCGTGTTTGCCGGCGCTGAGCTCGGATGCCCAAAACAGGTGAATCCGCTCGTCGGTGAAGCCAGGCGTTGTCCATATAGTAGTAAGACGCTCCAGGCGCCCCGCTGTCACACCGACCTCCTCGAGCAGCTCCCGTCGGCCGCACCCTTCCGGGTCCTCGCCCGGATCGAGGCGCCCTGCCGGGATCTCGAGCAACGATCCATTCGTGGCGTACCGGTACTGCTGGATGAGCAGCACCGTCGGATCGTCGCCACGCGGATCCGAGGCGAATGGAACGACCGCGGCGGCGCCCGGATGCCGCACGATTTCCAGCTCTCCCGTCGAGCCGTCCGGAAAGCGCACCGCATCCACGTCAAGATTTATGACCCGCCCGCTGTGAATTCGTTTACTCGCGAGCTGCATGACGCACTCCGTTGTTTAGTGCTGGAACAGCCACGTAAACGGGACTTTGAACCCTTCGGCGAACAGATACCCGGTGTTGCGGCGCACGTTGGCGTGAATGGGCGAGCCGGTGGCGGGCGACGTGAACGGCACCAGGCCGAGGCGTCTCGCGATGATCTGCAACCGCAGCATATGAAAGCCGTCGCTCACGAGCAGGACGCGGCGGCTCTCTTTTCCATCGAACCAATGCCGGACCTGATCGATCGACGCGTAGGTGTCGGCGCCGCCGGCGAGGGGCACGACCGCATCGCCGGCCAGGCCGAGTCGCACCAGATAATCGCGGCCGACGTTGGCTTCGTTGAGCGTATCGCGCGCGCCGACGCCTCCGGTGACCAGGACGACGGGTGCCAGTCCCCGTTGGTACAGGGCGGCGGCGTGATTGAGTCGAGCGCGAAAAACGGGAGAAGGGCGGCCGTTGTACTGGGCGGCGCCGAGGACCGCGATGGCATCGGCGCCGGTGGCTTCATCGCGGGCGGCGTGGACGGCCACCGCGACCACTACCGCCGCCCATCCGAGCGCGATCAGAACGATCGCAAGGACAATTCCGCCAATGGCACGCCGTCCGGTCCAGAATGGCATGCCACAAGATACTCAGGGGCGTGTCAGCAACTCCTTGAACAGATCGAGCGCCCGCGGATCATCGGACTGCCCGAGCCAGAAGATCGCCTTGCGCCGCAGCTCGGGATCACGATTCTGTTTGGCGATCCGGATCAGGGCGGGGACGCCTTCGTCCCTGGGGCGTTGTGACAGGGCGAAGACCGCCGTCTCGCGCACCTCGTGGTCCGCCCCATTGTCATCGACGAGGTCGGTCAGGCCCCGCGTGGCGGCGTCCCCCGCCGCCTGCCCCAGCCAGAAGACGGCCGAGCGCTTCACCTTCCGCGACACGTTGTCCGCGTGCGCGATCTTCAAGAGGTCGGGCCAGATCGTGACGCTATCGGCGAGCACGGCGGCGAAGATCGCCTTCTCAGACGCGCGGCTCTCATCCTTGGACGCCAGGGCGAGCAGGTAGGCGGCGGCGTCCTTCGTGCCGACCGTGCCGAGATCCGTGGCAATGGTGCTGGGCCGCCATTCGCCACCGACGTAGACCCGCAGATCGGTAATGCTGGTTCCGCGTTTCGTCAGGGCGACGCGGACCGGGCCGGAATCGCACGGCATATCCCAGTCGTCGTGGTCGTCCCAATTCCCGTCGACCTGGCGATTGTGGCAATTCCCCTTGTCGCAATCCCAGCTGATCATGTTGCGGCCGTTGCCGTAGACGCCGGGCTTGGCGGCAAAGCTGAACCGCACCGAGCCATCGGGCGCGCCGGCGACGCGCCGTTCCAACGGCTGCTGCTGAACCAGCACCAGAGCTGCGAGTGTGAGGGCGATCATTGGTTGATCAGCTCCTGGAGGTACTGCGCCGCCCGCGGGCTGCGCGACTGGCCGATCCAGAAGATCGCCTTCTTGCGGAGCTCGCGATCGGGATCGGTTTTCCCGATTTGAAATAGCTTGTCGAGGGCGGCTTCTTCGCGGCGCTGCGAGTAGACGAAGATCAACTGGTCCTTCATCTCCCGATCGTTCATGCTGTCGTACAGCCGGACGAGGTCGGCGACGTCTACGTTGTGCCCCTGACCTGCCCAGAATAGCGCCTTCTTGCGGATTTCGATGTCCTCTTTCGGGTTCAACGCGATATCCATGAGCCAGCGGTAATTATCCGCGCTCCCCATCTGCGACAGTGAGAAGATGATCTTTTCCTTGAGATCGTCGTTCTCCACCCTCGCATACAGGTCTTTGAGGAATTGCGCGTTCTCCGGAGAATTGCGCTGACCGAGCCAGAAGATCGCCTTCTCGCGCATTTCCTCCGGCGCGTCACGCCGCTCGGCGTACGCGCGGAGTATCGACGCGGAGCGACTGCTGTTGTGCTGGGACAGCGCGAAGATCGCCTTGTCCTGGATGTCGGGATCAGTCCGCGGATCGCGCAGAATCGAATCGAGCGCCGCGACCGTCTCTTCGCCAGACACCTGCGACAGCCAGAACACGCCCTGCTCCCGGACCTCTTGATCGGGATCCGAGCGCACGGCATTGAGCAGAATGGCAGATGTTTCCGAGCTACGTTTCTGGGAGACGAGGAACACGGCCTTGCGGCGGAGGCACGTCGACCCCGAGTCGCGACGCGCGAGAATGCTCTTCAGAATCGGCACAGCGCGATCGGCGTCCATCTGCAGCAGCGCATTGACCGCCGCGATGCGGATGTCGTCCTCGTCGTCGCACGATTCAGTGTGCAAGCGATAGGTCCGTCCGGGCCGCGCAATGATCGCTGGACCGGGACCGACCGGTGGTGTCGAAGGGATCACGGGAGTCGCTGGCGCGACGTTATCGGCTTCTTCCGTCACGTCCGCGGTGGCATCGGGATCGCCAAGCCGCGCCAGGGCACCCTGGACACGGCGCAACAGCGCCTCGGCGTCGCGGCGCGTAGTGGCCTTGGGGAATCGAGACGCCTGTGTCTGCAACGCCTCCCGAGCAGCGCGCAACGCTTCCTCTGATCCATCCCGATAGAGCGCGAAGGCCTGCCAGTAATACGTGTTGGGGACGTAGGTCGACCGCGGATACGTATCGCGGATGCTGCTGAAGAGCTCCGCGGCGCGCGAGTACTGGCTCCGATTCAGCGCCTGCCGCGCGGCCCGGTAGAGCGAATCGGCGACATCGGCCTGCGTCTGCTCCGGCCAGGCGGGCTCGCGGATCTCTTCGTCGTCATCGCCGTCCCAGTAGAACAGCGGCGCGGCGAAGGCCGCCGGCGTGGCAGCCAACGAATACGCGGCCATGTCCAGCGAGCTGGCTGCCCTGGCGAGCGCGGGTGCGGTGAGCACTTCGATGTCTGGCTGTGCCATGACAAGCGCCTGCGCGGCGAAGGCCGCCGGCGTGGCAGCCAACGAATACTGGGCCATGTCCAGCGCGCCGGCTGCCCTGGCGAGCGCGTGTGCGGCGAGCGCCTCGATATCCGGCTGCGCCATGTAGAGCGCTTGTGCGCCGGCTTCAAGCGCGGCTATGGGCGCAACGGGTAGCGCGATCGTGGCGGCGCGCGCGCGATGGTGTGCCCGCGCTTTTGGAGTTGGCGCCGGGGTGGCCTGCACGGCGCACGTGACGGCGAGCAAGAGGGACAGGTACGACAACATCAGAGTGCTCCTTCTGTGCGCACCGGTACGGGCCCGGCGGGAATCGCCGAGCGCAGCTTGGGCAACACGTTGGTTTGGTTCATGCCTTGGGTGATCAAGTCGCGGTCATGGCCGTTTCGCGCCGCGTCGAGCTGAGCGATCTGCATGAGCACGAGCTCCAGATCCTCGAGCAACGAGCGCAGGCGCGGATTATCAGCCGCTGGTGAATCGAGCATCAATTGCGTGGTGGTGAGGAGATCACGCGCCTGTCGCGCGAAGTGCGCGCTGTTCGCCGCGTGATCCGCGCGGAACGAGGTCAGGAACGCCTCGGTGCGCGAGAGGTACTGCGTCGCCGCCACTTGGTACACCAGGTCGCGGGACGAGTCCGCAGCCGACGCGACCGGCATGCCGCCGGGGGCGGACGTGGGTCCGTGAGCCGACCAACGGCCGATGCCGATCCCGAGCACCAGCACCGCGGCGGCGGCGACCGCCCAGCGCAGCCAGGGGCGGAGCTCGATGACGTGCTTATGTCGACGCGCGTCCTGGATGCGCGCCCACATCTCCTCACGCGGTGTGGTGCGTGGTGCGTGGTACGTGGTGCGTGCCGCGTCCTTCAGCCACTGCTCGAACTTGGGATCTTCATGCTGGTCCATCATGCCGTCCATTCTCCTGCGAAGTCCGCCAGTGCTACGCGCAATTTCGCCCGCGCGCGCGACAGCTGTGCCTTCGACGTGCCGGTCTCGACGCCCAAGACGGCGCTGATCTCCTCGTGTGTATAGCCCTCGACATCGTGCATCACGAACACCGTGCGGTAACCCTCCGGCAGATCGTCGATCGCCTCCTTGAGCCGCAGCTTCAGGTCGGGCTCTGCGTGCCGCTGCGTCGTGCCGACGTCGTGCGCATCATCGATGTCCGCTTCCCGCTGGCGAAACCGCTTCACCTTACGCAGCCCGTTGAGCACGACGGTCGTCGTGATCGTGTGCAGCCACGTCGAGAAGGCGGCATCGCCGCGAAACGAGCCGAGCCGGTCGAACGCCCGAATGAACGTTTCCTGGGTGAAATCCTGCGCGAGGGCATCGTCGCCCGCGAGCCGGAAGGCCAGGCGGTACACGCGGTCCACATGCGTGTCATACAGCGCGCGCTCGGCGGCGCTATCCCCGGCGCGGACGCGGGCAATAAGCTGTGATTCGTCCACGGCGCTCCGAGGTGACGGTCTGGGCTCGTAACTACAGATGGGACACGGGGGACGACAAAAGGGTTACGTCGGCTGGCCCTATCTGGTGCCAAACAGGCGGTCGCCCGCGTCCCCCAGGCCGGGGAGGATATAGCCCTTGGCGTTGAGCTCGCGGTCGAGCGAGGCGGTGTACACCGGGACGGTGGGATGGGCAGCCAGCATCGCCTTGACACCTTCCGGAGCGCAAACGAGGCACAGAAAGCGGATGCGCTGCAGCGGGGCGCCGGCGCGGGCCAGGGCGCTCACGGCGGCCACCGCCGACCCCCCGGTGGCCAGCATGGGATCGAGCAGGAAAAAGGAGCGGTCTGCCTCGCCGGAGGGAATCTTGAAGTAGTAGTCCACCGGCTGGAGGGTGTCGTGATTGCGGTACAGCCCGATATGCCCGACGCGCGCGGAGGGGATGAGCTGCGAGATCCCTTCGACCATCCCCAGGCCAGCGCGCAGAATCGGGACCAGCGTCAGCTTCTTCCCCGCCACCTGGCTACCGGTGGTCTTCTCGAGCGGCGTTTCGATCTCGACGGACTCGAGCGGCAGGTCTTTCGTGACCTCGTACGCCATCAGCATGGCGATCTCGTTCACGAGCAGCTTGAAGTCGCGGGTGCTGGTGCGCTTGTCGCGCAGAATCGTGAGCTTGTGCTGGATCAGCGGGTGCGACAGCACCGTCAGGTTGGGGAATTGCTGGGAAGCCACGGGGGGGTGCGCCATGGGCGGAGAAGGTACGAAAAAATGGGGCGGCTTGCTGGCCGCCCCGGCACTGTATTCCCGCTTCTCAGCTGTTCGATTTGCCCGGCGCCACTTCGATCTGAATCTGCCGCGGCCGAGCTTCTGCCATCTTGGGAAGCGTCACGGTGAGCACGCCATCGGCGTAGGACGCCTTGATGTGGTTTGCGTCAACCGTCGCGGGGAGTGTGAAGGTCCGCTCGAACACACCATAGGTGCGCTCATAGCGATGCACACGCTCGGTCCGCTCCTCGGCCGACTGCTGCTTCTGGCCGTGGATTGTGAGCACGTTGCCTTCCAGCGAGATCTTCACGTCCTCAGGCTTCACCCCAGGCACTTCCGCCATGATGCGGATCGCGTCGGCTTCCTCGAAGATGTCTACCGCGGGCACCCAGGATGCACCGACGCTATCCCGGTACTGCCAATCCAACCCGCTGAACGCGTCGTTGAGCAGGCGGCTGATCCCGTTGCCGACGTTGACGAGTTCGGCAGTCGCCGGATCTCTGCGTGAATTGCGAGTGGTCAGGAACATATGGTTCTCTCCTTAGATTGGTTTTGTCGAGGTATCCGGTTTTACAACGCACCGCAGCCGCCGGCGTTGGCATCATCCGTGCCAATCTGTCGCGGCCGGTTTTTGCCGATCTGACAGACGAGTCGATCATCCTGACAAACGGCCTGTCGTGTTGACCGATCACTGGCTCGCGAGGTGGCGCAACGGCCTGTAGGTTTCTGGTCCCCGTCTTGACTCTCGAAAAGGATCGGCTCCGATGCGCAAACTCTTCCTCATCTTCGTCGCTCTCGGAGTAGCCGGGGGTCCCGCCCCGCGGTCTCTCTCGGCACAATCGGCCGACAGCCTCATCGCCAAATACATCCAGGCGTCCGGCGGCTTGGCCCGCATCCAGGCGCTGCAATCGCTGCGGCGTACCGGGAAGTACACGGGCGGCGGGGGATTCGAGGCGGTCGTCGTTCAGGAGAACAAGCGCCCCAACAGCGTGCGCGAAGAGTTTTCGCTGCAAGGCATGACGGGCATCAACGCCTATGATGGTCAGAGCGGGTGGAAGATCGAGCCATGGAACGGCAAGCGCGATCCCGAGTCGCTCGGTGAGGACGAGATGCACGGCATTCTCGACGATGCCGACTTCGACGGCCCGCTCGTCAACTATCAGGCGAAAGGCAATCGCGTCGAGTTTCAGGGACTGGAGCAGATCGAGGGGAGCGACGCCTACAAGCTCAAGGTCACGCGCCCCAACGGCGACGTCAGCTTCTATTACCTGGACACCGAGTACTACGTCCCGATCCGCATCGACACGCAGCGCATGATCCGCGGCGCACCGCAGGAATACGAAACGTCGCTCGGCGACTACAAGCAGGTCGCCGGCGTCTATCTGCCGTTCGCGACCGAGTCCGGACCGAAGGGAAGCAGCAGCCAGGACCGCTCGAAAATCACATACGACAAAATCGAGGCCAACGTACCGCTCGACAACGCGCGGTTCACACGGCCGGGGGGAACGCGCCCATGAACCCTCTCCTGCTGCTCCTTATCGCCCAGCAACCCGCGCCCGCCGTCAAGGTGGATTCGGAAACGATTTCCGGCCTCGGCGCGCGCAACATCGGCTCGGCGGCGATGAGCGGACGCATCGCCGCGCTCGACGCCGTGCACGAAGGGGCGGGGGGGGCGCGGCTCACGATCTACGTCGGCGCGGCGAGCGGCGGCGTGTGGAAGTCAACGAACGGCGGCACGACGTTCAAACCCGTCTTCGACAAGCAGCCGATCCAATCAATCGGCGCGGTGACGATCGATCCGAAGAATCCCAAAGTGATTTGGGTCGGCACCGGCGAATCGTGGATGCGCAACAGCGTGTCCATCGGCGACGGCATCTACCGCTCGGACGACGGCGGGGACAACTGGACCAACATGGGGCTGCGCGAGTCCGAGCACATCGTGAAGATCCTCGTCGACCCCAACGAAACCAGCACGGTGTATGTCTGCGTGCCCGGCAAACTGTGGAGCGACAGCGACGACCGGGGTGTGTACAGGACGACCGACGGCGGCAAGACGTGGGCCAAAGTCCTCAAGGGTGCCAACGCGTCGACCGATTGCTCGATGATGACGATGGATCCGTCGCATCCCAAGACCCTGTATGCCGGGATGT
>QHUQ01000127.1 GCA_003221985.1 Gemmatimonadota bacterium | reverse complement strand
GCTTCGACGTGTCCTGCAACCGCTCCACCACCTGCACCGCGTTCAGATCGGGCAACGCATAATCGAGCACCACCAGGTCGGGACTCACACGGCCGATCTCGAGCAACCCGTCCACGCCCGTCGTGGTCTCGACCACCTCCACGTCCGGCGCTTCCCGTTCGATCGTCCGCACCAACGCCTTCAGATATCCGGGATCATCTTCGACCAGCACCACGATCGGCCGCTCGCGCGCGCTCGCCAATTCGTTCGGCACCGCCATGCTATGCGCCCGCAGAAACTCGACAAGATCCGCCGACGCCACGCGGCGCCGGCCCGTGGGCGTGCGATGACCCTTGAGATGGCCCTGATCGATCCAGCTCGCAACCGTCGCAGGCGTCACCTGCAGCACGCGCGCAACACGTTGCGTTCCCCAATAGCGCTTGGTTCTAGTAGGAGCCACGAAACCCGAAATACGCCTAAAACCGGAAGTTCGCTAGTAGGGACTAACCCGTAAGGATGGGACCTAGCCGGACAGAACTGCGAACGTAGAAGGCGCTAAGGCGCCAAGACGCCTAAGTGGTTAACAGAAAGCTAGTTAGCGCCTGGCGTCGACCCAGCGATTGGTGGCGTCGAGCACGGCCAGGACCGCGCTGCGCTCGGCCGACTCGCGAATCTCACATGTGCCCGTGAGCAATTGGGCTTCACGGCCACCCAACCCGTGGACAGCGACGAGCACGAATTTGCGATCGAAGGCCTCGATGATTTGCGCCCCCTCGAGCGCGACCGAGTTGTCGGGCAGCAGGTCGTCCAGGCACGTCGCCGTCGCGCGCGCCGCGGCCTCCACCCGGTTGCCCTGCAACGCCTCGATCGGCCGCACGTCCGCGGTCTGCGCGACGCTGATCTTGCGATGATCGATCTTGAACCCGAGCTGCGCCATCAGCGCCGACTCGATGTTGCGCACCACCTGCTTGGGCGCGATGTCGCTCTTGGTGAGGACGTGCACCTCGCTCACCTCGCCCAGCGGCGTCACGACCACGCGCGCCGACAGCACACCCGTCAGGCCCGTGATCAGATTCTCGACCCGCTTCATGCCCCACGGGTCGGTCTGTCCGGTACCGAGCGGCAAAGGCTCCTGGGCGGTCACTTGGTCTGCTCCCCCTCCCCACTGGTGGCAACCTGATTGCGTCCCGCAGCCTTCGCACGATACAATGCACGATCCGCGGCGACCAGCACGTCCTCATCCTTCTTGTCCGCCCGGTACTCGGCGACCCCAATGCTCGCCGTTACGAGCCCCTCCGGATAGCCCATCCCCACCCCGACCTGCTGCACCGCGGCGCGCACCTTCTCACCCACGCCCAGCGCCCCCTCTTCCCCGGTCCCCACCAATACCACAACGAACTCGTCTCCGCCATAGCGACCCGCCACGTCGGTGGACCGGATGTGGGCGGTGCACTGGCGTGCCGTCTCGCGCAGCACCACGTTCCCGGCCTCGTGCCCGAAGCGGTCGTTCACCTGCTTGAAGTTGTCGAGGTCCAAGAAGAGTACGGCAAAGTGGTCCCCGGACCGGTGACACCGGGCAACCTCGTTCGCGAGCCGGTCGCGCAGCACGCGGAACGACGCCAATCCCGTGAGCGCATCCACCGCCGCCTGCTGCTGCGCCAGCGACGCCTGACGCTCGAGATAGCGGGGGCACGACTTGAGCGTCGTCCGCCCCTGCGCCGCCGCGACCGCGAATTCGTGGCACGTCGTATACCCGCACGCACCCGAGTCCCAGGGCCGGCCGTTGGGCGCCAGCCCAATCTGGTCCAGGATCTCTTCCACCGCCTCGACGCTCGGCCCGGTGCCGTTCACCTCGATGTCGAACGCCGCGCCGATCTGGATCGTGACGCCTGCGGCGAGGACCGGCGCGGTCGCGCGCGGCGGCTCCGTGGCGCCGACGATCTCGCGCCGGCGGAACAGCTCCTCCTTGGGGCCGAGCAGCGGATGGTCCAGACAGCCCTCGCACGGCAGGATGTCCACGAAGCCGAGCTCGATGCGGTCGACCGCAACGGCGCGCGCGATCCCCTCCAGCGCGCCGAGCCCGCGAACCTTGCGGAAGCGCCGGCTCGATTGGCGCTCTTCCTTTAATAAATCGAACGGCAGGCCGCCGGCGGTGCTCCAGTAGCGGCGCCGCTCCTCCGGAATGCGGCTGTAAAAGAGCGGCTGGTCCTGCACCCGTATCCCGCGCTTCAAGAAGATCCCCTCCAGCTCCGCGAGGGTGATCGCGGCGTCGACGTCGCCGCCCCCCTCGGTCAGGCACACGCCGGTATAGACGATCGGCGTGTCATCGCCGTACAGCGCCTTGAGATAGCGCGCTTCGGCCTCGATCGGCGTGGCGACCGGCGCGAGATAGGGAATCAGCTCGGGATAATGGTTCTTGATCGTCGCGACGATGACGGGGCACGTACTCCGGATGATAGTTCCCCCCGTCCCCCATCCCTCCTCCCCCCACAAGTCCAGGTATTCCTTCGCCACGAGCTCGTCGCCCAGGACGCCACGGTGCACGGTGCCGAAACCTGCGGCGTAGCAGGCGTTTACGACCTGTTCCGGGGTCGCGGGATAGAACCAGGCGGCCGACTCGACCGACAGAATGAGCACCGCTGTGCGGCTCAGCGCGAATTCGAGCGCCCGGGTGGCGTCGCCGACGGCGATGATGGCTTCGTGGGGACAGGCGGGCACACACAAGCCCACGCGAGTGCAGGCCTCGTCGACAATCCAGACCTTCTGATCTTCGACCGCTACGGCATCCGAAGGGCAGACGCGCACGCACGCCAGGCACGCGACGCACAGCTCCGGATCGATTCTAAAATCCACACGAACTCCGGCCGGGCGCTAGAGTCTCTTGTGATCAGGGCGAGCTAAGATAGCTGGAATTCTTTGAGTTTGCGATAGAGCGTCCGCTCGCCGATCCCGAGGATCTCGGCGGCTTTGCGGCGATTGCCGTGGGTCTCACGCAGCGCCGCGTCGATGGCGGCGCGTTCGACATCGGACATCGTCATGCCCGGTTTGTAAATGACTGGGCCCAGGGCCTCGGGGCTGGGGTCGAGCGGATCGATTTGAGAACCTCCACCAACCTCGATAACCTCCACCCGCTCCGAAGGCCTTTCTTCGATCCGCTGACGCAAGTCCTGGAGCTGCATCTTCAGGTCAACCAATGTCCGGAAGATGAACTCCAACTCCTGACTCCCCGCTCCTGACTCCGGACGGACAGGCGCCGGAATGCGGACGGGGAGAGACCGGGTCCGCTCCCGGATGTCTGGAGGGATATCGGACGCGCGAATCTCCCCTTCCGGCGCGAGCACCACCATCGACTCGATGAGATTCTTGAGTTGGCGCACGTTGCCGGGCCAGTCCGCGTCCACGAGGATCTGCAGCGCCTCGGGCGTGATGCCGCGGAAGTTGCGGTCGTGCGTCCTGGCGAACTCGGCGATGAAGGTTCGCACCAGCAGCGGAATGTCGCTGCGCCGCTCGCGCAGCGGCGGGAGATACACGGAGAGCACGTTGAGACGGTAGAACAGATCGTCCCGGAAGCGCCCCAGCTCGACCGACTCCTTGAGGGATTTGTTCGTCGCCGCGGTGACGCGCACGTCGACGTGAATCGGCTGCGTCCCGCCGACGCGGAAGAAGCTGCGATCCTCGAGCACGCGCAACAGCTTCACCTGGGTCGAGGCCGGCATTTCGCCGACTTCGTCCAGCAGGATCGTGCCGCCGTTCGCCAGCTCGAACCTCCCCAGGCGTCGCTCGGCGGCGCCGGTGAAGGAGCCCTTCTCGTGACCGAACAGCTCACTTTCCAGCAGTGTCTCGGGCAGCGCGGCGCAGTTCACGGCGATGAACGCCTTGCCGCGTCGCGGCGAGAGATCGTGAATCGCCCGCGCCACCAGCTCCTTGCCGGTCCCCGACTCGCCCTCGATCAACACGGTCGACGTAACCGGCGCCATCTGCTCGATCTTTACCAGCACTTCCTGAATCGGCGCCGACTCGCCGAGGATGCCGGTGCGCTGCTGCAGGCGGCGGCGCTCGATCAGGCGCCGGACGGTGGCCGTGACCTCGCCCGGGTCGGCGGGCTTCACGAGCCAGCCCGTGAGGCCGAGCTGCTGGGCGATCTTGTCGGGGTTTTCGTCCGTGGCCTCGACCAGGCCGAGCGTGGAGACCGCGTGCTCGCGCGCCGCCGCCAGCAGGCGCTGCGCGGTCGATTCGTGCAGGCCGCCGGTCAGGATGATGGCGTCCGGCGGCGGTTGCCGGCCGCGTACGGCCTGGCGCACGTCGTCGAGCGAGGAGACCATCGCCGTGTCGAACCCCGCCTGCTCCAGGCTTGCATTGACCCGGACCGCTTGCTCGAGGTCGTCAGTGGTGATCAAGACGCGGTCAGCCATGTGCGTGCGTCGTTCGTGGTGCGTCGTGCGTGGTATTGCCGGCGAGCAGATCCACTGCGTGGTCTAAAAACTGGTCCAGTACCGCCAATCCTTCTTGGACGCCGTTGGTGGAACCCGGGAGATTCACGATCAGAGTCTTGCCACGGGTACCGGCGCGGCCGCGCGACAGCCACGCCCGCGGGAAACTCGGTCCAGATGCCGCGCGGAGCGCTTCGGCGATCCCTTCCGCCTCGCGCTCGAGCACCGCCGCGGTCGCTTCGGGCGTCACGTCGCGCTCCGTCAGGCCGGTTCCCCCGGTCGTGAGGACGACGTCGACTTCTCCCGAATCCGCCCAGCGCACCAGCTTGCCGGCGATCCGGTCGGTCTCGTCCGAGACGACGCTGCGCACCACGACCTCGTAGCCGCGCGTCGCCGCCCAGTCGAGGATGGCGTCACCGGAGGTGTCGGCACGCTGGCCCACCGCGCCGAGATCGGAAATCGTCAGGATTGCGACTCTCATTTCTTGGTTCTGTGCGGCACGAACGGCAGCTTGACCACCTCGGCCGCACCCTTCCTCCCCCGAACATCGATCTCGATCTTCGTCCCCGGCTTCGCGCGGTCCGCGGGCAAATACGTCGTTCCAATTGCCGCGTGTGCAGTCGGCGTGACGGTGCCGCTGCGCACGATATCCACTTGCGTCCCGTCGAGGAACACGGGATACCCGTGGCGCGCGACGGTCTTCGGCTCGCTCATCTTGAATCCCACCAGCCGCCGCTTCACGCCCTCGAGCTTCTGCTTCTTCAGCTTGTCGAGCCCGGTGAACGGCGCGCCTTTGTCGAGCTTCACGATGAACGCGAGCCCCGCTTCGTACGGCGTGGTCGTGTCGTCGATGTCGTTGCCATAGAGGGGAAGGCCCGCCTCGAGACGCAGCGTGTCGCGCGCGCCCAGTCCCACCGGCGCGGCGCGTCCCGCACCGACGAGTGCGTGCCACAGCGTCTCGGCATCTGCCGCGCGGCAGTACAGCTCGAAGCCGTCTTCGCCGGTATAGCCGGTGCGCGAGACGAAGCATTGCACGCCCGCGACCTTGCCCTGCGCGAAGTGGTAGTAGGGGATCATGCCGACGCCGAGGTTCGTCAGCTGGCCGATCAACGCCTCGGCCTTGGGCCCCTGCACGGCGAGCAGCGCCGTCTCGTCGGAGATGTCGCGCAGCCGCACGTTCGCGCCCGCCTTCTGCGCGACGATGGTGTCCCAATCCTTCTGGATGTTCGATGCGTTCACGACCATCATCAGCTTGTCTTCGAAGCGATACACCAAACAATCATCGACGAACGTCCCCTCATTGGTCAGAATGCCGGAGTATTGAGCCTGACCCGGCTTGAGCGCGCCGACGTCGTTGCACGTGACCCGTTGCACAAACGCATTGCGGTCGGGACCCGTGATCTCGAACTCGCCCATGTGCGAGACATCGAAAACTCCCACGCCCTCCCGCACAGCTTTATGCTCGGCAGAGATCCCCTCGGGATAACTGACCGGCATCTCGAAACCGGCGAACGGCACCATCTTGGCGCCGAGGGCGACGTGGACGTCGTGGAGCGGTGTCTTCTTCAAGGTCGGTTCAGTCGTTGTCATGTTGGTTTTCCCCGGGGCATGGCCCCGGGGCACGCTACCCCATCAGAGTTGCGAGTAATGCCTTCTGAACGTGCAACCGATTCTCCGCCTCGTCCCAGACGCGTGACTGCGGTCCATCGATTACGTCGGCGGTGACTTCTTCGCCACGATGCGCCGGCAGGCAGTGCAGGAAGATCGCTTTCGGATCCGCCAGCTTCATCAATTCCGAATCGACCGTGTAGCCCTTGAACGCGTTGCGCCGCGCCTCGGCCTCGCCTTCCTGCCCCATCGAGGCCCAGACGTCGGTGTTGATCACGTGCGCGTCTGCGACCGCTTCCTCGGGCACTTCGGTGACCATCACGCAACCGTTTTTCTTCGCGGCCTCGTACTTGGCCATGTTGGGCTCGAACCCCTCGGGACACGCGAGCCGCAGCTCGAAGCCGAGTACCGCGGCCGCCTCGAGCCAGGCGTTGGCCATGTTGTTGCCGTCGCCGACCCAGGCGATCCGCTTCCCCTCCCAGCCGCCGAGGTGCTCTTTCACGGTGAACAGGTCGGCGAGAACCTGGCAGGGGTGGGTCAGATCGGTCAGGCCGTTGATCACCGGGATCGTGGCGAAGCGCGCCAGCTCCTCGACCTCGGCGTGGTCGTAGGTGCGGATCATGATGCCGTCGACGTAGCGGGACAGCACGCGGGCGGTATCGGGGATCGGCTCGCCCCGGCCGATCTGGATGTCCTTGCTGGAGAGGAACAGCGCCTGGCCGCCGAGCTGGTAGGCGCCGACCTCGAAGGAGACCCGGGTGCGCGTGGAGGACTTGGCGAAGATCATCGCCAGGGTCTTTCCGGAGAGGGGGGTCTCCCGGTAGCCGCGGGCTTTCATCCGCTTGGCGAGGTCGAAGAGCTGTTCGATCTCCTTGCGGCTGAAATCGGTGATTTGGAGGAAGTCGCGCTTCGCCATGGGCTCCCGAGTCGGTCAAAATGACAGGTAAGTGTGACGGATTTTACCCGGGAGCGGCCCCTGAAACAAGACTGACTACTACTGCACGGTAACCGCCGACGAATCCACCAAATTATCGAAGCGTGCGAAAACGAATGTGGACCCGGCCCGTACTCCGCCGATCTTGACCCCGTCGGGCCACATGCCGCTGCATCCGGGGTCAACCCCTAGGACCACGACCACGGTGGTATCGGCGCTCGTGAAGGTCGCAGGGCGACGGAGCTCGTGGTCAGAGGCATCGAAGAGCCTCACGGCAAGCACACCCGTCCCATCGTGGGCGACCGGAAGGAACCGCTCGGCGAGCTGGAGCCGCACCGGCGTCTGCTGTGTCACCGTCACGTCCGCGTGGTCGCTCGAGGTGCCACCATCGACCTCGACATCTACGCGGGCGGTTCCGAAGTGGACGGTGGTCGCTGTTGCGCCGGTGCCGAACCGCACCACGCAGCCGTTGTCGGAGTGCCAGGTGACGCAGTCATCAGCGGGTTGGCTGTCACAGCCGCTGATGTTCACCGGAACCTGCCAGGTCCGGCCTTCTGCAACGGTGTAAGAGTCCTGGGGAATGTCAACGGAAACTAAGAACGCGGCCAGGATTTCACTACAACCGGTGAGGACAACGGCCACAACGATAACGATGCCGAGCGATCGCATTGGTCCCCCTTGGTGGTCCCCAAGGTGGACCTCGGTACAGCCAGCGTCAAGCTCCGATGACTCGAGGACTCATAACTCGCTACAGAATGTATCTCCGCAGGTCCTCGTCCTCGACGATGCGCAGCAGCCGCTCCCGTACGGCCGGGCCGTCGAACACGATGTGCTTGATCGGATAGTCGGGGAGCTCGAACATCACATCTTCGAGCAGCGTGGTCATAACGGTGTGGAGACGCCTGGCGCCGATATTTTCCATCCGCTCGTTCACCTTGGCGGCGATACGGGCAATCTCCTTGACCCCGTCGGGACGGAATTCGAGCGTCGCCCCGTCGGCGGCGCACAGCGCGGCGTACTGCTTCGTGAGCGCGTTCTCGGGCTCCGTCATGATGCGCACGAAGTCCTCTTCCGTGAGCGACGACAGCTCGACACGGATCGGGAAGCGGCCTTGCAGCTCGGGAATCAGATCGCTCGGCTTGGCGATGTGGAATGCACCGGCCGCGATGAAGAGGATGTGATCGGTGCGCACGTAGCCGTAGCGCGTCTGCACGGTCGAGCCTTCGACGATCGGCAGCAGATCGCGTTGCACGCCTTCGCGCGACACGTCGGGCCCCGTGCTCTGGCCCCGCTGCCCGGTGATCTTGTCGATCTCGTCGATGAAGATGACGCCGTGGTTCTCGACACGATCAAGCGCTTCGTTCACCACGTCGTCCATGTCGACGAGTTTTTTCAGCTCTTCGTCGATCAGGATGCGGCGCGCCTCGTGCAGGTGTACGGTGCGGCGCTTCTTCTTCTTGGGGATCAGCTCCTGCAGCGCCTCGCCGAAGTTGATATCCGGCCCTTCCATCCCCTGGGGCGGCTGCATCATCTCCAGCAACGGGAAGCTCTGCTGCTGGACTTCGATCTCGACGTCGCGCTCCTCGAGCTGACCGTCCTTGAGCTGCTGGCGCAGCTTCTCGCGCGTACGGCGGCGCCGTTCATTCGCCTCGGTCTCGGCCTCGGGGACCTTGGGCTGAACATCGCCTTTGGACGACACCACGAAGAGTGGGCGTTGCCCGGCTCCCGACTCCTGACTCCCGGCTCCTGCCGTTGGGGCGGCGGGGGGGGGCGAGGGAAGCGGCGGCAACAGCAAATCGAGCAGCCGTTCTTCGGCCCGCTGCTCAGCGGTCGGGTACACATCATCTTCCCGTTCAGATCTCACCATGTTGATGGAGACGTCCACCAGCTCGCGCACCATCGACTCGACGTCGCGCCCGACGTATCCCACCTCGGTGAACTTCGATGCCTCGACCTTGAGGAACGGCGCCCCTGCGAGGCGCGCCAGGCGGCGTGCGATCTCCGTTTTGCCCACGCCGGTCGGGCCGATCATGATGATGTTGTTCGGCATGATCTCGTCGCGGATCTCTTCGGGCGCCTGGGACCGCCGCCAGCGGTTGCGCACCGCGATCGCGACCGCCTTTTTCGCCGCGTCCTGGCCGACGATGTAGCGGTCCAGCTCGGCCACGATTTTCTTGGGCGGCATTTCCTCGAGCCAGGGAAGCGTCTCCTCAGCCGCCGCCGGAACATCGGTGGAGGATGGCGGAGGTGATGGAGGTTGTGAAGGTGAAACCGGTGCCTTTGGCATCGCTATAACTCGAGTACGGTGATGTTCGCGTTGGTGTAGACGCAGATGTCGGCCGCAATTTCCAGCGCCCGCTTCACGATTTCCGCGGGATCCAGCTTCGTAGACGCGAGCAGCGCGCGTGCCGCGGCCAGGGCGAACGAGCCGCCCGAGCCGATCGCGAGCACGCCGTCGTCCGGCTCGATCAGCTCGCCGGAGCCGCTGATCACGAAGCCGTGCTCCTTGTCCGCCACGACGAGCAGCGCTTCGAGACGCCGCAGCACCCGGTCCGAGCGCCAGTCTTTCGCCAACTCGACCGCGGCGCGCGGCAGGTTCGTCGGGTAGCGCTCCAGCTTCTCTTCGAACTTCTCGAACAACGTAAACGCGTCCGCGGCCGCGCCGGCGAAGCCGGCGAGAATCTTGCCGCCGCGCAGCGTGCGCACCTTGTTGGCGTTGGCTTTCATCACGGTCTCGCCGACCGTGACCTGGCCATCGCCGCCGATCGCGACCTTCCCGTCGCGGCGGACGCACAGAATCGTCGTGCTATGAATGCGCTCCAGCATGCTCTTTCGTTTGCTCCTTGCTCCCTGCTCCGTGCTCCGTTTTACGCCCTCGGATGCGCCTGATGATAAACCTTCTTCAAGCGCTCCACCGACGTATGAGTATACACCTGCGTGGTCCCCAGCGAGGCATGACCCAGCAGCTCCTGCACCGCCCGGAGGTCCGCGCCTGCGTCGAGCAGGTGCGTGGCAAAGGAGTGCCGCAGCGCGTGCACGTGCAGCTCCTTGCCGCGAGCCAGCGTATCGAACAGCCGCTTCATGGCCAGTTGGATGCCGCGCGGCGTAATCCGCTTGCCGCGCACGTTCACGAATACCGGGCGGGTTCCCGCTCGCAATCCGGCCAGGAGACTGTCGCGATGCGGCAGATACTTTCGCAGCGCCAGCGTCGCGTGCCGGCCGAGCGGCACGAGTCGCTCCTTTTTTCCCTTGCCGCGCAGCTTCACCTGATCGGACACCGCGTCGACGTCGGGATCATTCAGCCCCGCGAGCTCCGAAAGACGCATCCCGGTCGAATAAAACAGCTCGAGCATCGCGAGATCGCGCGCCTCGCGGAATCCCCCCGCGGCGGCGCGCGCCTCCGCTCGCGTGAACAGCTCGTTCATCTCGCCACGATCCAAATAGGTCGGCAACGTCCGCTCGAGCCTGGGAGTTCGCGCCGCCCGCGCGGGGTTCACCTCGAGACCGCGCGTCGCGTTCAGGAAGCCGTAGAACGTGCGTAGCGCCGACAGCGCGCGGGCGACGGAGCGCTTCGCCAGGCCGCGCCGCTGCTCAGCGGCGAGGAAACCGCGCACCGCCAGCCGATCCACCCCGGCCCACGTCCACGGGCCGCCGTAATAGCGGTCGCAGAAGGCGGCGAAGGCGGTGAGGTCGCGCTCGTAGGCTTTGACCGTGTGGGGCGAGTCGTTGCGCTCTTTCTCGAGGAAGGTGACGAATTCGGCAATCTCATTCATGCCGGAATCTCCACCAGTTCCTGCGCAAATACCGCCATCTCCTGCATCGCCCGACGCGCCAGCGCTTCCTTCCTTTTGAACTTGTCCCTGACCGGCGGATCGAGCGGATCCAGCAACCCGAAATTCGCATTCATCGGCTGGAACCGTGCCGGCTCCGACTCCCGCAGGTAGCGATACAGCGCGCCGAGCATCGTCGTCGCGGGGGGCAGCACCGGCGCGTCTCCGGCTAGCAGCCGGGCGAGGTTGATCCCCGCGAGCAGTCCCGTCGCCGCCGACTCGGTGTAGCCCTCCACCCCGGTGAGCTGTCCGGCGAACAGCAGCTGCTCATCGTCCCGGGTCGAGAGGTGCCCCGTCAGGGCCAGCGGCGCATTGAGGTAGCTATTGCGGTGAATGCTGCCGAAGCGCAGGAACTCCGCCTGCGCGAGGCCCGGGATCGTCCGGAAGATCGTCTGCTGCGCTCCCGTTTTGAGCCGCGTTTGGAAGCCCACGAAGTTCCACATCTGCGCGGCGCGATCTTCCTGCCGCAGCTGCAGAACCGCGTAGGGCTCGCGTCCGGTTTTCGGATCGATGAGCCCGACCGGCTTCATCGGGCCGAACCGCAGCGTCTCGAGTCCCCGCTGCGCCATCTCCTCGACTGGCAGACAGCCCTCGAAATACGGGGGGGGCACCTTATCGAATTCGTGTCCTGGCTGATACTGCTCCCCCGCAATCAGCGCCGCGACGAACGCTTCGTATTCGGGCTGCGTCAACGGGGCGTTCCAGTAGTCGTCTCCCCCGCCTTTGCCGTAGCGCGATGCCTTGAACAGGCGGCAGTAATCCAGCGAATCGGCTGAGACGATCGGCGCGATCGCGTCATAGAACGCGAGCGACGCGACGCCCAGCCGGCCGGCGATCGCGGCAGCGAGCGCATCGGACGTCAGTGGCCCCGTGGCGACGATCGCCGGCGAGGCCAGGGACGTCACTTCCTCCCGGACCAGTGTGACGTTGGGGTGGGCCAGCACGCGCGCCTCGACGGCGTCCGCGAATGCCACGCGATCGACCGCGAGCGCGCTGCCACCGGGGATGCGCGCGCTGTCAGCGGCCTGCAACACAATACTCCCGAGCAAGCGCATCTCGGCCTTGAGCAAGCCATGCGCGTGCGTGGGTTCGACCGATTTGAAGGTGTTGCTACAGACCAGCTCGGCGAGACGACCCGTCTGATGCGCCGGCGTCATCCGGCCGGGGCGCATCTCGTGCAGGCTCACGCGGACGCCGCGCTCGGCGAGCGCCCAGGCAGCCTCGCAGCCCGCGAGGCCGCCACCGATGACGTGTACGGGCACAGCATGCTGCTTGGAAATGGGATGTACGGGCGCAGCATGCTGCGCCCCTACGATATTACCTCCTCCGCCTCCGGGGCCGCTTCCTCCACCGCCATCTGATGCCCGCACTTCAGACACTTGCGCGTCGTTTCTCCCGTCGTCTTGGACTTGATCTCTTCCATCCCCACAAAGCCGCAGCTGGGACAAGGGACGGCCACCGGCTTGTTCCACGTGGAATAATCGCAGTCGGGATACCGCAGGCAACCGTAGAACGTCCGTCCCCGCTTGGTGCGACGCTCGGCGAGATCCCCGCTGCCGCATTTGGGGCACTTGATGCCGAGCGGGACGGGCTGGGTGTACTTGCACTTGGGATAGCGCGTGCAGGCCAGGAACTCGCCGAAGCGCCCGGTTTTGATCACCATCGGCGCGCCGCATTCCTTGCAGATTTCGTCGGACGGCCGGTCGGGCACCCTGTCCTTCTTGATGGACCGCGAGTAGTCGCACTCCTTCGTGGCATAGCGCACGCAGGCGATGTATGGCCCGAAGCGGCCGCTCTTCACCTCGAGCGGGCTGCCGCACTTGGGGCACTTCTCGGTATCGAGGCCGGAGAGATCATGGACTTCGTGGATGATCTTGTTCACGTCCACGGCTTCCAGCGCCAGGTTGAACGGCTTCCAGAAGTCGCCGAGCACCTGCTGCCACGCCAGATCGCCTTCCTCGACCTTGTCGAGCTCGGTCTCCATTTGCGCCGTAAACCCGACCTCAAACACCTCCGGGAACGAGCGCTTGAGCACCTTCCAGACGATCTCGCCCTGGGGCGTGGGCTGGAAGCGACGGTCCTTCGCGGTCGCGTACCAGCGCGTGCGGAGTGTCGAGATGATCGCGGCATACGTCGATGGCCGGCCGATGCCCAACCGCTCGAGCTCCTTCACGAGGCTGGCTTCGCTATAGCGCGGCGGCGGTTCGGTAAAGTGCTGGCTCGGGACGACTTGCTTCACGTTCACCCGATCGCCCTGGGCGAGCGGCGGGATGGGCTCCAGGCTATCCAACGTCTTGGCGTCTTCCGCCTCGTGGGCTTCGCTGTAGAGCGCGTGATAGCCGTCGAACACGACGCGCGAGCCGGTGGCCCGGAACAGGAAGCGTCCATTCGCCAGCTCGAAGTCGACCTTGGTGGCTTCGTACACCGCCGGCGTCATCTGCGACGCCAGGAAGCGCCGCCAGATGAGCTGGTACAGCTTAAAGAGGTCGCGCTCCAGGTACTTCTTCAGGTCGTCGGGTTTCAGGCCCACTTCGGTCGGCCGGATCGCCTCGTGCGCATCCTGGACCTTCGAGCCCCGGCCGCCCTTATGAACGTTCGGCTCATCGGGCAGATAGCGCTTGTCGAACTGCGCATTGATGAATTCGCGCGCGTGCTTGATCGCGGTATCCGACACGCGGACGGAGTCGGTGCGCATGTACGTGATGAGACCGACCGAACCTTGTTCGCCCAGCTCCACGCCTTCGTACAGCTTCTGGGCCGCGCGCATGGTGCGGCCGGCCGAGAAGCCAAGCTGCTTCGCGGCCTCTTGCTGCATCGTGCTCGTCGTGAACGGTGCGGGGGCCTTGCGGCGGCGCTCGCCGGTCGAGACTGACGTGACCACAAACGGCAGCTTTTCGACTTCGGCGACGATGTCGCGCGCCGCCTTCTCGGTCTTGATTTCGGGCTTGTGCCCGTCGAGCTTCTGCAGCCGCGCCTGGAATCCCTGCCCGTCCTTCTCCAGGTCGGCGGCAACCGTCCAGTATTCCTGCGGCACGAACTTCCGGATTTCCTCTTCGCGCTCGATGATCAGGCGGAGCGCCACCGTCTGCACCCGACCCGCCGACAGGCCGGTCTTGATGCTCTTCCACAGCACCGGCGAGGCCTTGTAGCCGACCAAGCGGTCGAGGACCCGGCGTGCCTGCTGCGCGTCCACCTTGCGCTGGTCGATATCGAGGGGATTCGCCAACGCTTCCGCGATGGCGTCCTTCGTGATTTCGTGGAACAAGACGCGGCGGATCTTGCCGTTACCGTCGCCATTGAGCTGAGACGCCACATGCCAGGCGATCGCTTCCCCCTCGCGGTCCGGGTCGGTCGCGAGGAGCACCCGGTCGGCCGCCTTGGCCGCCTTCTTGATCTCGGCCAGGGTCTTCGCCTTTTCCTTAATAGTGACGTACTTCGGCGCGAAGTTATTCTCGACGTCGACGCCCAGCTCGCGCTTGGGCAGATCGCGCAGGTGCCCGATGGTCGCCTTGACCGTGTAGCCGCGGCCGAGGTACTTGCCGATCGTCTTCGCCTTGGTCGGGGACTCGACAATGACGAGTGCGCCGCCCTTTGCAGGAGCGGCGTCGGTTGCTTCGGTATCCGCCGTCGGGGGAGCGGCCTCCGCGTCCTTCTTCTTGCGCGGCGCCCGCTGCTTTTTGGGTTTCACTTCTTCTTCATTATCTGGCACCTATCAACCTCAGTTCAACCGTAATGGGGTTCGCATCTTTACCATCCGGCACTCGTCTGCGCAAGCCGGACGACCTCATCAGCCACTTTTTCCGCAGGCTTAGCCTCAGTCTGCACCGTGGCGTCCGCCCTGGCGTAGAACGGGTCGCGCGTCTTGAAGAGCTCGCGCATCTGTTCTGCCGGATCTCCACCCATTAACACCGGCCGGGTTCCCGACGGCACGGCGCGGCCGGCAGCGACCTCCGCGCGCGCCTTCAGATAAACGAAGTACCCGCGAGGTTTTGCGGCGTCGAGCGCGCCCGGCTGCGCGGCCCAGCCGCCGCCGGGAACAACCACCGCGGGCTGATTGCTGAGCGCGGTCTCTACTTCCTTCCGCTCCATGTCGCGAAACGCGGACTCGCCTTTTTCGGCGAAGATCATCGCGATCGGTTTGCCTTCCTTCCGGATCAGGATCGTGTCGATGTCCACGAATCCCGCATGCAGCCGCTCGGCCACGATGCGGCCCACGGTGGTCTTTCCGGCGCCCGGCAGGCCGATGAGCACGACGTGTTTTTTCACGACGCCGCTCCTTTGGGCGTGCGCGCGCGCACCTGCGCGAGATAGCCATCCACGTTGCGCTTCAGCTCGCTCAGTGCGTCGCCGCCGAATTTCTCCAGCAGCGCCTCCGTCAGGACGATCGCCACCATCGCTTCGGCAATGACACCCATCGCGGGGACGGCCGTTACGTCCGAACGCTCCGATTGCGCCTGGGCCGGCCCGCCGGTCTTCAAGTCCACGGTTTTGAGCGGCGACATCAACGTCGAGATCGGCTTCATGGCGACGCGGAGCACGAGCGGCTCCCCCGTCGTCATTCCCCCCTCCGTTCCGCCCGCACGATTCGTCGCGCGCGCGAAGCCCGGCAGGATCTCATCGTGCACTTCCGATCCCTTGCGCCGCGCAGCCTCGAATCCCAGGCCGAGCTCCACGCCTTTCACCGCCGGAATGGACATCAGCGCCTGCGCGAGGCGGCCGTCGAGCTTCCGGTCCCACGAGACGTGCGACCCCAGCCCCACCGGCACCCCCAGCGCCACGACTTCGACGATGCCGCCCAGCGTGTCGCCGGCGGCCTTCGCCGCGTCGATGCGACGGATCATTTCGGCCTCGGCATCCTTATCCAGGCACCGAACGGGACTTTGGTCGGCGGCGTCGTTGACGGGATGCGGGATGGGGGACGCGGGATGCGCGACGACGCCCCCTAATTCGGCGACG
>QHUQ01000231.1 GCA_003221985.1 Gemmatimonadota bacterium | reverse complement strand
TGCGGGTTCCGCGGTTTCTGCGTTGTGTGTGGTTTCTCTACAGAGTTCTAAAAGGCGGACCTTTTCGGTCCACCAGGCCGTATATCCAAACGAATGACTGAGGGAGATCCCGTCGTCACGCTCGAGAACGTGAGCGTCGCCTACGGAAAGCACCTCGCGCTGCGCGACGTGACGTCGTCGTTTTCGTCCGGAGCGGTCGGCCTGCTGGGGCCCAATGGTGCCGGCAAGAGCACGATGATCAAGGCGCTGCTCGGGTTCATCGTGCCCGAGCGCGGCCGCATGCGTGTCCTCGGCGTCGACGTCGCGGAGTCGCCGCTCGAGATCCGCGCCCGCGTCGGCTACATGCCGGAGAGCGACGCCCATATTCCCGGCATGAATGCCGTCTCCTTCGTCGCGTATTGCGGCGAGCTGGCCGGCCTGCCCGGCGTCGACGCGATGCAGCGTGCTCACGAAGTCCTGTTCTACGTTGGTCTGGGTGAGGCCCGCTACCGCAACGTCGAGACCTACTCGACCGGCATGAAGCAGCGCATCAAGCTCGCGCAGGCCCTGGTGCACGATCCCGATCTGCTCTTCCTCGACGAGCCGACCAACGGCATGGACCCGAAAGGCCGTGACGAGATGCTCGAGCTCGTGCGCGACCTCGCGCACAACAAAGGCGTCAACCTGATTCTCTCGTCGCACCTGCTCCCCGACGTCGAGTACACCTGCGACCAGGTCGTCGTGATGGACAAGGGCGCGATCGCCGCCGCCGGGCCGATTGCGGCGCTCAAGCAGCCGCGCGGACGCGTCTACGAGCTGCGCGTCAAGACGCCGACAGGCGGCATCGAGGCGTTTCTCCAGCGGCTGCGCGCCGCCGGGCTCGACTGCCACGCGACCGACGAAGACGTGATGCGTGTGTTCGTGCCGGGTGAGGGCGGTGCCCGCGAGCTGTTCGCGCTCGCGTCGGCGGAGCGCGTCCAGGTCCGGCATCTGCGGCCCAGCGTGCCCACGCTCGAAGATGTCTTCGCGCACGCGGTCGGGGAAGAATAGCAACTGGCAAAGTCTCAAGTCTCAACGATCGAGCTCAATGCCCATACACGATCAAGGCTATCGGCGATACGGCGGCGACAAGACGCGTGGAGGCACCGGGTGGATCGTGATCACGCGGGCGGGGATTCGCACGTTCTTCGCGAAGCGGGCGTTCCTCGGCCTGCTGCTCGTCTCGTGGTTTCCGTTCTTCGTGCGCGCCGTCCAGATCTACGCGGCCACGAACCTGCCGCAGGCCGCGTTTCTGGCGCCCACGCCGGAGACGTTCCGGCAGTTCCTGGATCAGCAGCAGATTTTCGTATTCTTCGTGACGGTCTACGTCGGCGCCGGCTTGATCGCGAA
Organism: Gemmatimonadota bacterium; assembly: GCA_003221985.1. The sequence goes on along the minus strand of QHUQ01000231.1, from coordinate 6,692 downwards.
CGACCGGCGCGCCAACGCGCTCCAGATCTATTTGTCGAAGCCGTTGACCCGTGCGGAGTACGTGTTCGGCAAGCTCGCGATCCTGATGGCGTTCCTCGCGCTGGTGACGTGGCTGCCGGCCATCGTGTTGCTGATCGTGCAGATCAGCTTCGCGGGCAACTTCACGTTCTTCAAGAACAACATCTTTCTGTTTCCCGCGATCACCGTCTTCTCGTTCGTCCAGGTGACCATGGTCGCCACCGCGATGCTCGCGCTGTCGTCGCTCTCGAAGAGCAGCCGGTACGTGGGGATTCTGTACGCCGCGGTGATCTTCTTCACGCAGGCGATCTACGGCGTGCTGTACGCCGTGACGCGCAGCACGTCGCTCTCGTGGATTTCCTTTTCGGCCAATCTCTCCCAGATCGGTGACGTCATCTTCCGCCAGCCGCTGAAGTACGACACGCCGTGGCCGGTCTCCCTGATGATGATCGCGGGCCTGATCGTGATCTCAGGGGTGATCCTCGAGCGCCGCGTGCGCGGAGTCGAGGTGGTTGCGTGACGGCGGGTGACCTTGTCACCGCGGAACACCTGTCGAAGTGGTACGGGCAGGTCATCGGCCTGAACGACGTGTCGGTGACCGTGCCCGCCGGCATCACCGGGTTGCTCGGTCCCAACGGCGCCGGCAAATCGACGCTGATGAAGCTCGTCACCGGCCAGCTCAAACCGAGCAAGGGCAGCCTCACCGTGCTCGGCGAGCCGATCTGGCGGAACCCGGCGCTCTATCGGCGCATCGGGTTCTGTCCCGAACAGGACGCGTTTTACGACCGCATGACGGGGCTCGAATGGGTGACGGCGCTCGTGCGGCTGAACGGCGCCACCGACGCCCTTGCCGGCGCCATGGCGGGCCGCGCGCTCGAGATGGTGGAGCTGACCGACGCGGCGCACAAGAAAATCGGTGCCTACAGCAAGGGCATGCGCCAGCGCGTCAAGATGGCCCAGGCCCTCGCTCACGATCCCGACCTGCTGATTCTCGACGAACCGCTCGCCGGCATGGATCCCATTGCGCGACGCAAGACGATCCGCATGATCAAGGACTGGGGCCGCGCCGGCAAAGGCGTCATTGTCTCCAGCCATATCCTCCACGAGATCGAATCGATGACGGCGAACATCCTCCTGATCAATCAGGGACGTATCCTTGCCGAAGGCAACGTCCATCAGATCCGCGACCTCATCGACGAGCATCCGCACACCGTCCACGTCAGGGCGGACCAGACGCGAGCGCTCGCGCGCGAGCACGAAGTGACTTCGCCCGACGACAACCTGCAAGCCGTTTTCCAGTACCTGGTGAAGTCATGACGCAGCCGGCCAGACCCGCCGGAGGGACGCCGGGCCTGCTCTCATCCGCGGGACGGGTGTTCGATCTGTCGCTCGGTCAGATGTTGTGGTCGCGCCGCTCGGTGTTTCTCGGCGTGCTCCTCGGCGGGCCGGTGCTGCTCGCGTCCGCCCTTCGGATCGCCGCCACGCTCTACGCGTCGGGCCTGAAGATCAACGGCGTGCAGGCGGGCGGATCCGCGATCTTCGGCATGATGATCTGGCTGCTCTACCTCAGGTTCATCGTTCCCGTGCTTGGCGTGTTCTACGGCACCTCGCTCATCGCCGACGAGGTGGATGACAAAACCATCACCTACTTGTTCACACGCCCGATTCCGCGGAGCGCCGTCCTCCTCGGCAAGTACTTCGCGTATCTCGTGTGCACGGTTCTGTTGGTACTGCCGTCGGTGATGCTCGTGTTCTTTCTCGTCGTGCCGACTGGACAGGGCGCCATCGCCGAAGCGTTTCCGTCCCTGGTGGCCGATTTGGGGATGCTGGCCATCGGCCTTGCGGCGTACGGCGCGGTCTTTGCCCTCGTCGGCACCACGCTCAGGCGGCCGCTCGTCCTGGGGCTCGTCTTCGCCTTCGGATGGGAGCCGGCCGTGCTCTTGTTTCCCGGGTACCTCAAGCGTCTGACGGTCGCCTATTACCTGCAGGCGCTGGTCAGGCACGAGATGCCACAGGATTCGGCGGTCAGCATGCTGATGCAGGTGTTTCGCGAGGTGCCGACTGTCTCGACTGACGGCGGGAACTGTCGGGAAGCTGCGAGCGTATAGGACTTTGAGGCTGTGTCCATGACTACAAGGACCCGGTATTTCGTGATTGTCTCGGTGTTGGTCCTGGGCGTGGGCCTGGGCACCGGGCTGGTCGCCTACTACGTCGGGTTCCCCGCCGGCGCGCTCGGCCGCCAGGGAGGTCCCGAAGAGCTTGCTTACGTCCCGCGGGACGCCGCGGCCATCGCGTTCGCGAACGTGCACGAGATCATGACCTCGGAGCTGCGCCAGAAGCTTCACCGCGCCCTGCCGATGCAGGAAAACGGGCAGCAGGAACTTCAGAACCAGACCGGGATCAATCTCGAAACCGACGTCGACCGGGTCGTCGCGTGCCTCTATCCGGATCGTGATGGCACGAACACTCCGGGCGCGGGAATGGTGCTGGCGCGGGGCCGCTTCGACGAAGTGAAGATCGAAGCGTTGATGCGGGATCACGGCGCGCACGTCGAGAACTACAACGGCAAGCGTCTCATCGTGGCGGACCCCAAAGATCTCGTGGACGCCAGCGCCGGCGACATCGCCGCGCACGGCCATTCCGCCAGCCTGTCGCTGTCCTTCATCGAGCCGGGACTGGCCGCGATTGGCAGCACGAAGCTGATCCGGTCCGCAGTCGATCTGCACCGCGCCGGCAACAACCCGCGGACCGGCCTCGAAAGCGTGACCGGCAACGACGCTCTGATGAACCTCGTGCGCGAGATGGACAGCGGCAACGTCTGGGCGGTCGGTCGCTTCGACGCGCTGACCGCACACACGCGTCTTCCCGAGGCGATCTCGAGCCGGCTGCCCGCGATCACCTGGTTTTCGGCAAGCGGTCACATCAACGGCGGCATCCGCGGCGTCGTGCGCGCGGAAGCGCGCGACGACGAAGCTGCGACCAACCTGCGTGATGTCGTACGCGGCTTCCTGGCGCTCGCGAAGATGAGCGCCGGTTCGAGGCCCGAGCTGCAGCTGATGATGCAATCGCTCGAGCTCGGTGGCACCGGCAGGACGGTCGCGTTGTCCTTCTCGGTGCCCGCCGAGGTGTTCGACGTGATTGGCGCGGTCACCAACAAGGGTTTCAAACCCGCGCATTAGCGCATTGGCGTGAGCGTTTGTCTCAGCCGGAGGGCGCGCGCTTGACGCCTTCCGGCCGCCCCCCTACACTCCTCGCCAGCGACGCCCACGTTCCATCATTTTCCGCCCATGACGGATCTCGTTTTTTTCTACGGCACGCTCATGAGCGGCTTCGAACGGCCGGGCCGTTCGCGCATCGACGCCAAGCTGACGCCGGAAGGCCGCGGCTGGATTCATGCGACGCTCTTCGATCTCGGGATCTTTCCTGCGGCGGTCCCCGCGTTCGACAGCCGTGTCCGGGGCGAAGTGCATCGCATGCTGGATCCCGACGTGGTGCTGGCGGTATTGGACGAGATCGAGGGCTTTCGATCGGGCGACGCGGATTCAAGCCTTTACACGCGCACCGAGACGTCCGTCACCTTCGATGACGGCCACGTCGCCACCGCCTGGGCGTACTTCTACAATGCCCCGCTCGGCCGCGCGCAGCGGATCGAATCGGGGGACTACCTCGAACACCTGAAGGTGAAGGGATGACTGGAACGACGTGCGAAGGTGCGGGGTGCGACAGTGCGAGGTGCGACGCTGCGACGGGCGACGGTTCGGTGTGCGCGCGCGCGACCGGCTTCCGCGCGGCGCTGCTGACGGCGGTTGTCGTGTCGGTAGTGTCCGGCTTCAGCCGGACCGTGGCGGCGCAGGACGTCGCGGGCGATCTCGATCCGCGGATCGTCAAGCTCGTCGGCACGGTGTCGGAGGAGCGTCTCGGTACCATTCTGAAGAAGCTCGAGAGCTTCGAGACCCGCAGCTCGCTTTCGTCGACAACCTCGACGACGCGCGGGATAGGGGCGGCGCGCCAATGGATCCTCACCGAGATGTCGAGTTACAACCCGCATTTGAAGGTCAGCTTCGACACCTATCAGGTCCCGCCGCAGGGCCGGGTAACGCGCAACGTCGAGATGCGCAACGTCATGGCGATTCTGCCGGGCCGAAGCCTGCGGCGAATCTACGTCAGCGGCCACTACGACACGGTGGCTCGTCCGGGCGGACAGGGCGCCGCCAATGCGGGCGGCGCGCCGCGCGATCCCGACGCGCCGGCGGCGGCGCCAGCCGATCCCAACGCGCCGCTCGACAACCTCGCGCCCGGCGTCAACGACGACGGCAGCGGTACGGCGTTGACCATGGAACTGGCGCGCATTTTCAGCCAGAGCGGCATCGACTTCGACGCGACGCTCGTGTTCATGTGCCACGTGGGCGAAGAGCAGGGGCTCCTGGGCGCGCGGCTGCACGCGCAGAAAGCGGTCGCCGAAAGGATTCCCATCGAAGCGGTTCTCAACAACGACATCGTCGGTGGCGATCGCGGTGGAAACGGGATCGTCGACGGCGCGACGATTCGCGTCTATTCGGAAGGCCCCGAGGATTCGCCGTCGCGGGAGCTGGCCCGGTTCGTCCAGCGGTGGGGCGGACGCTACGTGCCGTCGCACAGAGTGCGTCCGATGGCGCGTCCCGATCGGTTCGGCCGCGGCGGAGACCACTCGGCGTACAACCAGCTCGGATTCACCGCGGTCGGCTTCCGGGAGTCGCGGGAGAACTTCACTCGCCAGCACGACGTGCGCGATACCTACGAAGGCATCTCGCTGCCGTATCTCGCTCAGAACGCGCGCGTCAACGCGGCCGCCGCCGCGACGCTCGCGCTGGCGCCCCCGCCCCCGAGCGTGCTGGGCGACCGCAATCAGCCGCTGATCTCGCGCGCGCCGTCCGGCTACGATGCGAACTTGAAATGGAGTGCGGTACAGGGGGCGGCGGCGTACAGAATTTTCTGGCGCGAGGCCTGGGGCCCCGACTGGCAGCATGAGCTGCTGGTTGGCAACGTCACCAACCTGGTTCTGCCCAACATGCAGATCGACGACTACGTTTTCGGCGTCGCTGCGGTCGACCCTGGCGGACACGAAAGCTTCGTGACGGCTTACGTCACGCCGCCGCGTGCGAACACGCCCGTCCGAACGGGGCAGCAGAACTGACGGCACCACGGTCCGGCTGAAGCCGGACACGACCGAGGAACGCCGAGGACATCATCAGCGGAGCGCGAAGCCTTCAGGCGAGCGATGAAGGGCGAGCCTTTCAGCCGTCAAGTCTTTGGAGATCTCTGCGGGGGCGACGTTCATCGCTACAGCGCGCGCCGGCCGTTTTTGATGGCGTCGATGAACTCTGAGATGACCGTGGACACGCCGTCGGACGGCTCGATGAACTCGAGCCCCGATCGGTAGAGCACCAGCTCCTGCTCGACCTCGGTGATGCTGCAGTGCACGACGCGGCCCTTGACGACGACGGAGCGATCGCCGAGCGTCAGCCGAAAATCGTGAAGGCAATCGAGCTGGAGAGGAAACCCGGTTTCAATCTGCGCGCCGGCGCGGCTGATTTCCTTGATCGCCATCGACTGGAAGACCATCACTTCGCCGTGGAGCTCGCCGAGTATCTCAATACGCTCTGCATCCCGCGTGTTGTTTCCGCGGGGCCCAACGACGGCCTCTAAGTCGTCCATGATCCGGCGCGACTATAACACCATTCAGTTCATCCAGACCGCGGCCTTGGCCGAGAACAACTCGGTCTCGGAGCGCTCGAGGAGCTCTTCTTCCGTTTCCCGGCCCTCGTATTCGGTCGTATACGTCAGCACCGGAATCCCCCTGGTCTCATCATCCAGCTTCAGCATCGACAGCACCTGAAATCCCTCGGCGTCGTCGATCCGGACACACAGGATGACGAGGTTCGGCTGCACCCGCTTGATCTGCGAATACGCGTGCTCGCTCGACTCGACGAAGACGACGTCGTAGTGACCGGCGGCGAGCATCGTGTCGAGCAGCTCGAGCATCTCCGGGTTGCCGTTGACGATCACCACTTTCAGCGCGTTCGCCGCGGGAGCGGTGTTCAGGAGGCAATCGGTGGTGGCTGCAACGTTGGTCATCATCGCTGGTCCATCTCCTCGGACACCAAGCGGTACTTCAGGATTCATGCCACCGTCGCTCGCTGGAAACTCAGGCATATTGCGCCCAATTCTCTCTCCCACCCGAGGTTCCCGTTCCGGCTGACCCCGAGAGTTTGGATCCAAGCCGAATCCGTAAGCCACTGTGTCTGAGGCATTTCGCCACGATGTTGCAGCCGATGTCCACAGTACGGCACTCTCAATGCCCATGAGGACAGCAACCGCCAAGACGACGACCTTTGACAACTTTATTGACGGTGCCTGGGTACCATCCGCCTCAGGCGACACTTTCGAGAATCGCAATCCCGCCAATACGGACGATTTGGTCGGTGACTTTCAGAAATCGACCGCCGAGGATGCGGCGCAGGCGATCGACGCGGCGCGCTTCGCGTACGAGCGGTGGCGGCTCGTGCCTGCGCCCCGGCGCGCCGAGCTGTTGTTCCGCGCGGCCCAGCTCATCGCGGATCGCAAGGAGTCGCTCGCGCGCGACATGACGCGCGAGATGGGAAAAGTCCTGGACGAAACGCGCGGCGACGTTCAGG
>QHUQ01000230.1 GCA_003221985.1 Gemmatimonadota bacterium | reverse complement strand
GTGCCGGCCGCGAACGGCGAGGAGGCGCTGAGCTACCTGCGCGGCGGCGGCGACGCGTGCGTCATCCTGCTGGATTTGCGGATGCCGGTGATGGACGGCTGGACGTTCCGGCGCGAGCAGCGCGGCGATCCCGGGCTCGCCGACATTCCGATCGTCGTCCTGTCGGGCGTCGAGGGCGATCGTGTTCAGGAACTGGAAGCCGCGGCGTCGTTCAATAAACCGGTCAGCTTTCAGGAAGTGGTCGGCGTGGTTCGGCGTCTGTGCGAGATTCGTCGCTGAGCGTGTGCCGCAGATCCTGCAACACCGCTCGAAAGTCGTGCACGATCTCGCGACGCGCACGCACGTGCTTCAACAGCGTCGCGATCGAGCGATTCACCATCTCGAAACGATCGCGGGCGACCGAGAAGGCGCCCTGTCCGGTCGCGACCTTCAGCTCCAGGTCCTCTCGTAACCGCGGATGGCTGAAATCAGGTATGTGGAGTCGTGGCTGCCGATTCACGCAGGCGCAGACGATACCCCGCATCGCCTTTCCACGCAAGCTCCGCGCCGGTGACACAAGTGTCAAGGCAGCCCGCCTGGGCTCGAACCCGCGCCGTTGAGTACACTAGGTGGATGCAGCTTCGTGGTACTCGCCTCTGCCTTGATTGTGAAGAGCTTCATGAAGAGGACCGGTGCCCGGTATGTGCTTCTGAAGCGTCAGCCTTTCTGACGCAATGGATTCGAGTCGACGATCGCCGCCGGCGTCCGCCGCCGCCCAGCCGTCCACCGGGTACGCACCACACGCGAGCCATTCTCGGCGGCGCGGTTGGCTTGACGGTCGCCGCGACCGCGCGGTGGTTGTGGCGCCGCGCGCGTGGTGAAGGCCACCCCTAGACGTGGCGTCTTCAGACTTGTTGACGTGTTCGGCCGCGGACCTGTTGCGCCTGTATGGGAGCAAAGGCGCCTCGCCCGTCGAGGTGGCGCGCGCGGTCCTTCGGCAGGTCGACAGGCTGAACCCCGTCCTCAACGCGTTCTGCTTTGTCGGATCCCGCGGGCCCGTGGACCGACGACGCGCCGGCGGTGGCGCGGCTGCGCGAGAGCGGCGCGGTCCTGCTCGGCAAGAACACCACGCCCGAGTTCGGGTGGAAGGGCGTCACCGACAGCCCGCTCACCGGGATCACGCGCAACCCGTGGAACGCGGCGAAGACGCCGGGCGGTTCCTCGGGCGGCGGCGCCGCGGCGGTCGCCGCGGGCATGGGGCCGCTGACGCTCGGGACCGACGGCGGCGGCTCGATCCGCATACCTTGTGCGTTCACGGGCCTGTTCGGGCTGAAGCCGTCGTTCGGCCGCGTGCCGGCCTGGCCGCTGTCGCCGTTCGGCACGGTGGCGCACGTCGGACCGATGTCGCGCACCGTGCGCGACGCCGCGCTCCTGCTCAACGTGATATCGCAGCCCGATGTGCGCGACTGGCTCGCTCTGCCCGGCGATGGGCGCGACTACCTGGCCGGCCTGGACGAAGGCGTGCGCGGGTGGCGCGTTGCCTACTCCGCGAACCTGGGATACGCCGACGTGGAACCGGAGGTCGCGGCGCTGGTGGAAAAGGCCGCGATGCGGTTCGTCGAGCTCGGTGCCCGGGTCGAGCAGGCGGACCCGGGCTTCGAAGGAGTGGAGGAAATCTTCCGTCGCCACTGGTTCACCGGGGCGGCGTATCTCCTGAAGGATTTCACCGCGCAGCAGAAGGCCGTGATGGACCCGGGTCTTGTCGAGGTGGCCGAGAATGGCGCGAGGATCGGTATGCTCGATCTCGTCGAGGCCGTGCAGAAACGCGGCGCGCTCGGGATCCGGATGAACCAGTTCCACGAGAAATACGATCTGCTGCTGACGCCGACGCTGCCGCTCGCAGCCTTCGACGCGGGCAGAGACGTCGCCGGCGTGATGAAGGAGAAGTGCTGGACCGAGTGGACGCCGTTCTCCTATCCGTTCAATCTGACCCAGCAGCCGGCCGCGTCGATCCCCTGCGGGCTGACCGGGGCCGGCCTGCCGGTCGGTCTGCACATCGTCGGACCCCGGTACCAGGATGCGCGTGTGCTCCGCGCCGCGCGGGCCTTCGAGTCGCTGCAGCCAATCCCGATGCCGGACGTATCCAGGCTCCGGCGCGACGAGGTGAACGGGGAGGGTGTGCGAGAAATGTGAACACGCTCCTAGACGCGTGTGCTGACGGGCGGATAGTGCCACGGACCCGTTTTGTGTGTGTTGTTTCTCTCGGGCGGAGCCGACTCGGTGGGAGTCGTCGGGACCACGGCCCGGTCCCTGAAGAATACGGCCAGGTTCATCCCGATCGCCATCGTCAGCGCGAGCAAGGCTACAATCCGTGCCGCTCTTCCCGTACGTGTCGAATTCTGTAAGCCGGTTGCACTTTTCATATTGTCTGACTCAGCGTGCAATAGACTGGCCGCCCGGAATCGTCAGACAGTTGTCGATTTGGTGATTTTGCTCGGACCGTGCGTGTTCCGAAACGCGCGAGGGCGTGTCCCACAACAGAGCAAGAGGCCGCCAGAAGAAGTATGATAGGGCGCAAGTAACGAAGCTTCGCAAACCGCCGAGCGACGCTCCGTCAGCGAGCGAATCAGGAGTAGAATTGCTCGCTCGTGCTGCTGAACAGGAGGGGTCTGTGCTTCAAAAACGTCTCGCGGCTTGGAGCGTGTTCGCCGTCCTAATCGCGGTATCGCTGGCGGGAGTCACGCTCGCCGGTCAAACCGCCGCTTCACCAACACCGAAAACCGAGAAAGCGTGGACTCCGCCCCGCGGCCCCGATGGCCACCCCGATCTCTCGGGGGTCTGGGAGCATAACGCCGCAACGCCCGTTGAGCGGCCGGATGAGCTGGCTGGGCGCGCGACTTTGACCGATGACGAGGTCGTTGCGCTGAAGCAGAAGGCCGCTGAATTGTTCAACGGCGATGGCGATGCCGCGTTCGGCGACGCCGTGTATCTGGCGGCTCTCCACAATGTCCTCGGCAAGCAGAAGGGGTTCAAGTCCAGGGACACCGGAACAGGGGACTACAACTCGTTCTGGGTCGTGGGGAGATGGTTCGAGAATCGGACGTCGCTGATTACCGACCCGCCCGATGGGAAGTTTCCTCCGTTGACGGCTGAGACGCAGAAGCGCCGGGCGGCAGCGGCAGAGTACAGGAAGCTGCACCCCTTCGACGGACCCGAGGACATCGCGCTGGGCGAGCGCTGCATCACGGGCAGCGTGCCGATGCTGGGCGCGGGGTATAACAACTACTATCAAATCGTCCAGACGCCGGCCGCCTTCGCCATCAACATGGAGATGAGGCACGACACCCGGATGGTCAGCATCGGCAACCGTCCTCATCTCCCCAAGAATGTCCATCTGTGGCTGGGCGACCCGGTTGGTCGGTGGGAGGGCGATACGTTCGTTGTCGATACCACGAATTTCCGCAACGACTCGCCGCTCACATTGGGCACCGCCACCGAGAGCACCCATTTGGTCGAGCGCTTCACGCGCGTCGCGCCTGACACTCTCAAGTACGAAGCCACGGTCGCCGATCCGGCAACGTGGACGAAGCCCTGGACGGCAGTCCTGTTCATGAAGAGCACCAAGGACCAAATCTACGAGTACGCGTGCCACGAGGGAAATGAAGCGATGAGCGGCACGCTGAACGGCGCTCGTGTCAAGGAGAAAGAGGCACTGGGGAAGGCCCAGCCGAGCAAGACGCCAGGCTCGCGGTAAACCGAACGATCCGCCGGGCACACGGCCGCGCGCAGCGCACCGCAATTCATGCCTCCGGCTCGCCACCCCGTCAGGGACGCGGGCGAGTCGGAGGTGCCAACGCAACACCATCCGCCGCTCCCCACCTTTTTGCGTCAGGCCACTTAACAGCCCGTGGCGAAAGCCTGGCTGCATTCGACGAGCGATGCATCCCCGCCCCACCCCAACGCGGCTGCCGCGTTGGGGACCCCGGGGCGCCTCGCTCGTCTCGGTGCGACGCCAGACTTTCACCACGGGCTGTTAAACCAGAAACAGATGGCTTGACAGACGCGACGTTAAAGGATATCTGTTCGCGGCGTGCCCCGTAACCGATCATCGATTCGATTGGGAGGATAGGATGCGCATTCGGATTGGACTGGCGACTCTCCTGGCTGGAGCGTCTGTGTCGGCGGCCATCCTCATCGGCGCCGTGATTTCGGGTGCCGGTCAGAACCAGAGCACGACGGCGCCGCGCACCAGCGACGGCAAGCCGGACTTCAGCGGCATCTGGCAGGCGATGAACTCGGCGAATTGGGACCTGCTGGCTCACGAGGCGCGCCGCGGTCCGGTGATTGCGCTCGGCGCCGCCTTCAGCGTTCCGGCGGGCCCCGGCGTCGTCGAGGGGAACGAGATCCCGTACCTGCCGGCGGCGGCGGCCAGGAAGAAGGAAAACGCGGAGAACTGGCTGACGCGCGACCCCGAGATCAAATGCTTCATGCCGGGCATTCCGCGCATGATCTACATGCCGTACCCGTTCCAGATCATCCAGGGCAAAGACACGATCCTGATGGCGTCCGAGTTTGCGAGCGCCAGTCGAACCATCAGAATGAACAGCAGGGAGAAGAGCCCCACCGACGCGTGGATGGGCTGGTCTATCGGCCGCTGGGACGGCGACACGCTCGTCATCGACGTCACCGATCAGATCGATCAAACATGGTTCGACCGTGCGGGCGATTTCCACAGCGAGGCACTCCGCGTCGTTGAACGCTACACGTCAATCGATCGCAACACGATCAGCTACGAAGCGACGATGGAGGACCCGAAGGTGTTCACGCGGCCGTGGAAAATCAGCATGCCCCTCTATCGACACGTGGAGAAGAACGCCCAGCTCATGGAATACAAGTGCGTGGAGTTCGTGGAGGAGCTGATGTACGGGCACCTCCGCAAGAAGCCGTCAAATCAGTAAGGGCAGTTGAGCCGAGGTCGCCGGGCCGAGCTCAACTATCACGAGCGTCAGGAGACACGATGGAGAGAGGGTTACGAGCGGCGAGCGCCGCGATCGTGTGTGCGACCACGATCGGACTCTCTGCAACACAAACGGCCCCGCAGAATCCGGGCCAGGCGTCGACCGCGCGGAAGTATGTCGTGATCGGCTGCATCAGCCGCGAGGAACGAAGCACGCCGTCACGTGGAAATGCGGCACCGGCCGGCCCGACGTTCACCGTCACCGATACGAGAGGGGATTCACCTGCGACGTATCGCCTCGGCGGCGACGCGGAGCAGTTGGGGCTGCACGTTGGACACACCGTGGAGATTTCCGGGCCGATCACCACTCCGCCCGGCGCGCGCGGCGGCGGCAATGCGGGCCCCGCTGTGCCGACGCTGACGGTTCAATCGTTGACCTACATTTCCACGACCTGCCCGAAGAAATAAGTGCGGCGTGCCTGGCAGGGCTCCAAGGCGAGCCCTCCCCCGGCAATCCCGAGTCAGAAGGACAACTGCGCGCTGATCTGGAGAAGGCGCGGATCCAGGATCTGCGTTGGCGACAGCCAGTTCGCACCGAAAGTCGTGTTGATG
>QHUQ01000126.1 GCA_003221985.1 Gemmatimonadota bacterium | reverse complement strand
CCAGAAATACTTCCTCATGCTCGCGCATGAAAGACTGCACGCTTGGAAGCTGTGTCATGAGCTGGTCCTTGCCGTTTACGACGCAACTACGTCCTTCCCAAAGCACGAACTCTACGGTCTGACGTCGCAGGCCCGACGGGCGGCATTTTCCGCGGCGGTGAACCTCGCCGAGGGCTCCGCCAAGCGAGGCTCGACCGAGTTCAGACGATTCATCGACATCAGTATCGGATCGCTCGCAGAACTCGCCTACGTTCTGCGATTGGTTCGCGATCTCAAGCTCTTATCAGAAGCGGACTGGAATCGATTAGACGCGCTGCGTGGTAGGGCCGGCCTCATGACGTGGCGTCTTTATAGAGCCGTTTCAAAAGCAGTGAAGAGATAGGAGGTGTTCCAACCCTTACCGTCCCTTACCGTCGTTTTACCTACCGTCCCTTACCGTCGTTTTATTTACCGTCCCTTACCGTCGTCTCATTAGCCGGCATCCTTCCAGTCAATCGGGTAGGCGCGGCCGCACTCGTTGCATTTGGCGTCTTTCATTCCTTCGGGAATGACCGCGCGAGAGGCACAACCAGGACAAACGAGGTGTGGCTGACGGACGACGCTCCAAGTAGTGGGGCGCTGTCCCCGGATTTCGAGGTCCCCTTTGGGGACCCGAATCTCGACGTGATGCACGTCGACGACGACGTAATCCTTCTGCGGGTTTTCGACGACGCGATACCAGGCGCCGCGCCGCAGTCCCTGCCCTTCGGCGCGATCTCCACGACTGCGGGCCCACCCCATGTCAGCCATGCTTTCCTCGCACGAGTACGAGTATCGCAGCCTGTGGCACGACGAGATAGGTCTTCTCTTCGAATGTGATTTCCACGGCGGCTTTCCGGAAGAACAGCGCGTAGTCCCCCGTCTCGGCCTGCATGGGGAGGTATTTCACTTCGGCGCCGCCGCCGTGGATCTTCCAGGGCTCCTCGTCCATGCTGGCAGGTTCGGCCATGGGAGTCCCCGGGCCCGTCGCGACGATACGCCCACCTTGCACCTGCCGCCCTTCGATGGCCGAAGGGGGCAAATAGAGGCCGACGTTGGTCCGCTCCTCTCCCTCCTCGGGAGCGATCAGTACGCGGTCGCCGACGACGATCAAGCGTTTGGGGTCATCCGGCACACCGAGATGAGTAGCCTCGACTGGGCATTTTGCGCAAGTCGCAAGGCTCCGGTGATGCTCATCACGAACCTTTTGCTTGACTTGTCGGGTCCCGTTTATAACAATGTCCGCCTCGCAGCGCATGCCGTCCTATCCCGTGGGAGGGCTCTTCCGATGCAAGAGACTGTCGCCAACGCCGTACAAACCCAGCAATGGAGTTTCGTGCTCCAGCAGCTCGTGCAGTGGGTGATCGCTGGGGTGGCGTGGATCGTGCCCTTCCAGGCGAAGATTTTTGGATTCGTGCTCCAGGGCGAAACCTTCTGGAATCTTGCCGGGATGTCCCTCCTGCTGCTGCTGCCTGCCGCGGCGTTCATCGCGGGGATCTGGGGCACCATGGTTTCCCTCTACACGATCCCCTTCCGCCTGGGACGCTCGGTGACGCTCATGCAGTCGGTCGCGTTGGCTTGGTGGGACGCGTTGCGGATGGTGTGGTTCTATTGGGCGGGCCTCGTGAAGTTTCTCATCGTGCTCGTCGGCTGGGTGTGGGGACTGCTCAAGTTGAGCGTTCAACTGGTCTGGGGCACCCTGAAGGGCGCGATCACTTCACCACTCGCGATGCTCGACGCGACCTCGCGTCGTCCCGGCATCCCGTGGCCGGCCTTCGTCCTGTTGATCGTGTGGTCGGCGGTCGAGGCGACGATCTTCACGTTTACCCTGCGGCCCACGATGAGCGAGCTGCTGGCCGACCTCACGGGATACGAGGTCAACGGCTTCGCGCTGATTCTGATTCTGTGGATTTTCCTGGCGATCATCATCGCCGGCAGCTTTGCCTGCATTCAGGTGCTGAATGAGGCCATCAAGGAGAGGCAGACCGGCAATATCGTCTTCATGATCCTGGTCGAGATCGCAGTCGCCATGTTCGAAGTGTTGTTCCTGTATCGTGAGCTGGTCGACGCGATGACGCCGTGGCTGGCCCAGCAAGGGATCCAGCTGGGAGTGTTCGGCACGATCGGACTCGCGTTCTTCGGCTGGGTCGGCGTGCGCGGCATGACGTGGTTCCTGTTCGGCCGCTTCGGCGCACCCGCGTTGATTGCTTTGCTCGGTCGCCAGCCGCTCGTCGTCGAGGGCATGGCCAGCCACGGCGCCGCTCCGGTGATGGCCGATTATTGGAAGGGTCCCATCGCCGCCCTCAAAGGCGAGCGCGAGTGGTTCCGCAAAGAAGCGCGCGAGCTGTTCGAGCTCGTGTCGCTGCCGGTGCTGCAGGTGGTCGCGGCCGGGCTCAACTTCCTGTTCGTGGTCTTCACGGGCCGCGGTCACTTCACGCTGCCGTTCAAGTCGATCGACGACGTGCTGGCGGCGACGCATTTCCCGGCGCGGGTCAGCGGCGAGGTGGCCCGGTGAAGCGCGCCGTAGTCGGGCTGGTAGCCCTCACGCTGGTCGGCTGCAGACCGCCGTCGAACGCGCCGCCTCCCAGGTCCACGCTGGTCGTCGGACTCGACGTGTCCGGCTCGTTTCGGAACAACCCCCGTTTCGACGACGCGTTACGGTATGCCGCCTTGTACATCTATGGCCATGTGAACGGACTCGGTGGTCTGAAACAGGCCACCGACGTGTTCGTCGGGTCGCTGGGCGGCGATGTCCCCGGCCAGCCGAAGACGTTCCATCCGATTCAAGACCTCAGCGGCAAGACCCCAGCCGAGATCGAACGCGACCTGCGCTCCTGGTTCCCCGATGTCGACGCGCTCACCGATTTCAACGCCTTCTTCCAGCGGGTGGCGGTCCACATCAAGCGGCAGAACCTCGTCCTCGCGCCGCTCAACATCGTGATGTTCTCGGACGGTCTTCCCGACATGCCGGGCGCGCGACGCATGCAGCCGAAAGACCTGTACGGGAAAGTCGATCTGAGTCCGATCGAGTACCTGTCGCGCAACGTCACGGTCCGGCTGCTCTACGCCGATCCGCCGATCGCGCAGAACTGGGAAAAGCTCGTGCCCCGCAACCGCGTAAAGATCTGGACGCAGGACTCACAGGTCATGGACGGCTGGCACCGCCACGAGGTGCAGGGTGTGGCGATGGCAAACCAGGACTCGCTCTGGAGCTGGACGCAGCAGATCGTCGACTTCCGCGTGCGGCGGGGGAAGATCCTCTAAGACAAAAACGACGGTCCTAGCAGTGTTCGTCGAACGCCGTCATCAGATCCGCCGCGATGTCTCGAGCATTCCGGCCCTCGATGTTACGCCGCTCGAGCATGAACACGAGCTGCCCCTCCTTGAACAGTGCGATCTGCGGCGACGACGGCGCGTAGCCCGTGAAGTAGCTGCGCGCGCGGGCCGTCGCTTCCGCGTCCTGTCCCGCGAACACTGTCACGAGACGTGGCGGCCGGCGGTCATGCTGGATCGCGAGCGCCGCTGCCGGTCTGGCGTTGCGGGCGGCACAGCCGCATACCGAATTGACGACGACCAGCGTCGGCGCGCGCTCGCTCGAGAGCACGGCGTCTACGTCGGCCGCAGTTCGTAGCTCTTCGAAGCCCAGGCGGGTCAGCTCCTCCCGCATCGGGCGGACCATCTCCGGATCGTACATCGGCACGTTGAGATTCCGCATATCTATCCTCGCTGCTATTTCTTGAGAAATGCGCTGATTGCGGCGCGAAAATCGGGAGTACTGCGACTGACGGCGTTCACATCGGCACCCAACCGCAGCCCGTCGTCGAAGCTGAGCCCGTCCAGCTGGTAGAACTGCTGCTTGGTGAACGCCAGCGCCGACGGGCTCGCCTCGGCGAGCGCGCGCAGCACGGCGCCGGCCTGCTCGTCGAAGTCCGCCTCGTCGTAGACGCGGGAGACGAGCCCGGCCGCCGCGGCCTCCGTGCCGTTCAGCAGCCGGCCGGTGGCCGCCAGATCGAACGCGATCTTTTCCCCCACCGCGCGACGCAGCATGGTCATCACGATCGCCGGCACGAAGCCGCGTTGCACTTCCGGATAGCCGAACTGCGCCGACCGGGCGGCGAGAATCACGTCACAGGCCGTTGCCAGCCCGCAGCCGCCGGCGAGGGCGCGTCCCTGCACCAGCGCCACGACCGGCTTGGGCAGGCGGCGCATGCGCGTGAAGACCTCGGCAAAATGCAGGGCCGCACCGCGGTTCTGGTCGAGCGTGTGGCCCGCGGACGCGAGCAGCTCGTTGAGATCCATCCCCGCGCAGAAGTCGCGGCCGGCGCCGCGCAGCGCGACGACCCGTACCGCCGCGTCGAGATCGGCGCGGTCGACCGCCGCGATCAGCCCATCGATCATAGCCGTGTCGATCGCGTTGCGCTTGTCGGGGCGGTTGAGCGTCGCCGTGAGGATCCCGCCCGCGACCTGGACCAGCACCCGATCGCTCACCGCTTCACCTCGATCTCCATGCGCAGCAGCGCGGTGGAGAACACTTTCCCCTGAGCGTCCGTCTTCAGGGAGATCGTGCCACCGCCATCGAGCGCACCGTGCAACAGGAAATTGAGGGCGTGCAGGTTGGGCAGCTCGAAGCGTTCCACCGGACCGGTGATCATGCCTCTAAAATGCCGCGCCACCCGCGCTGCCGTCACCTGCTTCACGAGCAGCGGATAATCCTTCGCCTTCTTGGCGATCAGGCCGACGTTGGCGGTGTCGCCCTTGTCCCCCGAGCGGGCATGGGCCAGCTCGACCAGTTGGCGCTTCATGCCTCGATCAGCTCCACCGAGGGCTCCACCATCTTCTTGTCGATCAACGCCGGCCAATACGCCACGACTTCCTCCGGCTTGGGCCGTCCCCCGGCGAAGCCGGTGACGCTGGGTGGGCCATTGAGAATGAGCGGCGCGATCTCGCGTGTGAAGCGATCGACGGCCGCCTTGTCGGGCGAGCGCACGCCGACCCGAAGCTGTACTTCGGGGATTGCCGCTGCGTCGATGTCCTGCAGCGCCAGCGGGCCGTGCGTGGCGTTCGCACCCACGAATTCGCTGAGGATCGCCTCGAACTTGAGACCCAGGGCGTCGAGCCGCTGGCGCAGAATACGGTCGGCCGCCCTGGCCTTCTCCAACGCGTCCGGCCACGCATACACGAGCGTCCCGATCGCTTTGTACCCGTAAAAATAGGCGATCGATACCTTGAGCTTGTCGGTGGCGGGCTTTCCCCTGACCCCCGACACCCGAACCCTGTCCTTGCCCACCTGACTCAATTGAATCGTCGTAAAGTCGGCCACACCGTCCGGCGTGATGTAGCCCCTCGGATCGCCCATTTCGTAGACCAGCTGCTCGGTGACCCCGGCGACGTCGATGCGCCCGCCCGTCCCGGGATGCTTGATCAGATCGAACGTGCCGTCGGCGCGTGCCTCAACGATGGGGTAGCCCACAGCGGCGAGGTTCGGGATCGTCTTCCAGTCGCTCAGGCAGTTCCCGCCGCTCGCCTGGGCCCCGCACTCGATGATGTGTCCCGCCACGGTGCCCGCGGCGATGCGATCCCACGCATCACGCGGCCAACCGAACGCGTGCATCAACGGGCCGAGTGTCAGACCGGTGTCGGTGACGCGCCCGGTGATGACGACCTGCGCCCCGCGTTGCAGCGCCTCTACGACCGGCGCGGCGCCCAGGTAGACGTTGGCGGAGAGCACGCGATCGCGCACGTCGTGCAGCGGCCGCCCCGTGTCGAGGTTCTGGAGATCGTGGCCACGGGCGATCAACCCGTCGAGCCGGCCCAGCAGATCGTCCCCGCTCACCACCCCGATCGTGAGCTTTCTCGCCAGGCCGAGTCGTCGGGCGACATCGGCGACCGCCATTGCGCAGGCGCGCGGGTTCACCCCGCCGGCATTGGCGGTGACTTTGATGCCCCGCTCCACCAGGGTGGGAAGAATCCGCTCCATCTGGTCGACGAAGTCGGTGGCGTAGCCCCGTGTCGCGTCGCGCGACTTTTGTTTTTGCAGGATGGACATCGTGACTTCGGCGAGGTAGTCCATCATCAGATAGTCGACGGGACCGCCGGTGACCTGGCGGTACGGCGCTTCCAGCCAGTCACCCCAGAATCCCTGCCCTCCCGCGACCCGCACCGTCGCCGGACGAGCGCTCACCGCTGTCCGCTGGCTCCGCGCGCGCCCCCCCCCGTTCCCACGGTCGTCCGCCGCGCCGCCATCGCGCCGGTCGACGTCGTCACGCGGGTCTCGATCAGCGCACTGAAACCCTCCGGCAGATCCAGCGGTGGCGGAGTCGGCAACCGCACGATGCGGCGCCCGCCGGCGACGACCGACAAGGCACCACGCTCACCGACGGGTTCGTCAGGCCCCAGAAACCGGATGCGGACCGTGCCCTTCCAGGCGTGGCCCGGGAGCCTCGCGAATGCCGGATACAGCTCCACCGTCAACGGAATGCCCCCCCCGCCCCCCCCGCCGCCCCCGCCGCCCCCGATGACCGAATCGGACAACGCGACGCCCATGCGGCCGAACGCGTAATTCGCCGCCTGATTGCCGCCGCGCGGCTGTTGACCGCTCGAGTCGTACACCGTCACGGAGAGGTCCGTCATCTCGTCCCATAGATCGGGGGGAAGCTCGAGGTCCACCTCCATCCGTTTCGCCCAACGCGGCGCGCGCACCTGCAGCGACTCTGGGGGCTGGCCGCGGCCCGCGATCGCATACGTCCGCTCGGCGCCGACGAGGTGGTACTGGACCTCACCGGTCATCGTGGCTCCTTGCCCACTGAGCACACTGGAGAACTCCAGGCCGCCATTCTGCGCGGGAGCGAGCGCCACGGGACCGAGATCGGCACGCACCGTCACGGTTGACGCTGACAGGGGTGGCGCGGCGACGTCCAGCTCGTACACGCCCGGGACCATGTCCTCGGCGCGGACCGTGATCGACGCGCTACCGAGGTCCTCTTTCCCGATATCGACATCCTGCGGGGCAGAGCGTGCGGGTGCGCCATCAGGCTCGTACAGCCGTACCGTCGCTTGCTGGCCTTGCGAATCGGGCAGCGTCACCGTCACCCGCAGCGTCGCGTCGGGCTGCGGCACGCGCAGGAAATAGCGTTGCACTCCGGCGGGCCCGATCATGCGGCGCTCATCGAACAGGACTTTCGCCGCGAGGTCCGTCGGGATGATGACCGTGTTCACCAGGGTGAATAACGGACCGGCGACCGCGTCGCGGGGATTCACCGCCGTCACGGTGCCGATGTAGACGCCGGGTGCCGTCAACGAGCTGCGATGATAGGTGACGGAGATCTGGGTAGCGCGCGGGGCCGCATCGACGGTGTCGTCCACGCCGAGCCACGGCACATCGGCGTGCAACGCGAACTGCGCGGCGCGCAGGCCCGCGCGCTGCCGAACAGTGAATGTCTCGACGCTGTCCTGGCCGCCCGCGAAGCCGTTGCGGCGAAAGGCGGCCGACACCCCGTTCGTGGCGCGCACTTCATAGCTCGAGCCCTGGTGTCCGCCCTCGAGCCATTGGTAGGCGGCTTCGAGGACCGGCATGCCCGCTCCCTCATCGATCAGGCGCGCGCCATTGAATGGGCGCGCCGACACACGGAGTGCCTGGACGAGGTCGGCCGCGCTCGCTCGACGGCCTTCCTGCACCAGCGCCGATGCGAGACAGCCGGCCAGTCCCGCGGCGTACGGCGTCGCCATGCTGGTGCCCACCTTGACCTCATTGCCGGTGTCCCAGCGCGGCACGGTCGAGAATGCGATTCCCGGCGCCACGATGTCCGGTTTTGCCAACTCGCCGCCGCGCGAGCTGAAGTAACCGAGCGCATCACGGGCTGGTGGGACGCCGGGCTGCGGCGGCCGGGCGAAGACGCCGGGGTACGTGGCACCGACGGTGAGCGCGAGATCGGCCGATCCGGGGAACCCCAGCGTCGAAAGCCCCGGTCCGTCGTTGCCGGCGGCAATCGCGAACACCACGTCGGGATGCGCCAGCAGGAACGCGTCCACGATCGAGTCGATGACCGCCCGACCCTCGTGCTCGTTGCCGACGCCGAAGCTCATGTTCAGCACCAGCGGCAGATTCCGCTGCGCGGCATAGCGTGCCGCGTAGTCGATCGCGCGCATCATGCTGCCGTGTACCGTTACGCCGCCGCGCGCGTTGTTGGCGATCTTGAGGCCGATGAGCTGCGCGCCGGGGGCCACGCCGTTGAATCCCGTTACATCGTAGAGATTGTGCCCCGCCGCGATCCCGGCGACGTGTGTTCCGTGCCCCGACGTATCGAAGAAGAGGTCGAGCACAGGTGCGCTGTCCGCTTCGCTGAAGTTCGCGACGATGGTGAGCGGCTTCGTCCCCAACGCGATCGTCTCACGCCCCTGCCGATAGTCATGCAACGGCATCTCGTCCTCGAACGAGCCGTCGAGATTGGTGTCGAGGAACGCCACCCAGCCATCCGACGCCTTCACGACCACGACGGGAAACTCGTCCGTGTTGCGGCCGTTGCCGTTCACGTCGCTCGCGGGCGGCCGGCCCAGCGGCAGCTCACGGAACACGCCGCGGTACCACGTCGTCGCGGTTGTCAGCCGGCCGATCCGGGCGGCACCCTTCATTTCATTCTCTGTTGGAGCTGGAAAAGCGGCGAGCGCGACGCGCCCTTCACTGGAGAAGTCCCGCAGCTCGATGATCTTGGGCGCGCCCGTGCTCGTCGCAATGAGGCCGGGCACGTTCGGATCGATGCCGCTGTCGAGGATGGCGATGAGCACGCCGCGGCCGTCGTAGGTCGGATGTATGGCTTGAAAGACGTCCACGCCGGTGTTCTTCACCGGCATCAGGCCGAGCATGTAGGCGACGGCGGGATCGACGACCGGCGTCCGGCTTCCATCCGCGGCCACCGTCGTCGGGAGCGAGGGTGCTGCCGACTTCGTCGCGGGGGCGACCTTCGGACCGACGGCCTTCGTCGAGGCGCAGGCGGTCCCCAATACGAGGCCGGCAATCATAAGCGTCTTCATCATCACGTGAGACTCGGCAGCGCAAAGGCCCCGAGGTGGGGGCCGGTGAACTCAGTGCACACCTCGAGCAGAAACGCGAGCGTGTCGCGCGTTTCCTCGGGCGTAAGAATCGCATCGACAAAGCCGCGGGCGCCGGCGAACTTCGCGTCGAGCTGGTGCTCGTAATCGGCGCGCATCGCATCCACCGCGGTCGCGTTGTCCGGTTTTGAAGCGTCGGCGCCGTACACGGCCTGGATCGCGGACTCTCCCTCCATCACGCCCATGCGGCCGGTGGGCCAGGACACGATGAAGTCGGGGTCGAACCCCTGCCCCGCCATCGCGTAGTAACCGGCTCCGGACGCGTGATTGAGCGTGAGCACCAGCTTCGGGACGGTAGCCGTCGCCATCGCTTCGACGAAGCGCGCACCCGCTCGAATGATACCCGTATGCTCGGCCTCGGTCCCGACCATGAATCCGGAAACGTCCTGAAGGAACAGCAACGGCAGGCGCTCGCGGTCGGCGTTGTCGATGAAGTACGCCGCTTTCTCGGCGCTCTCCGTATAGATGATGCCGCCGATCCTCGGCGCCTCGGCCTTCTTCTTGCCTCTGATCACGCCGCGCGAGTTCGCGATCACCGCGACCGGGCGACCCTCGACCGCACCATGCCCGCAGATCATCTCGGGTGCGACATCCGGCTGGAACTCATCGAGCCGGCCGGCATCGAGCAGGGATTCGAACATCGCCCGGACGTCGTAGCTCATGCGGTGATCGACGGGAAGCAGCTCGTACAGCGCTTTCACGTCCCGCTTTGGTGCCGGGTAGGTGCGCGGCGACGGCGGTGCATGCGGCAGGCGGCCGATGTATTCGCGGATGCGTGCGATGCATTCCTGGTCGTCCTTGGCGCGGTAATGCGCGACGGCGCTGACGGAGGTGTGCGTGGCCGCACCGCCCAGCGTTTCCGCATCTACGACTTGTCCCGTGGCGCCTTTGACGAGATTCGGCCCGCCCAGTCCCATGAACGACGTGCCGTCGACCATGAAGATCACGTCGGACAATGCCGGCAGATACGCGCCCCCCGCGATGCAGGGGCCCATGACCGCGGCGATCTGCGGGACTTTGAGATAGCGGCGCATGATCGAGTTGTAGTAGAAAATCCGGGCGGCGCCGTACTGCCCCGGAAATACGCCGCCTTGATAAGGCAGGTTCACACCCGCGGAATCGACCAGGTAGACGATCGGAATGCGCTGCCGCATGGCGATCTCCTGGGCGCGCAGGATCTTCTTGATCGTCTCGGGCCACCACGACCCGGCTTTGACCGTCGCATCATTGGCCACCACGACGACCGGCCGGCCGCCCACGCGGCCCAGGCCCGTGACGACGCCGGCGGCCGGCGCCTGCCCATCGTACTGGTCCCAGGCGACGAGCAGACCGATTTCGACCCACGGACCGTCCCGGTCGAGCAGCGCGGCGGCGCGCTCGCGCGCGGTGAGCTTGCCTTGATCGTGCTGGCGCTTGATGCGCTCCGCGCCGCCGCCCTGTTCCAGGCGGGCGCGCAGCTGCTGGTATTCATCGCCGAGCGTCTTGAGGCGACTCACGAACGGCCGTGGGTCGTGCGTGGTGCGTCGTGCGTGTGACTACGCAGCGACATGATCGGCGGCCCATTCCTGGATGTACTTGATCAGATCCGACGTCGGCGTGCCCGGACCGAACAACTTGCCGGTGCCCTGCGATTCGAGCGCGCTCATGTCTTCCGGGGGGATGATGCCGCCGCCGGTCAGGAGCACGTCCTGGCGACCGGCGGCGTCGAGCAGCTTGCGGACGCGCGGGAACAACGTCAGGTGAGCCCCCGACAGAATCGACAGGCCCACGACGTCCACGTCTTCCTGGATCGCCGCCTGGGCGATCATCTCCGGGGTCTGATGCAGCCCGGTGTAGATCACTTCCATGCCGGCATCGCGCAGCGCCGCCGCGACGACTTTCGCACCGCGGTCATGGCCGTCGAGCCCGGGCTTCGCCACCAGAATGCGGATCGGCCGGCGCCGTGCAGTCATCAAGAGCGGAAGCGCAGCAGCGCCGCGAGGCCATCCACGACACGACGTGCTTTTTCGTCGTAGAGGACATCCACCTGCGCGCGCTGACTCAGCGCTTCTTCGATCGCCTCATCAATGCGAGGATCGTCATCGTGACCGTCGGCCAGCAGCGTGCGCACCTGTCCCCGAGTAAGCGCCTTCAGCGTCAGGTCGGGCCCGTTGACGGCCCAGCGCAGCGGCACGCCGTCCTTGACCGCGTCGGCGTGGGCGCGTTCCCAGGCGCGCTCCCGCTCTTCCCGGAGCACCAGCGTCGCCTCCTGCACCTCGGCGGGCGTCGCGTTCTTGGGGTTCAGCTTCACCACGCCGAGCACGAGGTCGTGGACATAGCTGTGAAGGTGCGGAATCACCGCGCCGGCGTCCACACCCACGCTGCCCAGGACGATGCCGGCGAGCGGCTTGCTGCGGTTGACCTGAAAGACACGGTCCGCGATCTGCGCGTAGAGCCGCTGCTTCTCGGTGCGGATGCGCATGTGATAGTTGTGTTCGCCGGCGCTGCCGGACGGCGTTCCGCCGCGTGCCATGACCTGGCGTTGCGTGCCGCCGTGGAATTTGCTCGCGCGCGACGACTCGATCCCCGCGAGCCCCGCCAGCTCCACGCAATCGTACGCCGTCACCTCGAAAAAGCGCGCGGCCGTCCGATCGTAGACGACGGCGAGGATGGTGCCGAATTCCTCTTCGAGCACCAGGAGCTCGCGCACGAGCGGCTCGTGCCGGACCGCCAGCCGCGAGCGATGCACGTGCGGCAGCGGGATGGCCTCGAACAAGCCGAGCTGCCGTGACGCGAAGATCGCGATCGCGCGGGCGCTCGGCAGGTGGCTGGGCTCCTCCAGATAATCGAGGACCTCACGGAGCGCGGCGGAGATGACCTCGCGATCCTGATGCGTAAGTGCCTGGCGCGCGAGCGCCGCTTCGCTTTCGCGCACGCGGTTTTTCATCTTGATCAGGTACTTGCCGCGGCTGCGGTCGCGCGGCTCGAGCTTGAGGTAGCACGTCACCACCCAGTGGCTGCCGGGTGGTATGGCCACGAGCCGTGCAATCGCGGCGTGGGCGTCCTGCTCGGTAATAGCGGCTGGCAGTACGTTCATGGGCTAGAAGAACACCGGTTCGCGGTAGGCTCCCCACACACGCTCCAGCGCGTGACGGATCTCGTAGAGCGTGGCGTAGGCGCGGGCACAATCCAACATGGGACCGATGACGTTGTGATCCGACTCCGCCGCCTGTCGCAACACCTCGAGGCGGCGCTCCACCAATTCGGTGTCTCGCTCGGCGCGCAGGCGCGCCAGGCGCTGTCGCTGCTGCTCCTCGGCATCGTTCGACACCTTCAGAATCTCGACCGGGTGATCGTCATCGGACAGGAATTCGTTGACGCCCACGATGACCTTTTCCCCCAGCTCCACCTGACGCTGGAAGGCGGCGGCCGACTGGGCAATCTGGCGCTGAAACCAGCCCGTCTCGATCCCCCGGACGACCCCGCCGATCGAGGCAATCTCGGCGAACAGCGCCTCCGCCTCCCGCTCCAGCTGATCGGTGAGCGCCTCGATGAAGTACGCGCCTCCCAGCGGATCGATGACCTCGGCGATGCCGGTTTCGTGCGCCAGAATCTGCTGCGTGCGCAGCGCGACCTGCACCGATTGCTCGGTCGGCAGCGCGAGCGTCTCGTCCAGGGAATTCGTGTGCAGCGACTGCGTACCGCCGAGCACGGCGGCGAGAGCCTGATAGGCGACGCGGACGATGTTGTTGAGCGGTTGCTGGGCGGTGAGCGTGACGCCCGCCGTCTGGCTGTGGAACCGCATCATCCAGGACCGCGCCTGTCTGGCCTTGTAGCGCTCGCGCATGTGACGCGCCCAGATGCGCCGCGCCGCCCGCAGCTTCGCGATCTCTTCGAAGAAGTCGTTATGAATGTCCCAGAAGAAGGAAAGGCGCGCCGCGAACGAATCGATGTCGAGCCCCCGCGCGACGCCCCGCTCCACGTACGTGAAGCCGTTGGCGAGGGTGAACGCCAGCTCCTGGGCCGCCGTGGCGCCCGCTTCGCGGATGTGATAGCCCGAGATCGAGATCGTATTCCACAGGGGCGTATGCTTCGCGCCCCACTCGAACATGTCGACGATGACCTTGAGCGCCGGCTCGACCGGATACACCCACGCGTGCTGGGCCATGTACTCCTTGAGAATGTCGTTCTGCACCGTGCCGCGGAGCTTCGCGATCGGGACGCCCTGCTTTTCCGCGGCGGCGACGTAGAAACAGAACAGAATGGCGGCCGGGCCATTGATCGTCATGGACGTCGAGACCTGATCGAGCGGGATCCCGGCGAACAGGGTCTCCATGTCGGCCAGCGACGAGATCGCCACGCCGCACTTGCCGACTTCCCCCTCGGAGCGGGGATGATCGGAGTCGTAGCCCATCAAGGTGGGAAAGTCGAACGCGACGGAGAGGCCGGTCTGGCCATGCTCGAGCAGGAATTTGTAGCGGCGGTTCGTGTCGGTCGCGTGAGATCGGCCGGCGTGTAGACGGGCTTTTTCTGGATGGTCATTTGCCGTTCCTCACTTGCTCCAGGACCTCCGCCGCGACGTCATACGGGCTGCGTGTCCCGGCGGCGACATCATCGAGCCGCCGTGCCAGCAGGTCTTCCGCCTGTGTCGCGTCCCATACCCATTGGCGGATGGCGCGGTTCACGACCGCCCGCGTGCGGGTGGCCAGACGTCGTTTTCTGCGTTCTTCGAGTTTGCCGCTTTTCATCAAGTGTTCGTAGTGGCGATCAAGGGCACCGATGAGCTCGCCGATCCCCTCACCCTTCGAAGCCACGGTCGTTAGGACAGGAGGCTCCCACGAGTCGGCAGTTGCCGCCGCCTCACCTCGCCGCCCTGCGCCGCCCTTCGCCGCCATTGGTCGGTGATGCGGTTTGACATTGACGAACGCATTGCCCCGCCGGATCCCCAGCATCACTTCCACTTCCTGCTTCAACTTATCCGCCCCCGGGCGATCGCTCTTGTTGATCACGTACAGCTCGGCGATCTCCATGACCCCGGCCTTGAGCGTCTGGATGCCGTCGCCCGACTCGGGAACGAGCACCAGCACCGTCGTCTCGGCGGTGGCGGCGACGTCCAATTCGGTCTGGCCCACTCCGACCGTTTCGATGAGAATGCGATCGAACCCGAAGGCCTCGAGCACGTCCGCGACCTCTTCGGTCGTGGTGGCGAGACCACCCTGGGCGCCGCGCGTCGCCATCGACCGGATGAAGACGCCCGGATCGAGACTCACCGACTCCATCCGGATCCGGTCGCCGAGCAGCGCGCCACCCGTGAACGGGCTGGTGGGGTCCACCGCGATGACTGCGACTTTGAGGCCACGCTCGCGATAAGCGCGGACCAGCTGCTCGGTGAGGGTGCTCTTTCCCGCCCCGGGCGGCCCGGTAATCCCGATGCGTTGGGTGTTTCCCTTCCCGATCTTCGCATGGAGCTCCGACAACACGCGCTCGAAGCCCTCGCGCTGGTTCTCGACCAGGCTGATGGCACGGGCGAGAGCGGTGGTGTCACCGCGCGCCAGCCCTTCGAGCACCGAATCGAGTTGCATGTCTAAGGATAACGATGGCGTGCGCGTCACAGGAGGGTTCCGCGCAAGATCACGCTCGCCACGGAGAAGTAAATGACCAAACCGGTGACGTCGACGAGCGTCGCGACGAACGGCGCCGACGCGCTGGCGGGGTCGAACCCGAGCCGGCGAAGGATAAAGGGAAGCAGCGAGCCGGTGATCGTCCCGAACGTCACGACCCCGATCAGGCTTCCGAACACGGTCAGGGCGACGAGCAAATAGTGTTCGCCGTAAATGCCGGTGATCGCGTGCCACAGGGAGATGCGGAGAAAGCCAATGGCGCCGAGCACCAGCCCCAAGACGAGGCCGACCGCCAGCTCGCGGCGAATGACGCGCCACCAGTCGCGCAGCGTCACTTCGCCCAGCGCCATGGCGCGGATGACCAGCGTCGAGGCCTGCGATCCGGAGTTTCCGCCGCTCGAGATGATGAGGGGCACGAAGAGGGCGAGGATGACGGCTTTCGCGATCTCCTGCTCGAAGAACGCCATCGCGGTGGCTGTCAGCATTTCGCCGAGGAACAGGGCGGCGAGCCACCCGGCGCGCTTTCGGACCATGCGTCCGAAGGCGACTCTCAGATACGGCGCGTCGAGCGCCTCCATGCCGCCGAATTTGAGGAGGTCTTCGGTGGTCTCCGCTTCCACCACGTCGACCACGTCGTCGAACGTGATGCGCCCCAGCAAGCGGCCGCTCGCGTCGACGACCGGGACGGCGGCGACGTTGTAGCGCGCCATGAGCCGGGCAACCTCCTCCTGGTCCTGCTCTGGCTGGACCTGTACGATCGGTTGCTCCATCACGTCGCGCACCAGTCGCGCCGGCGGCGTGATGATCAGGCGCGCGACGGGCACGATACCGCGCAGGTGTGCCTGTGCGTCCACGGCGTACACCTGGTACAGCTGGCTTTCGTCTTCGTCACTCTGTTGGCGAATCGCCTCGATGGCCTCCGCGATCGTCGCGTCGTCGCGCACCGTGACCACGTTCGCGGTCATCAACCCGCCGGCCGAATCCTCCGGATACTCGAGCAGTCGCTCGACGTCGGCGCGATCGGTGATTTCCTCCAGCACCGCCTGGCGAGCGCGCGCCGGCAACTCCGCGACGAGGTCGGCGGCGTCGTCCGTCGGCATCTCATCGACGAGCTCGGCTGCGTATTCCGGCCCGACCGCGAGCAACATTTCTTCGGGATGCTCGGCCGCTTCCATCTCAGCTAGCGCGCTCGAGGCCAGCTCGATCGGCAGCTCGGAGATGACGCGCACGCGAATCGGCTCATCGAGGGCGGAGAGCACATCGGCGAGATCGGATGGATGGACCTTGCGGGCTCGAGCCAGGAAGGGGTGGAGATCGTCTTGCTCGGCCAGCTCCTTCAACTCATCGAGCCTGAGGTCCGGTGCCTCGGGAACGGTCACGGTGACCCTCCCCCGAGAGCAATGGTTCGTACCGGCTCCGGCCGTACCGCCACCCGCTCGACGCGGGTGGCACTGGCCGCGAGCACGTCGAATTCGAGCCCCTTGAAGGTGAATCGCTCGCCGGCGCGGGGAATGCGGCCCAGCGCCTGAATGAGCAGCCCGCCCACCGTTTGTGCGCCGCCCAGGGTCACGCCGAGCTTGTCGGCCAACTCCGCGGCGGACGTGCTCCCTTCCACTTCCACGACGTGAGGCGCCGCGGCGGCCGACGTCGTGGGTTCGAACAGCTCGCTGACGAGATCGTTGAGCAGGTCCTCGAAGGTGACAAGTCCCGCGGTGCCGCCGAATTCGTCCAGCACGACGGCCAGGTGGCGCCCGCCGCGCTGCATCTCGAGCATCAAGTCCGCGGCCCGCATCGTCCCTGGCACGCTCAGCGGTGGCCGCACCAGAATCGGGTCCTCGGGTTGGCGGCCCAGAAGATCCAGGGTATGCGCGACCCCGACGACCTCATCCAACGAGCCACGGTGGACGGGGTAGCGACTATATCCGGCCTGCTGGAGCACGTGCGCCGCCTCCGCCGTGAGAATGCCCTCTGGAAACGCGACGATCGCCGTTCGCGGCGTCATCAGCTCACGCACCGGACGATCGGCGAACGCCAGTACTCCGGAGACGACCGCCATTTCGTCGGTCGTGGCCAAGGCGTCGGTATCCGCGCTCGTGAGCAGAGCCGCGAGGGTAGTGCGGGTGGACCCCTCACGCCGAGGTATGAACGGCGAGAGCACGGTCCCGACCCGCTCCATCACCGGCAGCGCGCGTCCAACGAGGGGCGCCGCCCATCGCCTGCCCAGCACGCGCGGCACGAGGTACGCGGCGCCGATGAAGAGCGGCACCCCGACCGTGATCGTGAAGATGCCGAGGAACGTCGGCGTCGTGGCCGCGAGCAAGGCGGGAATCGCGCCGGCCGCCAGCAGCACACCGACCGTGGTGAGCATGTTAGCGGTCGCCAGCGTGCCCCCCGGGTTTTGCAGCGCGCTCGCTGTCGCCGGAGAGCCCCGCAGCTTGTACGAGACCCAGCGCGTCAATTCATGCTGGCTGACCGCCGCCGCCGCGACCCCGACCGCCGCCGCGACGCCGGCCAGCAGCAGCCCGACGAGCAAGACCGCGAGGGCGACGCTCATCGCTTCTCGAACGAGACCTGCGTGACGCGGCGCTGTTCCACGCGCTCCACGACGACGCGATAGCCGTCCAGCGTCAGCTCGTCACCGGGGTGCGGCACGCGGCCCAGCACGGAGTACACGAGCCCCCCGACCGTCGACACTTCGGCGTGCGCGATGGTGGTGCCCAGCGCCGCCGACAGCTCGTCGAGGCTCACACGGCCGTCGACCCAGAGCCGCGCGCCATCCTGGCGAATCGCGGGCGCCGTCTCGGTATCGTGCTCGTCGCGGATCTCGCCGACGATTTCCTCGAGAATATCTTCGCGCGTAATCAGTCCCGACGTGCCGCCGAACTCGTCGACGACGATGGCGATATGGGCGGGCGTTCCCTGGAAGGCGCGCAACTGGTTGTCGAGCGTCTTGGTTTCGGGGACGAACGCCGCCGGCCGTACCAGCGTCTGCCAGCGGGTGCCCGGCTCCGCGAGGCCCATCGCGATCGGCACGAGGTCCTTTCCGAATACCACGCCGGCGACGTTGTCGGGCGAGCCGTCGAGCACCGGGAGCCGAGTGTGCTGGCTCTGCCGGAATACGTCCAACACCTCTTCGGTCGATGCCGAAATATCGACGCCCGTCATGTCGAGGCGCGGCGTCATCACCTCGTCCACGGTCGTATCGGCCAGCGTGAAGACGCCGAGCAGCATGTCGCGCTGCGCAACGCCGAGATCGGGTTGCAGCGGCCGCGGCGTTTCCACGAGCGTGTGCAAACCCCGATCGGCCCAGGCGAGCAGCCACAGCAAGGGGCCGAACGGGGCCAGGGTGCGGCGGGCGAGCGGCAAAGCGGCTTCGGACAGCTCCGGCGCGATGCGCGCGATGCTGCGCGGTAGCGCGTCACCGACGATGAACAGGAGCAGCGTACCCAGCAACAGCGTCAGCAATCCTTCCGCCCAGGGCCTGGTCCACCATGCCACCGCGTTGGCGGTGGCGACGGCGCCCAGGACGAGCAGCGCCAGGCGCGCGATATGGAGGGCGCGATGCAGCGGGACGCGACGCTCCGCCGCGACCGGCGGCGCATCACCCAGCGTGTGGAGTGCTTCGCCCACCGCTGCCTCCTCACCCAGGGCGAGCAGCGCGGCCCACACACCGGCGCTGATGGCGACGACGAGCCCAATGATGCGCAAGGCCGCTTCGGTGAGCATTAGGCGACGAGTCGTTTTACGTAGCGTTCTTGCAGGCGCCACATCCGCGATCGCGTGCGACCCACGCCTGCGGGGTGATCGTATCCCAGCACATGGAGCGTACCGTGCACCGCGAGCCGGATCAGCTCCTCGTGTAACCCCGCGCCGTTTTGTGCCGCGCGCGCCGCGGCCGCCGGGCAGATGTAGACGTCACCCAGCAGTCGCCCGTCCGGCTGCGGCAGGCTGTACGCGATCACGTCGGTCAGACCGCGGCGGCGCCCCCCCGTCGCGCGGCGGTTGGCCCGCCGCATCGCCCCCGGGGACAGGAGCGTGATATCGATGTGCGACCGTGCCGGCGCGCGTTCCCACGCCAGTACTCGCTGTGCGATCCGCATCAGCCCCCCCGCCCCGCCCGGCCCCCCCCCCACCCGGTCAGCGCGACGAGCGCGCGGTTTCCGGGGGGCCGGGGGGAGGCTGCCACGCCGCGCCAATGCCGCCACTGGACTCCGGGTAATCAATGCGATTGTGGTACATGCCGCTCAACACCACGAGAAAGGCGGCCTTCACTTGTTCGATCTGCTGCAACGTCAACGGTGCTTCATCCAGCTGGCCCGCGTTGACCTTGGTGCGGACGATGTGGTCGATGGCTTCCTCGATCTTTTGCGGCGTCAGATCCTCGAGCACGCGCAACGCGGCCTCAACGGAATCGGCGATCATCGCGATCGCGGTTTCCATCGACCGCGGCTTCGGTCCCGGATAGGTGAAGTCTTCCGGATTCCGGGCCTGACCGCCGTCGGTCTTTTTTGCCTTGTCGAGGAAGTAGGTGATCTCCGTCGTGCCGTGGTGCTCCGGAATGAAGGCGGCCACGGAATCGGGGAGGACCGCCTCCGCCGCGAGCGCCAGGCCATCGGTGACGTGCGCCTTGATGATCTGCGCCGATTGCAGCGGCTTGAGCCGATCGTGCGGGTTGTTGCCCGGGATCTGGTTCTCGACGAAATACAGCGGGTTCTTGACCTTGCCGATGTCGTGGTAATAGCACCCGACCCGGCCCAGCAGCCCGTTGGCGCCGATGCGATTGCAGGCCGCTTCGACCAGGTTCGCCATCGCGACGCTATGGGCGTAGGTGCCGGGAGCCTCCAGCGACAGCCGGCGCAGCAGCGGGCGGCTGGGGTCCGACAGCTCGAGCAGCGTCAGGTCGGTCGTGATGTGCGTGACCGACTCGGCCACCGGCAACAGGAAGAAGGTGAGCCCGGCCGACACGAGGCCGTTCAACGCGCCCCAGAGACCGCGCAGGCCGATTTCCTCGATCGGCCAGCCGCTCGCGAGCCCCAGTGCGAGCGCGCCGCTCAAGTACCCGGCGGCGATGATGAGCACGGGCGCGTAGAAGTTGCTGCGGCTGCGCAGCGTCTTGACCGACAGCGCGGCCGTCACACCGCCGACGACGCAGAGGAAGGTCGCGGGCACGTCGTGAAACACCGGTTGCAGCCCGATCACGACGGCCAGAATCATCGCGGCGATCATCGACACCCGGCCGTTGAACAACACCGTCATCATCATGGCGAGGAACGGCATGAAGACGACTTCGGGATGCATCGGATAGAAGCGCGCCACGAGCCCGGCCTGGCCGAGCAGCACGGCGAACAGCCCACCGATCAGCACGACCTGCTTGAGGTCGGTATAGGTCTCGCGCCGGTAGAAGACCAGCAGCACCCAGAAAATCGAGATGATCAGCGCGTCGCGGAGCAGCGGTCCGAGCACGCCGCGGATCGAGTACGTCGTCGCGGCGCCGCGGCGCAGCAGCTCCTGGTGCAGCGCGACGAGACGCTCGTGCGCTTCGTTGGTCACGATCTCGTGCGGGGCGACGATGCGGTCGCCGGCCCGGACGATGTATTTGCTGGGATCGACGCTGCCGCGCAGCTCGTTGCGCCGCCGCTCCGTCTCGAGCTGCTTCGGAATCAGCGTGGGCCGGAAGAATTGGCGGACCAGCTTCAGGTACAACACGTCGCCGACACTCGAGCCGGCGTCGGGGTGCAGCTGCTTCGCCCGATTCAGGTACTGCGCGAAGGTGAGCACCCGATCGCGTTGCACCGACGACTCCGTCGATCCGCGTCGCACGATCAGCTCGCGCGACTGCTCCACCTGCAGCACGCCCGCTGCCGTCACTCCCTGCGCCAACGTGCGATCGAACAGCCGCTCGAGCGCCTGTTGCAGGGCGCGCCGCTTCCCGCCCTTGGCGAGGTACGCGGCCTCCTGCAGCGAGAGCGGCACGCCAAAGTCGCCGGCGGCGCGGATGATCGCCTGGGGACCCTGGTCCGACACCGCGTCCACGGCGCTGAAGAAGGCGGCCATTGTGGTGGCGGCGCTGTCGTAGGCGTGCTGGCGGAACTCGTAGATCGGCTTGGCGGAGGCCGCCAGCTCCTCCGACTCCCGCTGCAGCTCGTCTTCCGACTTGTTCACGACGAAGTTGAACGGTGCGATGATCTCCTTGTCGGCACGCGCGCCGGGCTCGAGCAGCGGCGCGACGTCAGCGGCGCTGGAGGGGAACGATGACGGACGACGTCCGCATCGCCGAGGTAGCAGAACCCGATGCCTTCGATCCCGGGCAGGATGCGCTCGACCTGGAGCAGCCCCGAATCCTCGCGATTGGGGAGGTCGATCTGCGTCTTGTCGCCGGTGATCACCGCGCGGGAGTTCACGCCCAGGCGCGTCAGAAACATCTTCATCTGCATGCCGGTCGCGTTCTGCGCCTCGTCGAGGATCACGAACGCGTCGCTCAGCGTCCGGCCGCGCATGTAGGCGAGCGGCGCGATTTCGATGGTGCGCGTCTCGAGCGCCTTCTGGACGCGCTCCCGCGGCATCATGTCCTCGAGCGCATCGTACAACGGCCGCAGATACGGATCGACTTTTTCCTGCAGGTCGCCGGGCAGAAAGCCGAGATTCTCGCCGGCCTCGACGGCGGGCCGCGCCAGGATGATGCGGCGCACCCGCTTGCGCGCGAGCGCATCGACCGCGGCCGCGACCGCCAGATACGTCTTGCCGGTTCCGGCGGGACCGATGCCGATGACGATGTCGTGTTCCGCGATCGAGCGCAGATATTCGCGCTGGCCGGCCGTCTTCGGCTGGATGACGCGCCGCAGCCCGGGGAGGATGATCTTCACCGGATCGGGGGCCGCGCCCTGGCGCCCCAGCTCCCCGTGGGCTTCGTCGGACACGAGGCGCTCGACGTCGTGCACCTCGAGCGTCTCGCCCATGCGCGCGAGATCGATCAGCGCCTGCGCCACGGGGCCGGCGCGCTCGATCGCCGCCGGGGGACCGGCGAGCGACAGGCTGTCGCCGCGCAGCGAGACGCGCACGCCCAGCCGGCGCGCCAGCTCGAGCAGATTGGCATCGTTCACGCCGGCCAACGCCAGCGGATCCACGCCTTCCACGGACAGACGGTGGACGACGTCGTCGCTCATGGCACCACCTTGATATGAAGTGCGGCGAGATCCTCGGGCCGCGCCGGAGCGGGCGCGCCTTCGAACAAGGCACGCGCCGCGGTCGTCTTGGGAAATGCGATCACGTCACGCATCGAGCCGGCCCCGACCAGCAGCATCGCGGTCCGGTCAAACCCGACCGCAAACCCGCCGTGCGGCGGCGCGCCGGCCGCCAGCGCCGTCAGCAGAAAGCCGAAGCGCGCGTCGATGTCCGCGGGCGAGAGCCCCAGATGCCGGAAGACGGTGCGCTGGATGGCCGGATCGGTGATGCGGATCGAGCCCGAACCCAGCTCGTTGCCGTTGTAGACCGCGTCGTAATGCAGCGCGCGACAGGCGAACGGCTCGCTGTCGAGCTTGCCCACATCGTCGGGATGCGGCGACGTAAACGGATGATGCGCGAACACCGGTTTGCCGGTCTGCGGATCCGGCTCGAACAGCGGGAAGTCCACCACCCAGCAGAAGGCGTGCGCCGTCTTCGGCGCGGGCGCGAGCCGGCGGATCACTTCCCGACGAACCTTGTCGAGCGCGGGCGACGTGACGCGATCGGGACCCACGGTCATGAGCGCGACGTCGCCGTCGCCCACGCCAAGCCGGCCCAGCGCTTCCGCATCGAAATGCTTGCCTATGGACCCGGAGACCTGCTCGCCCTGGCGCTTCACCCACGCGAGGCCGGGAGCGCCGTGCGTCTTCGCGGTCTCGGTGAGCTGATCGACGTCTTTGCGCGACAGCCCGCCCCCGCCGCGCACCGCGATGCCGCGAACCCGGGCGCCGTTGCCCTGGGCAGCCTGAAAGAACGGCACAGCGAGCGGCTGCACCGCCGCGGTCCAGTCGGTGATCGCGAAGTCGTAGCGCAGGTCCGGTTTGTCGCTGCCGTAGCGCTCCATGGCGTCGCGCCAGGACAGCCGCGTGAACGGCCGCTCGATCCGATGCCCCGCCTCGTCCCACAGCCCGACCAGCACGGCCTCGACGATGGCGAGCACGTCGTCCTGCGCGACGAACGACGCCTCGATGTCGATCTGCGTGAACTCAGGCTGCCGGTCGTAGCGCAGATCCTCGTCCCGGAAGCAGCGCGACAGCTGGAAGTAGCGGTCGAATCCCGCCACCATGAGGAGCTGCTTGTAGATCTGCGGCGACTGCGGCAGCGCGTAGAACTCGCCCGGATGCACTCGCGAGGGGACCAGGTAATCGCGGGCGCCTTCCGGCGTCGGCTTGGTCAAGATCGGCGTTTCGATCTCGAGGAAGTCGAGCTCGCTGAGCACGCGCCGGGCGCGCTGCGCCAGCCGGTGGCGCAGGATGAGATTCGCTTGCAGCTCGGGACGGCGCAGATCGAGGTGGCGATATTTGAGCCGCAATTCCTCAGCCGGCAGCTCCTCGCCCTTGCCACGAGCCACGGGGATCGGCGGCGTCTCTGCCGGGCCCACGACGCGCAGCGTCGTGGCGTGCACCTCGACGTCGCCGGTGGCGAGCTCCGTGTTGCGCATGGCGGGAGGACGGGCAACCACTTCTCCCTCGACCACGACCACCGCCTCCGTCCCGACGGTTTGGGTGCGGGAGACGAGATCGGGCGACGCCCATCCCGGTCCGACCGCGACCTGTACGACGCCGTCACGATCACGCAGATCGAGAAAGACGATGCCCCCGAGGTCGCGGCGCCGGTGGACCCAGCCTCCCAGGCGGACCCGCTGCCCCACGTGCTCCTTCCGCAACGCGCCGCAGCGGTGGGTTCGCAGGGTTGTCTGAGTCACACTTGCGTTTATGCGCCTCCCCTTTCTGCCTCACACAGGATGCTGTAAAACTCGTCTGAGTCGGTGGCAGCCAGCAGGCGTGCACGAATCGGCTCGCGCCGCACGAGCCGCGAGATCCGGCTCAACGCCTTCACGTGCACACCCGCCTGCGATTCGGGTCCGGCGAGCAAGAAAAAGAGCCGCACGGGCTCGCCATCCACGGTTTCATATGGCACGGGGGCCGGCGTCGTCCCGGCGACCGCGATCAGATTCGTCAGTGCCGGCGTCTTGCCATGCGGTACCGCCACGCCGTAACCGATACCCGTCGGGAACTGCCGCTCCCGTTCCAGAACGGCTTGGAGCACGTCGGGCGCGGCTCCGTTCCCCCCGACCAGGAGGTCCACCAATTCACGCAGTACGCCCTCCTTGCTGTGGGCCCGTAAGGGGACCCTGATGCGATCGGGCGTCAGCAGTTCAGAGAGCCGCAATGGAGTATGTCCAAGTGCCGTAACCGATTGAAGATAGTTGACTTGAGTTGACAGCGCCACATGCCGCGGTAAACGTTCGGCATGCAACGCATTGCCCTCGCGCTTGTTGGACTGTTGGCGCTCGGCGCATCCCGCGCGCTGTCGCAACAGGCGACCGGCACCACGCTCTGGCGCGTGGCGGCGACGACGCTCGCGACCCCGCCCGCCCTCGCGATCGGGCCCGCCGCGGTCCTGTGGAACCCCGCACAGACCGAAGACAGTGCCCGCATGCAGCTCGCCGTGGAGGCCATCCAGACGCCTGCAGCTGTCGATGCCACCGGGCTGATCGCCGCCGTCCGCGCGCGCGCCGGCAGCATCGGCCAAGTGGGATTCCTCTACGGCCGCGTGGGCTTGAGCGATGTCACGCAGACCGTCGACAGCCCCGATCCGACCGGCGCGGTGATTCCGATTTATACGTTTGCGCTCGGCACCACCTGGTCGCGCGTCATCGGCGGTACGAGCGTCGGCGCCATGCTCGCCTACCATGAAACGCGGCTCGACGTTGCCCGCGCCAATCGCTGGACGATGGATCTCGGTGCCGGCCGCTCATTCGCCGGCGATAGACTGCGCATCGCCGCCGCGACGCATTTCTTTTCATCGCTGAAGACCAATGATCCATCCCAGGACGTGTACGCGGGGATCGAGGCGCGCCTGTGGAAGAGCCCCGGCACCAGCAACAATACGGTGATTCGCGGGCGCTACGGCATCTCGTTTGGGCACGGATTCACTGCCGATCATCAGTTTGGACTCGGGGCCGAGTTGTCGAAAGCATTCGCGTTCGACGCCATGCTGGCTCGTGAAGGGAGCTACGGAAACGGGGCGGGGTGGCGGCCCGTGGCCGGCCTGCGACTCGCGGTCGGCAAATACCGCATCACGCTGACGCGCGACGCCGGCGTCAACGATCTTGGCTCGACGTACCGGGTCGGCGTGGACGTCCGATTCCGGTGAGCGCGGATCTCCTCAGCCTCACACCCGAAGTCGCGCGCAACGCATTGGGGGAATGGCTCACGCAACGGGCCGAGCCGGCCTATCGGCTGCGCCAGGTGCTGCCGCGACTCTGGCAACGACCTGTAGCCCGCTGGGCTGACGTGACGGACCTCCCCGCGCCGCTGCGCGCCGCGCTCGACGACGCGTTCCCCCTGCTGCGACTCACGCTCCGCACCCATCAGGTATCCAGCGACGGGACGGAGAAGTTTCTGTGGGGGTTGGCCGACGGCGAAGCGATCGAGTCGGTGCTGATTCCGGAGGGGAAGCGACGGACCTTGTGCATCTCTTCCCAGGCGGGATGCGCGCTCGGCTGCGTGTTCTGCGCCACGGGGCGGATGGGATTCCGGCGCAATCTCTCGGCGGGCGAGATCGTGGCGCAGGTGCGGGAGCTGGTGGTGCGCGATCCCGCATTGAAGCCTACGAACATCGTGTTCATGGGGATGGGCGAGCCGCTGCTCAACTGGGAGGCCGTCGACGCGACGCTCACGATCCTCAATCAGCCGGAAGGATTCGGCATCGGCGCCCGACACATCACGGTTTCCACCGTCGGGATTCTGCCGACCCTCGCGAAGTTCGCCCGGCGCAGCGAGCAGTTCCGGCTGGCGGTGTCACTCCATGCGCCGGCGGGGTCGCTGCGCCAGGAGCTGATGCCGATCGAGAAGAAGTACACGCTGCCCGAGCTGATGGCGGCGTTGCAACAGTTTCGGCGCCGGGTGACGCTCGAGTACGTCCTGATCGGCGGCAAGAATGACTCGCTCGACACGGCGGATCAGCTCGCCAGGCTCGCGCAGCCGCTCGAGGCACTGGTCAACCTGCTGCCGCTGCACCCGGGGGGCGCGCCGGATCTCACTCCCAGCTCGCGGGCGCAGATGCTCGCGTTCGAGCGTCGCTTGAAACAGCATGGTGTGGAAGCGGTCCTGCGGCGCAGCCGCGGCCTCGACATCAGCGCGGCGTGCGGCCAGCTACGGGTGGAAGTTGAAGCGCGCGCCAGGAGAAAAGTCGGCGCCGAGGAGCACGCTCACATCGAGTAGCCTGGAGCTGTCGAGCTCGACCAGGACGCGTCCCTGCCCCAGCACCTCGCGCACGCGCTCACCCACCCTCGCGGCGCCGCGCCGCACAATGATCCGCGTCGAGTCCAGCCCATGCTCCGACGCGTTGCCGAAATAGACGACGTCGATTCCCGCGTCCCGCAGCAGTCGCGTCCCCACGCGTGCGTCGCCGGCACGCCCATTGGCGTTCAGCACCTCGACGGTGATCGCCGTACCGCGGTCCCCGGGAATGGGATGCGCTGGCGCTCCATCGCCACCGCACCCGGCCACCAGGGCGGCGACGCCAAGTATCAACGTCCTCATCACCTTTTCACCAACGCGTTCCAGAAGGCCACTGTCGACGCGGGCAGGGGCCAGCCCGACCTCAGCATCCATTCGATGCGCCTGCGCGCCACCTCCTGGAGGACCTCGTCCCGCTCCGCAGGCACTCTCCCCGCCAGCTCGGCGCGATCCGCGGCCACCGTTTTGTCACGGCCCGGTTCGAGGAAATCGGCGAGGTACAACATGCGCCCTGCGTCATCCCAGTCGGGGCCGCCGACGGTGTGGTAGCGGACGGCGTCGAGCACGCCGCGATCTCGTTCGCCGTCGGCAGCCGCGCGATCCGCCGCGGCGGGCCCGTGCGCCGTGGCATCACCGAGCGGGGCGTCGCGCAGCGCGTCATGGAGCCAACCGGCACGGACCCATCTGGCGCGCTCCTGCGCCGGCACGTGCATCGCATCCGCCCAGGTCTCGAGCAACGCCACCACGCGCTCGATATGCGCGCGACGCTCGGGGGAAACCTGTGCCCACGGCGGCAGGCTCACGGGCTGACCCGTGGGTCCGCGCCGATACCTTCCCCGAGGACGACGTTGTCCAGCAGCCGCGTCTTGCCGATGCGGGCGGCGACGACGGCCACCGTGCGAGCCGTGACACGGCTCACCGGTTGCACGTCCTCGTCCACCAGCGCGCAGTATTCGGGGATCACGCCCGGCGCGTGCAACGCTTCGAGGCCGGCGCGCTGCAGCTTGACGGGATCCGCTTCTCCGCCGCGCCAGGTTTGCTCCAGGGTGCGCAGTGCCCGGGACAGTGCGAGCGCCGAGCGGCGCTCGTCGGGACTCAGGTAGGAGTTGCGCGACGACAGCGCCAGCCCGTCCAGCTCACGCACCGTCGGGGCCACGTCGATGGTGAGTGCGAAATCGAGGTCCTGCACCAGCCGCTTCACGAGCATCGCCTGCTGAAAATCCTTGCGGCCGAACACCGCAACGTCCGGCTCCACGATGTGGAACAGCTTGGCGACGACGGTGAGCACCCCGGTGAAGTGGCCGGGCCGCACGGCGCCTTCGAGCGTGTCCGCGACCGCGGGCGGCGCCGGCACGACGCGGACCACCGGCTCGGCGCGGTACATCGCGGCCGTCTCCGGCACGAACAGGCAGTCTACGCCGCGCGCCTCCGCCAGCTTCCGGTCCCGCGGCAAGTCACGCGGGTAGCGGGCGAGGTCCTCGTGCGGGCCGAACTGCAGTGGATTGACGAAGATGCTGACGACCACGCGCTCGGCGAGCTCGCGGGCACGGTCCACCAGGCGCAGATGGCCCTCGTGCAGGTAGCCCATGGTGGGAACGAAGCCGATGGTGTGGCGGCGAGAGCGCTCGGAGCGGGACCACGCGCGCATCTCGGAAAGGTTGGAGAGCTCGCGCAACTAGAACTCGCGCTTCTTCATCTCCGAAAAGAAGTCGCGGCGCTCGATGTCATCGTCCGTGGTTTCGGGCGGCAGCGTCGTGTCATAGCGGCGGCGGGCTTTGGGTTTGGCCTTCGCGGCCTTCGCCATGTTCTTCTTGATCAGCTTCGCGAGCTTTGCGTCGTCCGTCTTCCCCATTGCGTCGATCCCCCCAAAAGGTCACCCCAATTTAATATCACTTGCCGAAAGAATGCTCCGGTCCGGGGTAGCGGCCCTCGCGCACCTCCGCCGCGAATACCCGCGCCGCCTCCCGCACGTCCTCCGCCAGCGCCGCGTACTTCTTGATGAACTTGGCCGAGAACTGGTCGTTGAGGCCGAGCATGTCGTGCAGGACGAGCACCTGGCCGTCGCACGCCGGGCCGGCGCCGATGCCGATCGTGGGAATCGTCAGCGCCTTGGTGATCTGCGACGCCAGCGGTGCGGGGACGAGCTCCAGCACCACGGCAAAGGCGCCGGCGTCCTGCAGTGCGGTCGCATCGGCCTTTAGCCGCCCCGCCGCCGCATCATCGCGGCCCTGCACGCGGTAGCCGCCGAGCGCGTGCACCGACTGCGGCGTGAGCCCGAGGTGCCCCATGACGGGGATGCCGATGTCGACCAGGCGGCGGACCGTCGCGGCCATCGGCTGTCCGCCCTCGATCTTCACCGCGTTGCAGCCCGTCTCCTTCATGGCCCGGCCGCAATTGCGCAAGGCGTCTTCCGGCGAGATCTGATAACTCAGGAACGGCATGTCGCAGACCACCATGGCGCGCTCCGTTCCGCGTCGCACCATCTTCGTGTGATAGATCATCTGATCCAGCGTCGCCGACAACGTGGACGGCGCCCCCGCCAGGACCTGATTCAACGAATCGCCGACGAGCAGGATGTCCACGCCGCTCGCGTCGAGCAGCCGCGCGAACAGGGCGTCGTAACAGGTGAGCGCGACGATGCGCTCGCCTTTTTCCTTCATCTCGATCAGCGCCCGCGTGGTGATGCTAGTCATGTTTGCCTTCCAGCTCGGCGATCTCGCGACGCCAAAACTCGCGGTTCGGCAGCTCGGGATGGGGAATCGTCAGGTCCGGCTCCCGCACGGTTTGGGTTCCGTAGCGCACGATGTCGAGATCGAGCGTGCGCGGGCCCCAGCGCTCGCGCCGCTCCCTGCCGCGCTCGGCTTCGATGGTCCGACACTGCGCGAGCAGCTCCGCCGGCCGCAGGCTCGTTTCCAGCAGGACCATTTGGTTCAAATACGCCGGCTGCGCAACCGGGCCGATGGGCGCGGTTTCGTCGACGCTCGAGGCGGCCAGCAGGCGCGTGCCCGGGAGGGCGCCCAGGCGCGCCCGAGCGTACGCCAGATGCGCCGCGCGGTCGCCCATGTTCGATCCTAGAGCCACGTACGTGCGTGCGGTAGTCAGGCTATGCCACGTTGGCGAAGCCGCGCGTCAGATCGCGCAGCATGGTCGCCACCTGCTCGAGGTCGCGGGTCGCCCGTTCGAGGTCCGTCAGCCCCTCGGCGGCCTGCACCGCGCGCGTGGCGACGTCATCGGCCTCGACCCGGTTCTGTCCCGCGATGCTGGCCACCGCGTTGATGCGCTCGCGCAGGCGCGCGAACGCCTGATTCTGTTCTCCCGCCGCCGCGGTGATCCGGCCGGCGTGCGCGGTCGCCTCGGCCGTCGCGGCGACGATCGCGTCGAGCGCCTCGAGCGCGGCCGCGGAGAGTTCCTCGACATCTCCCACGTTCACCTGCCCGCGCCGCATCTGCTCGACGACCTCGCCGACCTGCGTGTGAATGTCCTGCACCAGATCGCCCGCCTCGGCCGCCGCGGTGGCGCTCTGTTCGGCGAGATGTCGCACTTCGTCCGCCACCACGCCGAAACCCTTGCCGTGTTTCCCGGCGCGCGCCGCCTCGATCGCCGCGTTCAACGCCAGCAGGTTCGTCATGTCGGCGATCTCCCGGATCGAGGCGATGAACCCGGTGATGCGCCGGCTCATCTGCCCCAGCTGCTGCACCTTGGTCGAGCTTTCGCCCACGAACAACTTCAGCGCGACGAGCCGCTGGATCGCCTCGCGAATCTGGGTGCGGTTGCGGCTGGCGACGTCGCTCGCGGCGGTCGAGGCGCGGGCCGCGCCCGCGCCGTCGTCCGAGACGCGGCGCGACACCTGCGCCAGGCTCTCCGTGGCCTCCAGACCCCCCGACACCTCGCCCTCTTCGCGCCGCACCCCCTCGCGGATCACGCCCGTCGAGGCGGCAACGGCGGACGCCGCCCGTTTCAACGCTTCCGCCGTTTGGGCGATCGTCGCGAGCTGGCGCGTCATGCGCTCGACCGTCTCGACAAGCGGCCGCCGCAGGTCGGTGATATGCACGGCGGTGGCGAGCTGGCTGGCGAAGGTGGTGATCGTCAGGATGTCCTGGCGGCGGTAGCAGTTCTTCTTGTGGTGCTCGAGCTCCAGCGTCCCGATGATCTGATCGCCGAACTTGAGCGGCACGATCACGAGACTCTGGATCTCGAGCGGGGCATCGGCCACGCGCTTGTCGCGCGTGACGTCGTCGATCACCACCGTCTCGCCGCTGGCGGCCACCGCCTGGCGCAGCGCCACCGTGTCCTCGGACGGCTCGCCCCGTCCCTCGCGCCCCCGTTCACTGCGATGCACCAGCGACATGACGCCGTCGTGCAGCCGGTAGATGCGGAAATCGCCCCAGTCCACCAGCCGGTTGGCCAGCCGCTCGATGCGATCGAACGAATCCTCCAGACTGATGTTGGCGGTGATCACCGCTTCCATCGCGTGGATCTTGTTGAGCTCTTCGGCCGAGATCGCTTCTTCGATCATTTGCTTCAGCAACAGACCGAGGAACGTCAGCACGAGTCCGACGAGAATCCAGGCGCCGAACGACCAGGCGACGACTGCGCCGACAAAGATCGTTGCCGCGAGCAGCGTCGCCGCGTAGGCGATGACCTCGTACCGCACGATCATCAGTCGCTCGGCCGGCTCCAGCTTCGCGCGGATGATGAGGCTGAAGTAGAAGAGCACGCGGCCGAAGACGAAGTAGGCGAGCGCATAGCCGGCGAGCGCCGGCAGCAGCTCGATGTTCAAGCCCGGGTACTCCAGCCACGTCAGCGACGCGGCATACACGCCATACGCCGCAACGAGCGTAATGGTCTCGCGGCCCAGATTGATCCACGCCACGCGCAGCGGTTTGCGCTGCCACAACGAATCGGTCACGAGCGTCGCGCCCGCGATCGCGAGCGTCGTCGCCGGCATCCCGACCAGCAGGCTGCCGGCGACGCCGACCAGCGCGGTCTGGTTCAGATAGGAGTACTTGCTCAACGGCACGGTGAGGCCCCGGAGCGCGACGGCGCAGCCGAACAGTACCACGAGCTCGGGGATCTGGCCCGGCCAGCGCGGATCGGCGATCAACACGGCGATCAGCAGCGCCGACCCGACCCAGGCGAGTGCCTGGCTGTAGAGCGTGACGAAGCGGGACACACTCATGCGTGCACCGCGGCGGCCAGCTCCCCGGCAAGCTTCTCCAGCGCGGCGACACCACCCTGCGCCAGCGCGTCCATGAGCGCACTTCCCACGACGACGCCGTCGGCCACGCGGGTCGCGGCAGCGGCCTGCGCGGGCGTTCCGATGCCGAAGCCCACGGCCACGGGCAGGCGACTCACGGCCCGGATGCGCTGCACGTGCCCCGCGAGATCGGGCGGGACCATGGCGCGCGCGCCGGTGACGCCGAGGCGCGAGATCAGATACACGAATCCGGTGGCATCTTCCAGCGCGGATGCGAGTCGTCGGTCGTCGGTTGTCGGTGCCACCAACCGAATCAACGCTAGCTCACTCTTCGTTACGGCTTGCTCGATTGCTGGGTCGGCGCCGGCCGGAAGGTCGGTCAACAGCACGCCCGCGGCGCCCGCGGCACGCGCATCTCTCGCGAATCGCTCCACACCATAGGTCATCACCGGGTTCAGATACGTCATGATGATGATCGGGATGTCGACACCCGAGTCGCGCACCAGATCCAACACGCGCGGCAGCGTCATGCCCTGCTCGAGCGCCGTTTGCGTGGTGCGTTGAATCGTCGGGCCGTCGGCGAGCGGGTCGGAAAACGGCACGCCGATCTCGACAAAGTCGGCGCCCGCCGCCGCCACGCGCCGCAGCGCATCGAGCGACACGACGGTGCTGGGGAAACCGGCCGTGAGATACGGAATCAGCGCTCGAGACTTGCCGAGCGCCCGCCACCGCTGCGCGATGGGGGCGGCGCTGTCAGACAAAGTAGTCGCTGACGTTGATCCCGTACTTAACAGGGTCCGTAACCTTGACGATCGTGCGTGGGAAACTGCCGTTGGCGTCTTTCTGCGAGAGATCGACCACGGTGCCGGGATGCAACGGCGCGCCGTCCGGCGTCGTGACCAGGCGGACGACCGGGCGATGGACGTGCGCCACGTCGGGGTTCGCGCTATGCACCAGCGCGACCTCGTAGGTGTCGAGGATGACACACGTGCCGACCGGATAGATGCCGATCAGGTTGATGAACGCCTTGACCACGACTGGATCGTAGCCGCGACGCGGGTTCTCCCACATCTCCTTGAGCACCTGATCCGGTTGAATCGGGACGGTCTGATAGACGCGGCGGCTCGTCGCCGCATCGAAGCCGTCCGCGA
This sequence comes from Gemmatimonadota bacterium, assembly GCA_003221985.1. Next base: position 3,545 of record QHUQ01000126.1, on the reverse strand, counting down.
CCGCGATGACTTTCGAGTAGATCGACAGCGTCCGCCCCCGGATGGACTTGGGATAGCCGGTGAGGTCGACCTTCATGTGGTGCTCGTAGGCGACGACCATGCCGCGGTAGGGGATCTCCCCGTAGCCGCGCAGCCCGAACAGCGTCAGCACGCCGAGCCAGGGATGGGCCTGCATGATGCGCCATTCCTCCTCGGTGAGGCCCCCTTCCTTATTGAGGACCTCCAGGGGCACGCGTGACTTTCCCACGTCGTGGAACAACGCCGCCATGCCGAGGTCGTAGAGTTGCAGCTTGGTGAGCCCGAGCTTGCGCCCCAGCGCGACCGAGAAGATACACACGTTGACCGAGTGGGTGAACGTGTACTCGTCGTAATCGCGCAGGGTCGTGAGACCGACCAGCGACGATTCGTTGTTGAGCACCTGGTCCACGATCGCCTGCACCGCGCGCTTCACTTTCTTCACGTTGGCGGTGCGGCCCATGCGAATGCTGTTGATCACCTCTTTCGTCACGGCGACGGAGCGCGCATAGGTGCGCTTCGCCGCCTCCTTCAGCCGCTCTTCCTCCTCCACGTCCTCTTCGGCCTCGAGCGGCGGCTCGACGCTGACGTGCGAGACGCCGCCGTCGGTCAGTTTCTGGGACACCTCGAACAGCTTGTTGGGGTTCGCTTCCTTCGCGGCGTAGGCGAGCAGCAGCGACACGAAGACCTGCATCTGCCTGCGGTCGACGCCCTCGTCGATCCGCACCGCACCGATGCCGCACTGCTGGAGGACGTTCAGGATGTGCGAGAACGAGGCGTAGTTGTCGAGATCGAGCCGCAGCCGGGTCGAGTTCACGAAGATGAACTCCCCCTGCAGCCGGATCTCCAGCTCGCGCTCCACGTCGAGCAGCTGCTTGGTCGTCGCCGCGAGATCGTCCAGCGCCTTCTGCACCTGCGTGTTCTCGATCGGATAGAGCTTGAGCGAGCGGAAGGCGGTGTACAGCACGATGAGGAAATCGCGGCCGGCGTGGCGGAGGAAACCGTCCGTCGTCTGGACGGTCTCCATGATGGAGGGCCGTTTGCCCCCAGGCGCCGTCACGAGCCTGCCGTCCCGACTTCGCGCAGGGCGCGACTCACCGCGTTCCGCACCAGCGCCTCCTTGTCCTGCGCCACCTTCTGCAGCACGTCGCGCGCGGCCGGCACGCGAATCTTGCCGAGTGCCATCGCCGCGCAGGCGCGGGTTTCGGGATCCTCTTTGCGCGCCAGCAGCCCGCCCTTGGGAACGAGTATCTTCTCGAGCGCGGGAATCCCGGCGACGCCCGCCAGCGCGCCGTACGCCTCGAAGAACGCCATCTTCTCGGTGAGATCGGCGTCCTTGAGCTTCGCGCCCAACACCGCCGCCTCGATGCGTCCGAACGCATTGCGATGACCACGCTGGCCGAGGAACTTGACGGCCGTAATCCGCACGTCGCGCTCGCTGTCGTCGATCGCCTTCTCCAGCAGGCGGGTCGCGCTGGGGCTGCCGATGGTGGTCAACGCCTCGACGACGGCCAGCTTCAATTCCCGCTCACCGCGCTCCAGCAACGGTCCCATGCCCTCGGGTGCTCCCGGCAGCTTGAGCCGGCCGGCCAGCCGGACCATTTCGAGCTGCACGGCTGGATCGGCGCTGGCGAGCGCCTTCAGTACCTCCGCGGCGTGTGACTGCGCCAGCCGCTCGGCGGCGCTTTGCACCAGCGCACGCACCCGCTCGTTGTGGAGCTTCGGTAACCATCCCATGAGGGTACCGAGCGCGTCGGCGCGCAACTCACCGAACAGCTCGCTGAGTTCGTCCTCGGTGGGATGGCTCGTCGCTTCGTCGAGCGACTGCAGCAGCTGCGACAGCGCGTCGGCCTGGGACAACCGGGCGGGCAGCCCTTCCAACGTCTGCCGATGTTCGGGAATCAGCTCACGGGCCCGCTGCAGAATCACCTTGCACTCGCGCAGAATGAACGCCACCGACCGGAAATCGCCGGCGCCCAGCAAATAGGGGATGAAGTTCTCGACGATGGAGATCAGCTCGGCGCGGACCGTGCCGTACGTCTGCAGCTCGAGGAGATCGAATAGCATCGCCAGGACGTTGCCGCGCAGGTCCTGTCCGTATTCGCGCTCGACTTCCTTGTGGAGATACTCGATTTCCTTGTCGTCGAGGAAGTACAGCGTCGTGTCGAAATCGTCGACGGACACCAGTCCTTCCCGCTTCGGGGGAGCCTCTTCCTCCACCTGACGGCGCACCGTGGCGGGGTCGGCGGTGCCGCCGTCGCCGCCCGGCGTACCGCCGCCGCCGATCGATGGCGCCCCTTTCTCCGTACGCTCGATGGGGACCGCGTTTTCGCTCGCCAGCTCCCGGAACGTATAAGTGATGAACTGGAAATCTTCCGCCCACAGCAGCGTCAACAGATCGTCGGGCGCGTCCGCCTGGAGGTTCTTCGCTTGTTGCAGCACCGACAGAAAGCGCACGATCTCCAGGTCCTCGACGCCGGGTTTGAACGAGAGCGAACGGACGCCGTCCTTGTAGAGCGTCCAGGCGATGCTCTCGTTGCGCTGGTCCTGACTGTAGATGGAGTGATCTTCCCAGCGCATTTCCGTCTCGCCGATGTCGAAAACGAGATCGTCGGTGGCCTGCCAGATCTGCCGGAAGGCGGTGCGAATGTTCTCGACGGCGCGCTGATAGACGGGATTGTTCGGCAGGTACAGCTGCGTCGCTCTCATCCCCTTGCTGATGACCTGCATCAGCTCCTCGACCTGTGAGGGCGGGAGAGCCAGCTCGGGGATAGAGGACGCGGGATTCGTCAGAGCGCTGCTCCCGTAAGCTCGGCGACCATGGCGACGTCCTTGTCACCGCGGCCGCTCAGGTTGATCAGGATGAGATCGTCAGAGGTCCAGTTCTTTCTCATCACCCACGCGACTGCGTGGGCGCTTTCAAGAGCCGGGAGGATCCCTTCCAGCCGCGAGAGGCTGGCGAATGCCTCCAGCGCCTCCCGGTCCGTTACGGCTTCATACAATACTCGGGCCGTGTCCTTCAGGTAAGCGTGCTCAGGGCCAACACCGGGGTAATCGAGACCGGCGGAAACGCTGTGCGCCGGCTGCACTTGACCATCGGCGTCCTGCAGGAGGTAGCTCAGGCTTCCATGAAAAACACCCGGCCGGCCCGCTCCCAGCGTGGCCGCATGTCGCTGGCTCGCCACCCCTTCGCCGGCCGCTTCGACACCGACGAGCTGGACGCTCTTGTCCTCCAGGAAGGCGGTGAAGATGCCGATCGCATTCGAGCCACCGCCCACGCAGGCAACCACGGTACTCGGCAGCCGGCCGTGTTCCTCCAGCAGCTGCGCTCGGGCCTCGCGTCCGATCACCGACTGGAAGTCCCGGACCAAACGGGGAAATGGATCGGGACCGACCACTGAGCCGATGATGTAGTGTGTCGTCGTGACGTTGGTGACCCAATCGCGCAGCGCTTCATTGGTTGCGTCCTTCAGCGTCCGCGTGCCCGACGTCACCGGGACGACCTTGGCTCCCATCAATTCCATGCGGTA
>QHUQ01000125.1 GCA_003221985.1 Gemmatimonadota bacterium | reverse complement strand
GAGTTCCTGCAGCGTCGCGCGACGGCCGAAACGCTCGCCGACGGGGTCTTGCCGCTGCTCGATGCCGCCAACCCCGTCACGCGACGCCAGCGGGAAGGGCTGCAGCTGGTGCGCGATCGCCTCGGCGCGCCCGGCGCGGCGGACCGCGTGGCCGAGCTCGCGGCCGGGCTGATCAGATGAAACTGCGCTGGGCGGAGCCGATCGCGACGCGGATCGGCTCGTCCTTGGTCCGTGCCCTGGCCGCGACGTGGCGCTACCGCGTGACGGGGGACGACTACATACGGGCGTTGCGCGAGTCGCGGCGCCCGTTCGTGTTCGTTCTCTGGCACAGCCGCATTCTGCCGCTCTTGTACCGGCATCGTGACGAGAACGTCGTCATGTTGATCAGCCGCCACCGGGATGGCGGCTACCTTGCCGACCTAGGGACGCGCTGGGGGTACCGCTCGGTGCGCGGCTCCACGCGGCGTGGAGGCGAGGTGGGGTTGTTGGGAATCGTGCGGGCGTTGGAAGGAGGCGCCGAGGTGGCGATCACCCCCGACGGGCCCCGCGGACCCGCCGAGCGGGTGCAGCCGGGCGCGATCGCCGCCGCGCAGCACGCCCGCGTGCCGATCGTGGCCGTGGGCGCGCGAGTCGCCTCGGCGTGGTACCTGGGTTCGTGGGATCGCATGTGCATTCCCAAACCGTTCAGCACCATCGACGTGACGTACGCGCCGCCGATCGAGATCGCGGCAGGTAAGGAGGGATTGCGTCGCGGCATGGATATCGTATCCCGAAACCTGCAAACCGTGATGGGGGGGGGAACCGCGTGAGCGGTCAGCGCGTCGCCCAATGGCTGTGGTGGAGCAACGCGGTGCCGGCGCGCGCTGCGCGCGGCGCGCTGCTCCCCGTCGCGTTCTTGTACCGCACGATCATGAGCGCGCGGGCGAAGGCGTTCGCCCGCGGGTGGCTACGCCAGCGGGCGTTGCCGTTGCCGGCAATCGCGATCGGCAATCTTGCCGTCGGCGGGGCGGGGAAGACGCCGCTGGCGGCGTGGACGGCGGCGTTCTTCGCCCGCCGCGGGGTGAAGCCCGGGATTCTCTTGCGGGGATATCGCGGCGACGAGCAAGCCGTGCATCAACGGCTGGTGCCGGAGGCGATCGTCGTGCCCGAGCCCGACCGTGTGAAGGGCGCGGAGCAGGCGCGGGCGCAAGGCGCGCGGGTGCTCGTGCTCGATGACGCCTATCAGCGGCTCAATGTCCGCCGGGATGTCAATGTTGCCGTCGTGAGCACCGAGAGCTCGCCGCCGCGCCATGTGGCGTGGCCGCTCCCCGCCGGCCCGTGGCGCGAGGATTGGAGCGCGCTGGGGCGCGCCGACGTCATCGTCATCACGCGCCGCCGCGCCGCGGTGGCCGAGTCGCGCGCACTCGCGGGACGCATAGCGGCACGGTGGCCGGACGCCGTGGTGGCGACCGTGCACCTCGCCCTCGATAGCCTGGTGGGCCTCCGCTCGACGCGGCGCGTGGAGCTGTCGGCCCTCGCGAAGCGGCGCGTGGTCGTGGCTGCGGGCATCGCTGATCCGGTCAGCTTCGCGGCGCAAGTCCGCGGCTTCGGCGCGAGCGTGCAACTCACGGCGTATCAAGATCATCACGCCTACCCGCCGGGCGACGTGGCCCGGCTCGCGCGGGCCGCACAAGACGCCGATTATGTTGTAGTCACCGAGAAGGATGCGGTGAAGCTGCGCAGCCGCTGGCCCGCTGATGCTCCGGAACCGCTCGTCGCTCAGCTCGCGCTGCGCTGGGAATTGAACGGCGACGCCGTCGAGCGAGTCCTGGAAGGGGTACTGACAAGGGTGGTATGAGCGAACCTGCGATAATCCGTCCCGACAAGCAGACGTTTCTCGCCGAGGAGAATCCGTTCGAGGCGATGATGGAGCGCTTTGACCACGCCGCGAAACTGCTGAATCTCGATCGCGGCTTGTACAAGGTGCTCCGCAATCCCGAAAAACAGATCATCGTCTCCGTCCCGATCCTGCGCGACAGCGGCGAGGTCGAGGTCTACACGGGGTACCGCGTCCTCTATAACACCTCCCGCGGCCCTGCCAAGGGCGGCATCCGCTTCGATCTCAACGTCACGCTGGAGGAGGGCAAGGCGCTGGCGGCGTGGATGACGTGGAAGTGCGCGCTGGTGAACATTCCGTTCGGCGGGTCCAAAGGCGGCGTCGTCTGTGATCCGACCACAATGTCGATGGCGGAGCTGGAAAAGGTGACGCGACGCTACACCTCCAGCATCATCGAAGTCCTGGGACCCGACTCCGACGTCCCGGCGCCCGACGTCAATACCAACGAGCGCGTGATGGCGTGGATCATGGACACCTATTCCATGCACAAGCGCCACACCGTGACGGCGGTGGTGACGGGGAAGCCGGTCGAGATGGGTGGATCGCTGGGTCGTCGCGAGGCAACCGGCCGGGGCTGCATGATCGTGACGCGGGAAGCGCTGGCGAAGTTGGATATGAGCCTGAAAGGCACGCGCGTCGCGGTGCAGGGCTTCGGCAACGTGGGCTCCGTGGCCGCCGACCTCATGGCCAGAGAAGGAGCCGTCATCGTCGCCGTCTCGGACAAGTCCACCGCGCTCCTCAATCCCAAGGGCCTGGACGTGCAGGACCTGATTAAGTGGGTGAAGGAGCACCGTCAGCTCGCCGGCTACGCCAAGGCCGAGACGATCACGCACGAGCAGGTGCTGACCGTCGACTGCGACGTGTTGATCCCCGCCGCCACCGAGAATGTCATCACCCGCAAGAACGCTGCCCACATCAAAGCCAAGATCATCTGCGAAGGCGCCAACGGCCCCACCAGCGCCGCCGCCGACAAGATTCTCGAGGACAAAGGGGTGTTCGTGATTCCCGACATCCTCGCCAACGCCGGCGGCGTGACGGTGAGCTATTTCGAGTGGGTGCAGGACCGCGGCGGCTACTTCTGGGACGAGGAGACCGTCAACCGGCGGCTGGAGGCGATTCTGGTCCGCTCGTTCGGCGAGGTGATGGCGATGGCGGCAAAGCACAAGGTCGCCAACCGGATCGCGTCGTACATCGTCGCCGTGGACCGGGTGGCGGCGATGCACCGGCTGCGCGGCATGTATGCCTGATGCGCTATCTCGTCCTCGCCCTGGGAGGCAGCCGCATGAAGAGCGCGGCACTCCGCGCGGCCTGTGACGACTACCTGAGCCGGATCCGGCACTACGCCAAGATCGAGGAGGCGCGAAGGGTACCTGCGGACTCGCGCCTCATTGCATTAGCACAAAACGGTGAGGCATGGACCTCGGAGCAGCTCGCCGATCTCACCGGTCGCTGGGACATGGAAGGGCGCGACGTCACGTTCGTGATCGGCGATGCCGACGGCTTGCCGGAGAGCATCGTCCGGCGCGCAGAGAAAACCTGGAGCCTGGGCCCGCTGACGCTGCCGCATGAGTTGGCGCGCGTGGTCGTGTACGAGCAGCTCTACCGCGCGTTCACGATCCGGCGCGGAGAGAAATACCATCGCGGATCCTGAATCCGCGCTGACCCCCGCCGATCGCGCCGCGCTGCTCGCGCTGGCACGCAGCGCCATCACGGCGGCGCTGGCGGGCGACTCGCCTCCTGAATTGCCCGACGTGCCCGGCGCGGTGTTGCGCCGCGGCGCGTTCGTGACCCTGGAGGAACAGGAGGGGAGGCGGGGGGGGGATCTGCGTGGCTGCATCGGACACGTGATGAACGACCGGCCGCTGGGTGAGGTCATTCGTCAGGTCGCCGTCTCCGCCGCCCGTTCCGATCCTCGCTTCCCCCCCGTTCAGCTGCACGAGCTCTCCGCGCTGCGGATCGGAATCTCCGTACTCGAGCCGCCCGTGCGCGTGGCGGCGGCGGATCTGTGTCGCCTCGTCATCGGCCGTGACGGTCTGCTGGTGCGGCGCGGCCGCGCCCAGGCGGTGCTGCTGCCGCAGGTCGCAATCGAGCAGGGACTCGGGCCCGAAGCCTTCCTGAACGCCGTCTGTCACAAGGCGGGACTGGCGGCCGGGAGCTGGCGGGAACCGGATACGCAAGTCTTCACGTTCACAGCGGACGTCTTCGTCGAATGACCGAATGGTTCGAGCAGTGGTTCGGCGAGGAGTATCATGCCCTCTATCCGCACCGCGACGACGAAGATGCGCGTCGAGCCGTCGCATTGATCCGGAGCATCGTGCCGTGGGGCACGGGGGATCGCATCCTGGATCTCGCCTGCGGGCCGGGACGCCATGCCGCGGAGCTGGAGCGGCTGGGCGGCGGCGGCCACGTCATCGGCTTCGATCTGTCGCGCGCCATGTTGCGCCGCGCACGCGAGCGCACCCGCGCAGCGCTGGTGCGCGGGGACATGCGGGCGCTGCCGTTTCGTCCGGGCAGCTTCGCTTTGGCGGTGAATCTGTTCACGTCGTTCGGCTACTTTTTGGACGATGCCGAGCATCGCCTGGTGATCAGGCAGGTGGCGGAGGCGCTGGCGCCTGGCGGGCACTTCGTCCTGGACTATCTCAACGCGGATCAGGTGCGGCGTTCGCTCGAGCTCGGCGAACAGGCAACGGCCCGCAGCGACGTGCGGGTGACGCGCCGCATCGGGGCCGACGGCCGCTTCGTGATCAAGGAGATCGAATTGCGGGATGAGGGTCGGCGCTTTCAGGAACGCGTGCGCTTGTACGGTGCGGACGAGCTGGCGGCGCTGCTCAGCGACGCGGGACTCCAGGTGGCGGCGCGTTTGGGCGACTATGACGGTGGGCCCGCCGGGCCCAAGGCGCCGCGCGTGATTCTGGTGGGCGCGCGCGCATGATGCCCCGCATCCTCTCCACGCCCCTGCCCAGGGCCGGCGCACCGATTCCCAGCGGGACCCCGCGGCGCATTCACGCGGATGTGCTTGCGGCCGTGCTGCCCGGTCCGGGTCGCGACCGGCTCGCGGGGGGAGAAATCCTGGCCGTGACGACCGGTCAGCAGCCTGCGCTCTTCACAGGCCCGCTGTACACGTTTCACAAGGCGCTGTCGGCGGTCGCGCTGGCGCAGCGTCTCGAGCGCGAGCGGGGTGTCCCCGTCGTGCCGGTATTCTGGGTGGCCGGCGACGATCACGACTTCGCCGAAGCGAACCACGCGTGGGTCCTCGGTGCGGACGGCGAGCCGGTGAAGATCGTGTTGCGCGAGCGCCCGCACGAGGCGCCACAGCTGCCGCTGTTTCGCGAGCGCTGTGGCGCGGAGATCGCGGCGGCGCTCGACGCGTTGAAGGCCGCCTTGCCCGATTCCGAATTCAGGCCCGCCGCGCTCGCCTGGCTTGAACAGTCCTATCGATCCGAGAACAACCTCGCCGATGCCGCGGCGGAAGCGATCAACGCGGCGCTGGCGAGCCGCGGCCTGGCTGTCTTCCGGGCTCACGATCGCTCGGCGAAGCGGGCAGCGGCACCATGGTTGCTGCGCGGCCTGGGCGAAACCCTGGACGACGGACTGACGCCCGTCCTGGTCGAAGGCAGGCTGGGGCGCGATCGGCTGCGCCAGGACGGCGGCGATTTCGTGACGCGCCGCGGCGGCGAACGGTTCACGCGGGCGCAGCTGGAACAGATCGCCGCGGAGTCGCCCGAACGGCTGTCGCCGAACGTGCTGCTGCGGCCGCTCATCGAAGCGGCGTTGTTTCCCACCGTCGCCTACGTCGGCGGGCCGGGAGAGATGGAGTACCTGCCGGAATCGGCGCCGCTGTTCTCCCGGCTCGGTGTCGCGCCGCAGGCGCACATCCCGCGCTGGTCGGGCTTGATCCTCGAATCGCGGGTCGAGAAGGTGCTCAGCAAACACGGGCTGACGCCCGACGATTTCGCCGGCCCGCCCGGTGCGCTGGAGGCGCGGCTGGCGCGCGCCGATCTGCCGCCGGATCTCGCCACGGGGCTCACGACGTTGCGCGCCGAGCTCGAGTCGCGCTACGCCGCCATCGGCAACGCGGTCCAGCACGTCGATCCGACATTGGAGCGCACCGTGCAGTCGGCGCGCAACGCCGCGCTGGCGGGAACGCACGAGATCGAGAAGAAGCTGGTGGCGAGTCTGAAACGCACCCAGACGACGGCGGCCGGTCAGCTCGCGCGAGCCCGCGCGGCCCTCATGCCGCTGGGGCAGCCGCAGGAGCGCGTCTTGAGCATCGCCTCGTTTCTGGCGCGTTACGGTCCTGGACTGCTGGACGAAATCGCTGCCGAGGTGGCGCGCTGGGCCGCGGGTTTATAGAATCCGATTCATGTGGGTCCTCGCCGTAATTCTCGTCGTCGCGCTGTTAATCCCGGTGGCCGCGATTCTGGTCGATTCGCCACTCGGCAAGTCGGTGGCGCGACGCATGGAGAGCCGTACCGACGCCGCGGGGGCGGGCGGCCCGACCCCTGAGTTGCGTGACGTACAGCGCAAGGTCGAGGTGCTCGAGACCGAGATCGAGGACCTGAGCCGCTCGGTCGCCGGCATGCGGGAAGAGCTGCAGTTCATGCAGCGCCTGCTGGAAGACCCCCGCCGCAAGAAACCCACGTCTTGAAGGGCGCAGGGCGCGTAGCAGCCGGGATTCTCGTAACGCGCGTTCTCGGCTACATCCGGGAAAGAGTTTTTGCGCACTACTTCGGGAACGGCGCCGTGGCGGACGCGTTTCGCGCGGCGCTTCGCATTCCGAACGCGCTTCGCACGTTGCTCGGCGAAGGAACGCTGTCAGCATCGTTCATTCCGGTCTACGCGGCCCTCAACGAGAAAAACAAGGATGCGGCGCGCGCGCTCGCCGGCGCGATCCTGGGACTACTGCTGCTTGCCAGCGGTGTGCTGGCCGTCATCGGGATAACGTTCGCTCCCGCCATCACCGCAGTCGTCGCGCAGGGGTTCGACGGACCGAAGCGAGAGCTGACCACCGTACTGGTGCGCATTCTCTTCCCGATGACGGGCCTGATGGTCGTATCCGCATGGTGTCTCGGGATCCTGAACACACACCGGCGTTTTTTCCTGCCCTATGCGGCGCCCGCGCTGTGGAATGTCGCGGGCATCGCCGCGATGATCGGAGCAGCCGCCTGGTTGACGGGGAAGGGACTGGCGGCCAACGAGCAGCTCTACCGCTTGGCACTCGCGCTGGCGTGGGGCACCGTAGTCGGCAGCGTGCTCCAGATCGCCGTCCAGCTGCCCACGTGCTGGCGGCTGTTGCAAGGCATCCCGCTCAGCGTGAGTTTCGCGCCGGCGGGAGTGCGGGATGTGATCACCGCCTGGGCCCCCCTCGTGATCGGTGCGGGAGTCGCCCAGATATCGGGACTCGTCGATACGTTCCTCGGCTCGTTCACGGGGGAAGGTGGGCTCGCGAGCCTGGGGTATGCGCAGCTCGTGCAAGTCTTACCGATCAGCTTGTTTGGAGTCGCGGTCACCGCGGTCGCGCTACCGGAGCTCTCCCGCGATGCGGTCGGCGAGACGCCCCACGATCAATTACGCGCGCGGATCGCGACCGGCTTTCGCCGCATCGCGTTCTTCGTCCTGCCGTCTGCCTTCGCGTTCGCGGCGTTCGGCCCGCAAATCGTGGGCGCGCTGTTCCAAACGGGCCGCTTCGATGCCGACGATACGGTCCTCGTGGGCGGCGTGCTGGCCGCCTACGGCATCGGGCTGCTGGGACAGTCGACCGTCAAGCTGTTCGCGTCCGGGTTCTACGCCATGCGGGATACGCGCACGCCGGTGCGCATCGCGATCATCTCGCTCGTGATTTCCGGATTCCTGTCGTGGTTCTTCATGCGGCGCTTCGGCCCGGCGGGCATCGCGCTCGGCTCGTCGATCGGCGGCACGCTCAACACCGTCCTGCATCTGTACGATCTCGACAGACGCATCGGGACGATCCTGCAGCGTGCAGACTGGCAGATCGTCGGGCTGGTCGTCGCCGCCGCGCTGATCGCCGCCCTGCTCGGCGTCGGGATGGGGTATCTGGCCGCCGGGTGGCGTCCGATCCCTCGAGGCATTGTCGTGCTTGGTATCTTTGGGGTGGCATACGGGGCGCTCACTTTGGCGTTCCGCCACCCCGACGCGATACGCGCATGGCAATCTCTGACCGGCTCGCCCGCCAACTAGCGGCTCTTCCCGCTCGCCCCGGCGTCTATCTCTGGAAAGACGCCGAGGGGGAGATCGTGTATGTGGGAAAGGCCGCCAACCTGCGTACGCGCCTGCCCAGCTATTTCGCCGAGGAACAGGGGAGTACCGAGCGGGAGTTTTTGCGCGAGCAAATCGCCGACCTCGAGACGATCATCGTCCCGAACGAGGCGCAGGCGCTGCTGCTCGAAAACACGCTCATCAAGGAACACCAGCCGAAGTTCAACATCCGGCTGCGCGACGATAAGAGCTATCCGCAGATCGCCGTAACGCTGGCCGAGCCGTTTCCGCGCGTGCTGGTGGTGCGGCGTGTCACGATTCCGGGCGCCCGCTACTTCGGTCCCTACACCGACGTCGCGACGTTGCGACAGACGCTGAAGATCGTGCGGCGCATCTTCACGGTGCGGTCCTGTTCCTGGCATCTGCCGGAAGAGGCGCCGGACCGGCCGTGCCTCGATTTTCACATCGAGCGGTGCAAGGCCCCGTGTGTCGGCTATCAAAGCGTTGCGGACTACCGGCGGATGATCGACGATGTGCTGCTCTTTCTGTCCGGAAAGACGCTCGATGTGCGGGCGCGGCTGCGCGAGCGCATGCAGGACGCGAGCAACGCGCAGGATTACGAGCGCGCCGCGCAGCTGCGCGATGCCTTGAAATGGCTCGACCAGCTCGAGCAGCCGCAGACGGTGGAAGTCGTGGGCGGGGGTGATGCCGATGCGATCAGCCTGGCCCGCGACGGCGACGACGCCGTCGGCGTTATCTTGCGGATTCGCGACGGCAAGCTCGTGGCGCGCGAGCAGCGCTTTTTGGAGCATGTCGAGCACGCGCCGGAAGGGGAGGTGTTGCGCACCTTCCTCGTCGGCTACTACCTGCCGCTCGAGCAGCGCGCCCAGCGCGTGGTGCTGCCATTCGCCCCGGCCGATCTCGAGGCGCTGCGCGAGCTGGCGCCGGGCGTCGATTTCGTCGTCCCGCAGCGCGGCTCGGCAGCCAAGCTCGTCGAGCTGGCCGATCAGAACGCGCGCCACCTGCTCGACAGCTTCAAGATTGAAACGTTCGACATCGACGAACGGGCTGCCGACCCCGTCTTCGCGCTGGGGCGCGACCTCGGCTTGCCCGTCGTGCCGCGCGCCATGGTGTGCATCGACATCTCCACCAATCAGGGCCGCGACACGGTAGGGTCCCTGGTCTGGTTCGAGGGCGGCCGGCCCCGCAAGGCTGAGTACCGCCGCTACCGGATCAAGGGGGTAGAAGGGATCGACGATTTTGCCGCCATGAAGGAAGTCGTGACCCGATTCCTGACTCGGCGTATTGCGGAGAACAAACAGATTCCCGACCTGGTCGTGATCGACGGCGGCAAGGGCCAGCTCACGGCGGCCGTCGAAGCAGCGCGTGCACAGGGGCAAGAGCGACTGCCGATCGTCAGCCTCGCGAAACGGGAAGAAGAGGTCTTCCTGCCGGGCTCCGGCGAGCCGCTGCGGCTGTCGCGTCGCAGCCCGTCACTCAAGTTGCTGCAGCGCGCGCGCGACGAGGCGCATCGCTTTGCGGTCACCTACAGCCGCAAGCGCCGCGCGCAGCGGACGATTACATCGGAGCTGTTGCGGATCCCCGGCATTGGCCCGGCGCGCCGCCGGCTGCTGCTGGAGCGCTTCGGGTCACTCGCCGGCGTACGTACTGCCACCCCCACCGAGATCGCTGCGCTCCCCGGATTCTCGACCAAGCTCGCCGACCGCATCCTCGACCGGCTGCACCCGCCTCAGCGCGCGTGACGACCTGGACATTGGAGTGTTCGGCGTGCGATCCCGTTCGCACCCGCTCTGCCGACGGCTTCCCCGCGGTGTGCGAGGCCTGCGGATCGCCGTATCTGGTGCGCTACGACTCGCTGCCGCCTCCCGAGGCAAAGAATCGATTGGGGGGAAGCCGGCAACGCTGGACGATGTGGCGCTACGCCGACTGGCTGCCTTTGCGCGACGGCGAGCACCCGGTCACACTCGGCGAGGGCGGCACGCCGCTGCTCAAAGTGGAGCGAGTCGCCGCGCGCCAAGGGTTCGACCAGCTCTGGGTCAAAGACGAAAGCACGAACCCCACGGGATCGTTCAAGGCCCGAGGACTGGCCGCCGCGGTCACGCGTGCGGTGCTGTCGGGCGCCAAAGAATTCGTGGTACCGACTGCGGGGAATGCGGGCATCGCGCTCGCGGCGTACGCGACCCGCGCGGGTGCGTCGGCACGCGTGTACGCGCCCGCCACGACGCCGCGCCCGATCCTGGATCAGATCCGCGCGTTTGGCGCAGATCTGATCCTGCTCGACGGTCACATCGGCGACTGTGGGATCGCGGCACGGCTGCATGCCGACACCACCGGTGCGATCGACGTCTCCACGCTGCGCGAGCCATATCGCATCGAGGGCAAGAAGACGCTTGGCCTCGAGTTGGCCGAGCAGTTGGGGTGGACGCTTCCCGACGCGATCGTCTATCCGTCGGGCGGCGGGACGGGCCTGATCGGGATGTGGAAGGCGTTCCAGGAGCTGCGCGACAGCGGCTGGCTGCACGGGCCGCTGCCCCGGATGTACACGGTACAGGCGAGCGGCTGCGCCCCCGTGGTGCAGGCATTCGAATCGGGTGCCGAGCGATGCGAGCCTTGGCCCGATCCCAGGACCGTCGCGGCTGGGTTGCGGGTGCCTTCGCCCCTGGGTGACCGGCTGATGTTGCGCGCGCTGCGCGACAGCGGGGGCGGCGCTGTCGCCGTGAGCGACGAAGCTCTGGCGGCGGCCGCGCACGAGCTGCAGGTCGCCGAAGGAATCGACGCATCGCCGGAAGGTGGAGCGGCCTTGTCAGGCGCCGTCGCGCTCAAGAACCGAGGTGTGCTGCATCCCGAGCAGCGCGTCGTGCTCTTCAATACGGGCGCCGGGTGGCTCTATAGAGCCTAAGCCGTTTATATTTCAATACTTCGGTCCATGCGCATCGCCATCCTCGATCCAGCTGCCGGCATCAGCGGCGACATGACGCTCGCGGCTCTGCTTTCCCTCGGCCTGCCGGTCGAGTGGCTCGAGGAGCTACCGGGTCGGCTGGGGGTAGGGGAGGTGCGCGTTACGGTTCGGGACGTCCGCCGCGCCGGGATCATATGCAAGCAGGTCGAGTTCGCGATTCCTCCACAGCCGCATGGACGCCACGTCGGCGAGCTGCTGCGGCTGGTCGAGAAGGCGCCGGTATCCGACTGGGTAAAAGAGCGCGCCCTGCGCGCCTTCCGGCTGCTGGGTGAGGCCGAGGGGCGGGTGCATGGAGTGGCGGCCGAGAAGGTGCATCTCCACGAAGTCGGGGCCGTCGATGCGGTCCTCGACATCGTCGGCGCGATCGAGGGGTTCGAGCGGCTGGGAGTCGAGGCGGTGCACCACTTGCCCGTAGCGGTCGGGCGGGGGTGGGTCGAGGCGGCGCATGGACGGCTGCCAGTGCCGGCGCCCGCGACGGCGATCCTGCTCGAAGGGTTCGAGATCGCGGGGGGGGGCGACGGTCCGGTGGACGGCGAAGCCACGACGCCTACCGGCGCGACCCTGTTGCGCGTCTTGTCCGCCGGTGCGCCTCCCGAGCGGTGGCGCATGGTCGGCAGCGGCTGGGGAGCGGGTCAGCGCGACCCGAAGGACTATCCGAACGCGTTGCGGATTATGGTTGCGGAGGCGGCCGCTGAGGCGGGCAGAGTGGTACTGCTCGCGACCGATGTGGACGACATGAGCCCCGAATACGTCGAGCCGTTGCGGCAGGCGCTCGTTGCCGCGGGTGCGCTCGACGTCCAGACGTGGCCGGTGCAGATGAAAAAGGGGCGCCAGGGCTTCCGGGTCGAGGTCATGGCCCCGGAGGCGCTCGCGGAGACGGTGACGGCGGAGCTGTTTCGTCACAGCACGACAGCCGGTGTGCGGCGCTGGCTCGCGGAGCGTGCCACGCTGCCGCGCCATCAGCTGACGGTGCGGCTGGACGGCGTCGCCGTCCGCGTCAAGGTGCTGGATGGTGGCAGCAAACGGGTGAAGCCGGAGTATGACGATGTGTTGGCGGCGGCAAAGGCCTTGGGGCGGCCGCCCATCGACGTGGCGCGCGCGGTGGAGCGCGACGCCGAGGCTCTTATCGCGAAAGCCAAGGAGTGAACGTGCGAACCGTTCGGAATGTGGCGGTATTGACGTTGATTGCTGCGCCGCTGCTGGCGCAGTCACCGAAATGGGCGGCGGCCAGGTGCGACATCAAGCCCGGCCATTATCTCGTCAACAGCGGTCTCCTGTACCTGCAAAGCGCGAGCACCACGCGGTTTGAGGATCAGAAGGCCAAGGATCTGCGCGACGCGCAGCGCGTATTGACGCAGGCGCTGACCACGGGGAGTCAGGAGAAGAATCCGGCCGCGTGGTATTACCTGGGCCGCTACTACATTCTCGTGAATGACGCGCAGGGCGCCGATACGGCGTTCGTCCACGCCGAGGCGCTGAAGCCGGACTGCAAGGACGACATCGCGACGTGGCGCCGCCGGGTTCAAGTACATCGCGACGCTGTTCTTCAATACCGGGCAGACCGACTCCGCGCTCTCCTATTTCCGAAAGGCGGCGGACATCGCGGCGACGAACCCCAAGTTCGCGCAGGACCGCAAGGATGTGCTGTTCAACCTCGGGCGGATTCAGCAGAGCGTGCAGAAGTTGGCCGACGCCGAGGCGACGTATCGCGAGTATCTCGCGCTCTATCCGAACGATTCGGAAGTATTGGCGGCACTGGGCAGCGTCGCGATGCAGCGTGGCAACAAGGACAGCGCGTTCGCCATCTACAAGCAGATCATCGCACGCGGCGATTCGATGGGCTACTACGCACTGTATCGCGCCGGCGCCGAGATCGCGCAAAGCGTGCCCGATGAGCCTGACACGGCGGCGGCCGGGAGCAGCTGCCGGAGCACCGCGCGGGCGAGCCGGCCGGCGCTGACGGCGGCGCGTATTCGCGCGCGCTGCGATTCGGTCACCACCGGCGCAGCGAAAGCGTACATCAGCAGCTCGCGGGAGGCGTTCAGTCTGGCCGCGCAGGCGCTCGACGCGAGCCTGAAGCTGAATCCGTACTATCGCGAGGCGTTGATCCATCGCGCCAACACGGCGCTGGGGCTGCATGATTCGGTCACGGCGCTCGCGATGTCGCGGCGGCTGCTGGCGGTGGATCCGATGAACCGGACGTCGATTCGCATCATGGCGTTCTCGCAACAGCAGAACGGCAAGATCGATTCGACGTTGCATTACCTGCGGCTGGGCGATTCGACGCTGGTCGCGGACGTGGCGGTCGCTCAATTCGATTCGACGGATCTGGGCCGAGACGTCAAAGGCACGGTCACGAACTCGCGAACGACGAAAAACGCGCCTTTCAAGCTGATCTTCGAATTCGTGAACGTGGGCGGGCAAGTAGTCGCCACCGACACGGTGCAGGTGGGCGCGATCGATCCCGGCGGCAGCCAGGCATTCGAGCTGAAGCCGAGCGGCCTCGGGATCGTGGCGTGGCGCTATCGCAAGCAGTGACGATTGACACGGGGCGGGATGTGGAAACACATTCCGCCCAGACCGCGGGCGTAATTCAGGGGTAGAATGCCAGCTTCCCAAGCTGGACGTCACGGGTTCGAATCCCGTCGCCCGCTCTAGACGTTCCCTTCAGGTCAGCGCCGCCGCTCCGGAGTCGGCGCCCCGCCTCCGACGATCACCGAGTCCGTGGCCCCGTTCGCGAGCAGATCGACCAGGTCCCGCCGGTAGTAGGTGTCGGCGGGGTCGACCGCGGGCCACTCCCGGTAATGGTCCGGGGTGAACAGGCCGACCATGTTCGCCATGGCGCCGTACGACGTGTCGCGCGTCGGGTTGTCGAACACCCCTACGACGCGGTAACGATGCCCGGCCTTGAGGTACAGGCCTTCGCCACGGATCGCGAGCAGCTTGCGCGGGATCGAGAGCACATGCCCAAGTGAGTCGCGCCGCGACTTGACCTCCACGAGCGTCCTGCCGCTCGCGGCATCGACGAGCTTCACCAGCACGCCGTAGTCGTGGAGGTGACCTGTTACCACCACGAGATGGCCGGAGAGCGGTGGGGTGAATTCGTAGCCGATCTCGAAGTGGCCCGGGGGAACGTTGAAGCGGTTTTCCTCGGGGTTGGTCTGGATGTTGACGTCCATATACGCGGGGAGGACTGCGAGTCGTCTGTGACTCGGAGGCGCCATATACAGGGCCACGCGCCAGTAGGCGACGGGGATATCCGGCCCCGAATCGTTGTGCCAGGTCGCGTACACGCCCAGTTCCTGACCGGCGCGCATGGGCACGCCGATGGTGCGAGGGATGCGCATCACGGCCGCGATCGTCGAACAAGTCGAGGCGGAATCCCTGGAGCCAGCCATCCACCGGAAACGCGAACTTCTGCACCGGTGTAGCGGGCATGTCCATCATCATCCCGGGCATTTCCGGGCTCACGGGCACGCGGTAGGGACCACCCGTGATCAGGACGCGGTGGTGCGTCGAGTCGACCTGCACGTGCAACGGCGGCGGGAGGAGAGGCAGGGGGTGCTGCTGGGCAGCTGCGAGGACTGGTATCAGCGGTACGGTGAAGAGAGCGGACAGACGCATTCAGGGAGAGACTCCAGGTGATTGTCGGACGTCACAGGTTCGAAACCCGATAGTAGCGGCGGTGCTGCCGTTGACAAGGGTGCCGCTCCGCTCTAGAACTGACGCATGCCGTCGCGCCGTCTTCTAGCCGTCTGGATCGGGGTGGGGGTGCTCGTTGTAGTGCCGTCTGCCGTCGCGGGGCAGGCGCGTTCGTGGGTCCCGCCGCAGCCGCCCTGCGACATCAAGCCGGGCCATTTCCGCATCAATTCTGCCATCGTAGACCTGCAGAGCGCGGCGACCAAGCCCAACACGCGCGATCGCATGCTGCAAGCGGCACAGGACGTCCTGACGCGATCGATCACCGGAGATCAGCAGGACAAGAATCCCGCCGCGTGGTACTACCTCGGCCGCTACTACGTGGAGATGAAAGACGCGGGCGGCGCCGACAGCGCCTTCCGGCGTGCACTCGCCCTGGCCCCCCAATGCCAGCAGGACATCGACTCGTACCGCGAGCAGCTGTGGGGCGACGTGCTGCAGGCCGGTCTGCGCACCTGGCAGGAAAACAAGCTCGATTCGGCGAAGACATTGCTGCGGCAGGCCGCCGCACTCCGTTCTAAGCACCCCCGCGCGGCGCTGGCGCTGGGACAGATCTATGTGTCCGAGAACAAGATCGATTCTGCATCCGCCTGGCTGGCGCAGGCCGCCGCCGCCGCGGGGGACGACACCGCGTTCGCCCAGCAAAAGAAGGATGCGCTGGGAAGCGCCGTGCGGCTCAATATCCAGCGACTGCAGTCGGACACCATCGTACAGCGCTGGCAACGGACACGCTTCACGCGCGACTCCACGCAGCGCGCGCTCGCTGCCGACTCTGCGGTGCTGGCTCGGGTCGAAGCTTCGTCCGCCTCGCGCCGGGCACGCGGCGCGCGGCTTGCACCGGCCGATAGCGCCGCCGCCCAGCCGTCGTACGAGCCCGTGATTCGCGCGTATCAGTCGTACCTCAAGGCCTATCCTGAGGCGACGGACGCCGTCCCCGGCCTGGCAAGCCTGTATTACCAGAGCGGCCGCCTGTCACAGGCGGACACGGCCTTCGAGGCCATCTATCCCTCCAGCCGCCGCACGGACCCTCGAACGCTGCTCGAGGCGGGACGCGGCGCTCTGCGGGCGAATGCTTTCGCTTTGGGGGCGAAACTGATCGAGCGTGGCCTGGCGCAGCTGCCATACGACCGCGATGCCCTCGTAGACCTCAGCAATAGCTACCTGGCGCTGCGGGATTCGGCGCGACTGCTTCCGGTCGCCCAGCGACTGGCGGCCATCGATCCGCTGAACCGCACGACGCTGCGTATCCTGGCGGCCGGCTGGGACCTGCGTGGCCGGCGGGATTCGACCCAGAAATACAAGGATCTGGCCGATGGCGGGCTCCAGGTGGAGATCTCGATCAGCACGTTCGATGCGGACTCGAATGGATACACCCTGACGGGGGTTGCCAGTAATTCCGCCAACAGCACATCCCTGGTTCAGCGGCTCAAGTTCGAATTCCTCGACGCATTGGGGAATGTCCAAGTCACGCAATCGGTTGAAGTCCCACCATTACCTCCTCAAGGTTCACACGAGATCGAGCTGCACGTTCCCGGAACGGCGCTCGTCGCCTGGCGTTACCGTCCCTCCTAAGCGATATTAGCTGTTGAAGTTGCGCCGTTAGCTTCAGAAACTCCTTGAACCTCTAGGCGGTAGCAGTGATTCGCGTACAAACGGTGGCCCCCGATTCGTTGGGAGCCGCCCTGCAGCTCATCCCGGGAACCGAGTTGCTCACGGTCAATGGCAAGGGCCTTGAGGACTTTCTCGACTGGGAGTTTCTGACCGCGGACGAGCAGTTCGTGCTGCGGGCGCGCCTGCCGTCGGGAGAAGAGATCGAGTACGACGTCGAGCGCCCCGAGGGCTTGCCCATGGGTGTCATGCTCGAGCCGCCACGGATCCGGCGCTGCGCCAACCACTGCGACTTCTGTTTCGTGGACGGCAATCCGCAGGGGATGCGGCAGGCGCTGTACATCCGCGATGATGATTACCGCCTCTCGTTCCGCTACGGCAACTTCGCCACGCTGACCAACCTCAAGTCGTGGGATCTGGACCGCATCGTGGAGTACCGGCTGTCGCCGCTGTACGTCTCGGTGCACGCCACGGACCCCGTCGTCCGTCGCTGGCTGCTCCGCAATCCCGAGGCACCTGAAGTGGTTTCTCAGCTCCGCTGGTTCGGGGAACGGGGGATCTCGTTCCACACCCAGGTCGTGTTGGTGCCGGGCATCAACGACGGGCGGCAGCTGGCGCGCACGCTGAGCGATCTCTATGGCCTGGGCCCCTGCGTCCTTTCGGTCTCCGTCGTCCCCGTGGCCCTGACCGAGTTCAGCAAGCACGCGCTCGTGCGCCAGCCGGCGCGGGACGAATGCCGGGCCGCGCTCGCCACGGTGGACGACTTCGCGGCGCGGGCCGTGGCGGATCGCGGCGTGCCCTGGTGCTACGGGGCCGACGATCTCTATCTCCAGGCCGACATGCCGCTGCCCCCGGCCGAATGGTATGGCGACTTCGAGCAGCGCGAGAACGGCGTCGGCGCCGTGCGCTATCTGCAGACTAGGATTCAGGCTGCCCGTCCCGTTCTGGAGGCGGAGCGCTGGCGCGACAAACGCATCGGCATCGTGACTGGTACCGCGATGGGGCCACTGATCCCGCAGATCGTGGCCGATCTTACGCGGATTACCGGCGCGCACTACGAGATTCTGGTGCTCGAGAACACCCTGTTCGGGCCATCGGTGACGACGGCCGGCCTGCTTCCCGGGAAGGTGGTGCTCGCGGCGCTGCAAAACCGCAGTGACCTCGATTTCGCGCTGCTGCCCGCCGAGGCCGTCAATGACGACCTGCTGTTCATGGACGACCTGGAGGCTCACGACCTCGCCGCCCAGCTGCCGATGCCTGTGCGGCTGTCGTATGACTTTGCCGATGGTTTGGTGGGGGAAGAGGTACCGGCATGAAGATCCCCACAGTCGCGATCATCGGGCGCCCCAACGTCGGCAAGTCGACGCTCTTCAACCGCATCATCGGCCGGCGCCTCGCGATCGTCGATGCGGAGCCCGGCGTGACCCGCGACCGCCACTTTGCGCCAGCGGAATGGAACGGGCGGCGCTTCTGGCTGGTGGATACGGGCGGCATGGTCCCCGGCGCCACCGATCCTTTGAACCGCGCCATCCGCAGCCAGGTGGAGCAGGCAATCGCCGAAAGCGACGTGCTCGTGTTTCTGGTCGACATCGAGGCGGGCGTCCACCCCATAGATCTCGAGATCGCGCAGTATCTCCGCCACGCCAAGCGCCCGGTGCTCCTCGTCGTGAACAAGGCCGACCAGCTGCCCGATGAGACGCGGCAGCTCTCGTTTTACGAGCTTGGCCTGGGCGACCCGTTTCCGGTCTCGGCTGCGGTGGGGAAGAACAGCGGCGACCTGCTGGACAAGCTCGTGTCGCTGTTGCCCGGGGGAGGGGAGAGCGAAGAGGACGAAGGAACCATCCGGGTGGCCGTGGTAGGGCGGCCCAACGTGGGCAAGTCGAGCATCGTGAACCGGCTGCTGGGCCAGGACCGGCATGTGGTGGCCCCCGAGCCCGGTACGACGCGCGATGCGATCGACACGCCGTTCGTCTACGAAGGGCACAATCTCGTTTTCATCGACACGGCCGGCCTGCGCAAGCGCAGCAAGGAGAAGGAAGACCTCGAGTTCTACTCCACGCTGCGCACGAGTCGCGCGATGGAGCGCGCCGATGTGTGCTTGCTCGTCGTCGACGCGAAGGACGGCATGCACGCGCAGGACCTGAAGATCGCCAATGACGCGTGGGATCGCGGTGCAGGAGTAATGATCGCGGTAAACAAATGGGACCTGATCGACGAGAAAGAGACCAATACGGCCAGAGACGGCGAGCGGGATATCAAGGCGCGCGCGCCGTTCCTCGAGTTCATTCCGTTCTACTACGTGTCCGCTAAGACAGGCCAGCGCGTCCCCAAGTTGTTCGATGGGATCCTCAAAGTGGCCGAGGAGCGCCAGAAGCGCGTCCCAACCGCCGAAGTGAACCGCGTGCTGGAGGGGCTGCTCGCGCGGCAGCAGCCGCCGCAGCCCGTGGGTGAGTCGGTCCGGCTCTTCTACGCGACGCAGGTGGGCACCGCTCCGCCGCGGTTTGCCGTCATCGCCAACCGGCCCGAGGCGATCCCCGAGTCCTACACACGCTACCTGCACAACGGTTTTCGGGAGGCGTGGGAGTTCACGGGCGCGCCGCTGACGATCAAGTTCCGGCGCAAACGAGGCCGGCGCTGAACGCCATCCTCGGCATTCTGGCGGCGTATCTGCTGGGCGCCACGCCCACGAGCTACATCGCCGGCAAGCTGGGGCGGGGCATCGACCTGCGCGAGCACGGTTCGAAGAACCTCGGCGCTACGAACGTCTACCGGATCCTCGGTTGGAAGTACGCCATTCCCGTTGCGCTGTTCGACATCGCCAAGGGAACTGTGCCGGTGCTACTCGCTCCAGCTTCCCCCTATGCTTGGTTGCCTGTAGCCGTGGGGGGCGCGGCCGTGCTCGGTCACATGTTCTCGCCGTACGTGAGCTTCAAGGGCGGCAAAGGCGTCGCCACGGCGGCCGGCATGTTCCTCGCCCTCGCGCCCGTCGCCGTGCTGATCGCCATTCCAGTGTGGGTCGTGTGTCTCTGGCTGACGGGCTACGTGTCGTTGAGCTCGATCATCGCCGTCGCGAGCGTGCCGCTCTGGGTGGCGCTGCTCCAGCCGAGCGATCCGTACGCATTCTGGGCGGCCGTGGGGCTCGTCGCGTTGATTGTCTTCGCGCATCGCCGCAACATCGGGCGGCTGCTAGCGGGTACGGAGAACCGATTTCGGACCAGGAAGGCGGCGAGCGGATGAGAGTCGCCGTGATTGGGGGCGGCGCGTGGGGCACCGCACTCGCGGACCTGCTCGCGCGCAAAGGGGAGCAGGTGACCCTTTGGGCCCGCGAGCCCGAGGTTGTCGAGAGCGTCAATCAGCGGCACATGAACGAGATGTTTCTGCCGGGAGCGCCGCTGGCCCCCACACTCGCCGCCGCGCGCGAGATCGCAGCTGTGGTGCGGGACGCGGAGGTCATCGTGTCGGCGGCGCCCTCACACGCCGTGCGGCCGGTCATGACGCAGGTGGCTCGGTCGATCACCCGGCCGCCTCTGATCGTCAGCGCGTCCAAGGGGCTCGATCCTGACAAGCTGGAACGGCCATCCGCGGTGTTGGTGGAGGTGCTCCCCACCGGCACGCCGATCTCGGTGCTGTCGGGCCCTTCGTTCGCACTCGAGGTCTATCAGCGCCAGCCGACGGCGGTCGTCGCCGCGGCAACGGATCACGCGGTCGCCGAGCGGGCGCAGCGTCTGTTCTCGACGCCGCACTTCCGCGTGTATTCGCACACCGACGTGATCGGTGTGGAATTGGGTGGGGCCCTCAAGAACGTCATCGCCCTCGCCGCGGGCATCCTCGAGGGCCTCGGACTCGGGTTCAACACGCGCGCCGCATTGATCACGCGCGGCCTCGCCGAAATCACGCGGCTCGGTGTGGCACTCGGGGCGCAAGCAATGACGTTCTCCGGCCTGGCCGGCCTCGGCGACCTGATCCTCACGGCCACGGGGGCGCTGTCACGGAATCGCGGGCTCGGCGTCGCGCTCGGGCAGGGGCAATCGGTCGCGCAGGCGCTTGCGAAAACGCAGGCCGTTGTGGAAGGGGTCAATACCGCCCGCACCGCGGTCGCGCTGGGAGAGCGTCACGGCATCGAGCTGCCGATCTCGCGCGAAGTCGCCAATGTGTTGTTCAAGAACAAGTCGCCCAAGCAAGCCATCAGCGACCTCATGGAGCGCGAGCTGAAAGCGGAAAGCCTATGAGCAGCACCCCCACCCCTGCGCAGCCCGTGCAGGAGTTCTTCTCGATCGGCGAGGTCTGTCAGCTCACCGATCTCAAGCCACACGTATTGCGTTACTGGGAGAGTCAGTTCCGCTTCCTGAATCCCGCCAAAAACCGCTCGGGGAACCGCGTGTACCAACGGCGCGAGATCGAGCTGATCATGCTCGTGAAGCATCTGTTGTACACGGAGAAGTACACGATCGAAGGGGCGCGGCAAAAAATCGAGCAGTACCGGCGCTCGGGTGAGCTCAAGCCCGAAGCGCGGCGTGCGCTCGCTACCGAAACGGTCAAGGAGCTCCGCGCCGAGCTCAAGTCGGTGCTCGGCATCCTCGAAGGGAGCTGATATGCGGGTCGGCGTCGTCATCCCCGCATTCCAGGCCGCTGCTACGATTGGGGACGTCGTCACGCGCACGAGATCGGCCGTCCCTGCGGCCGAGATCATTGTTGTCGATGATGGATCTCGCGATGGGACGTGGGAAGAGGGAAGGGGGACGGGTGCTACGCTCGTCATGCATCCGCGTAATCGTGGTAAAGGGAATGCCCTGCGAACAGGAATCGCAAAGGCGTGTGCCCTCGGTGCATCGATCATCGTGACGATCGATGCCGATGGACAGCACCCACCGGAGGAGATTCCACGTCTGTTGAGTCCCATCGCAGAAGGGAGAGCTGCTCTCGTGCTCGGCGCGCGCCAACGCAACCGCGCGATGCCGCTCTCTCGTCGTTTCACCAACTGGCTGTCCGCGAGTCTCGCATCGCGCATCGGCGGGCAGCAGGTCCGTGATGCGCAGACGGGATTCCGCGCCTTCACGCGTGAGCTCGCCGAGCGCGTGCAACCGGTGGGCGATCGCTACGAGTTCGAGGCCAACTTCCTGCTCGATGCGCTCCGGGCCGGGTATCGCGTCGCCTCGGTCGACGTCCCGACCCTCTACGGCGCGGTCGCCCGCAGCCATTTCCGTAGGTCACTGTTGTGGCGCCCGATCGGGAGCAAAGCGGCACATCGCACTCATTGACGCTGCACCGGCCGCTGCGGGCGCACCGCCGGTCCGATGGCGCCTTCCAGGTGGATGGCACGCCGACCGATTGCGTGCTGCTCGCGTTGGGCGCCCTGATGC
Organism: Gemmatimonadota bacterium; assembly: GCA_003221985.1. The sequence continues at coordinate 23,042 of QHUQ01000125.1, read as the reverse complement.
CGGATGGGCCGAACTGGGTGTTTTCCTGCGTGAACCACGGGCCGAACATGGGCGAGGACGTGCTCTATTCGGGCACCGTCTCCGCGGCGATGGAAGGCCTGGCGGCGGGTGTCCCCAGCATCGCCATCTCCTACGGCAGTTTCGACCTCGAGCACCTGGAAAGTCATCGCAAAGGGCTCGAGCGGCTCATTCAGCGCATCGTCCGCGTCGAAAATTTCCCGGGCGAAACGCTGCTGAACATCAATCTGCCGCCGATTCCAGCCGATCAGGTCAAAGGGGTGAAAGTGACTAACCTCGGCAGCCGCGTCTTCCACGAAGAGATCGCCACCATGAAAGACCCGTGGGGTCGCGAGGTGCACTGGATCGGGGGAGGGCGAGTCACCTGGTCCGGCGGCGCCGACTCCGATTTTCAGGCGGTCAAGGACGGGTTCATCTCGGTCACCCCACTGCACGTGGACCTGACGAATTACAAACTGCTTGAAGTCGTACGGAAATGGGATTTGGGGAAGTGACGGGTAGCCGCGACACCTACGGCGGCTACCGCGCACGCCTGGTCGAACAGCTGCGCACACAGGGCATTCGCGACCTCGCCGTGCTGCGTGCCTTTGCGGCGACGCCACGTCATCTGTTCGTGCCCGAAGCGGTGCGGCATCGGGCCTACGAGGATGCCGCGCTCCCCATCGGCAACGGCCAGACGATCTCACAACCCTTCACCCAGGCCCGCTACCTCGAGACGCTCAAGCTCAAGGGGAAGGAGCGCGTCCTCGAAATCGGCACCGGGTCCGGGTACCAGACGGCGCTGCTCGCAGCGTTAGCCGAACAGGTCTTCACCATCGAGCGCGTGCGCCCGCTGGCAGAAGCCGCGCAGGCAGCACTGCGTGCCGCGGGCGTCGGCAACGTCTCGGTGCTGGTCGGCGACGGAACGTTGGGATGGAGCGCCTATGCGCCCTACCACGCGATTCTGGTCGCGGCGGGAGGGCCGGAGATTCCACCGCCGCTGGTCGAGCAGCTCACGCCGGGAGGCTGCATCATCATCCCTCTGGGAGCAAAGGGAGCCCAAACGCTCACCCTCGTGCGCCGTACCGCCGAGGGGATCCGATCGACACCGATCGGTGAGGCGCGCTTCGTTCCCCTGGTCGGCGAGCACGGCTTCGATGCTTGAGCGGTTCATCGACTGGCTGCTGCAGACGTTGCTCCAGCTGGGATATCCCGGGATCATCGCGCTCATGGCGATGGAGTCGTCGATCTTGCCGGTACCCAGCGAGCTGGTGATGCCCCCGGCGGGCTACTGGGCGGCCAAAGGGCAGATGAGCTTTCCGGTGGCGCTGCTCTGCGGCGTGTTGGGCAGTGTCATCGGTGCGCTTGCCAACTATTACGGGGCTCAATTGATCGGCCGGCCGCTCATCCAGCGCTACGGCAAGTACGTCCTGCTGAGTGAGAAGAACCTTCAGCGCTCGGAGCGCTTTTTCGCCGAGCATGGCGAGATCAGTACGCTGATCGGCCGCCTCTTTCCCGTGATCCGCCACCTCATTTCGATCCCCGCCGGGCTGCACCGCATGGCGCTGCCGAAGTTCATCCTGTACACGGCCGTTGGCGCCACCGTCTGGTGCGCGATCTTGACGTGGATCGGGTACTTCCTGGGCCAGCATGAGGGTGTGCTACGGAACGAGGAGATCCATCGCTACGTCACGCGCGCGCTGCTCATCCTGATTCCGCTCACGCTCGTCACCGTCCTTGTGTACGTGCTGCGCCGGCGCCGGCAGCGGCGTCAGCCAATTTGAGCCGCCAACGCTGGATTATCCGCGGCCGCGTTCAAGGGGTGGGGTTCAGGTGGTTTGTCATGCGTGAGGCCGAGCGATTGCAGTTGGGAGGGTTCGCGCGCAACCTCCCGGACGGATCGGTTGAAGTAGTTTCTGAAGGACCTGAAGCGGTACTTGAGAAGTTGGAGCAGCAGCTGCGCCGCGGTCCATCGCACGCACGGGTCGACGACGTCGAACGACTTCAAGTTCCAGTTGAACTTGATGTCCCCAGATCGTTCGACATCCGATAAATCGAGGCTCTCATGGACGAGCTGAAGCGCGCAATCCGCGACGTTCCCGACTTTCCGAAGCGCGGGATAGTCTTCAAGGACGTCACGCCGGTGCTGCTCGACATCGCGTTGTTCGGAAAAGCGGTGAAGCTGATGGCGGATCCGTACCGCGCTGCGCGCATCACGCGCGTCGTTTCGATCGAATCCCGCGGGTTCTTATTCGGCGCGCCGATCGCGCTCGAGCTCGGGGCAGGGTTGGTGCCGATCCGCAAGCCGGGGAAGCTGCCCGCGGCCACGCAGCGGGTGGAGTATGCGCTCGAATACGGCAGCGATGCCCTGGAAATGCATCACGACGCCGTGCAGCCGGGAGATCGCGTGCTGATCGTCGATGACGTGCTGGCCACCGGTGGGACAGCCAACGCCGCTGCGCAGCTTGTCGGCGGGACCGGGGCCGGCGTCGCGGGATTCAGTTTTCTGAACGAGCTCGACTTCCTCAAGGGCCGCCAACGACTGCAGGGAAGACGCGTCGAGGCCTTGCTGCACTACGCCTAACTCGCGTACATTTCTGCGCTTACGCCCCCGGACCTGCCCCTGTAGCTCAGGTGGATAGAGCAGCGGTTTCCTAAACCGTTGGCCGGGTGTTCGAGTCACCCCAGGGGCATCTGCGAACGACATTCTCCGAAGGAGCACGATGGCAACGCAGACGGCAACGCGCACGGGTAGCACGACGGGCACGACGGGAGCGGGGCCGGTCAAACCGCAGCGGCCGCCGTTCTCGGATCGAGCCCTGGCGTGGATCAAGGCACACAGGCAGCTGACGTCGTGGATCGGCACGATCCTCGTCATCGGCGCGGTGCTGTTCGTGTGGCAGCTATCGACCAAGCGTCGCTCGGAGGACATCGCCAGTCGCGAGCTGCAGAGCGCCCGGTTCGCGTTCGAGAACCAGAACATGCCGCTGGCCGCGAGCGAGCTGGCTCGCGTCGTGGAGAACTACTCGGGCACGAATGCGGCCGAGGAAGGGCGGTTGTTGCTGGCCAACGTGCGGCTGCTGCAGGGGCAGCCGCAGCAGGCTGTGCAGGTCCTCAAGGACTACGCGCCGGGCGCCGCCAAAGCCTTCCGGGCGCAGGCCTACGGCCTGCTGGGGGCCGCCTACGAGAACATGGGGCGCCCGCGGGAAGCGGGAGAGGCCTATGAAAACGGGTCTGCAGCGGCCCGCCTGGACTTCCTGAAGGCCCAGATGCTCTCCGATGCCGGTCGCGCCTGGACGATCGCTGCAGACACGTCTAGGGCGTTGGCGGCCTATCGGCGCATCGTGAAGGATTTCCCGAAAGAGGCGACAGTGACGGAGGCGAAGGTGCGGATGGCCGAGCTTACGAAGGGTACAGTTTCGTAGCAGCTAGGTTCGTATAATAGATGTTATGTTAAGTTGAGATGTGTTTGAATGTGGACAAGCTGGTCACGTAATCACACCTCTGAAGACCATTCTCCCCTCTCCAGCAAGCCACACCTCGTCATAACGCCCGTCCTGGGCTTTTGTCGCGCGTACGCCGAGTGTCAGCCCACTGCGGCTCCGGATGCTGACCGGCAAGCGCGCGAGGCCCCACTCGTGGACGGCGCAGCCGGCACCGACAGCCCCCGTCCCGCAGGCCAGCGTTTCGCCCTCCACGCCGCGCTCGTAGGTCCGCATCCGCCAGATGCCACCCCTTGGATCTTGCGAAATGAAGTTGACATTGGCGCCTTCGGGTCCGAGCGCCGGATCGAACCGTAACGCGCGTCCCCGTTCCATGAGCGGGACCCGATCCACGTTGGCTACGACGACCACCAGGTGTGGTACGCCGACACGTGCCAACGCGGCCTGCTGTTCTTCTGCGGCGAGCTTGAGGCCTGGAACGGCTGCCGGTGCGTCGACAGGCGCCAGATGCAGCTCCGCACGACCCGGCTCCACGGCTCGGCTGCGGTAGGTGCCGGCGTCGGTCTCGAGGTCCAGACCGTCGGCCGCGCCCACCCCCAGATGCACGGCGAGCGTCGTGCTACAGAGCGCGGCGTTGCCGCACATGTTGGCGTGAGATCCGTCGGAATTGTAGTAAATCATGCGCGCTGCACCGGGCTTCGAGCCCGGTCCCACGAAGACGATGCCGTCCGCCCCGATCCCCGTGCCGCGCGCGCACACGATCTGCATGTCCTCGGGCGTCCAGTCGGCCGGCGCGGACACGCGCGCGTCCAGCATGACGAAATCGTTGCCCGATCCCGTCATCTTATAGATCGGAAGGCCGACTAGATGCGGCCGAACCAGGCCATGAGCCGCAGGCGCGGCACCTTCCATACCGCCTCGCGGACGATGGCCTTGTTCATCTTGCTCTGCCCCTCGGTCCGGTCGACGAACACGATCGGGATCTCCCGGAGCTTGAACCCTTTTCGCCATGCGCGCACACTCATCTCGATTTGAAAGGCGTAGCCGTTGGATCCGACCTGCGAGAGATCGATCGCCTCGAGCACTCGCCTGCGAAAGCACTTGAACCCTCCCGTCAGGTCCCAGATCCTGAGACCTGTGAACCAGCGGGCGTAGATGTTGGCGCAGTACGATAGCATGAGGCGGCTCATCGGCCAATTGACGATGGTCACCTTTCCGTCCAGGTAACGCGAGCCCAGCACGACGTCGGCATCCTGAATGGCCGTGAGAAACTCCTTGAGGTGTGCGGGATCGTGCTGGAAGTCGGCGTCCATCTCGAACACGTAATCGTACCCCCGCTCCAGCGCCCACTTGAACCCAGTGATGTAGGCTGTCCCCAGCCCCATCTTCCCCTCGCGATGTAACACATGAAGGCGCGGATTGGCGCGCGCCATGTCGTCGGCGATCCGTCCCGTGCCGTCGGGCGACGCGTCATCGACGACGAGCACCTCGAGCCGCGGATCCTGCCCCAGCACCTGCGGCACAATCTGCGGGAGGTTCGTCGCCTCGTTGTAGGTCGGAATGACGACGAGCGCGCGCTCAGCCACGCCGGCGTCTCCGTTCCAATACAGGCGGGACGACGAACGCCGCTATGACGAGGAGCAGCGTGAAGAGCCCGATGACCTTCCCTCGCGCGAACGAGCGCGAGTAATAGCTCAGCTCGAGCTTCTTGGCACCCGGTCCCACCGGGATCGTCAGGAGCGCGTGGTCACCACGCAGGACCTGTCCCGGGTGGTCATCGATGCTGACCCGCCAGTCGAGATACCAGTTTTCCGCGATGAGCACGTAGCTCGGGTCACGTGGTGCCGGCTCGAGCTCGATGGTCATCTTCCCCGCATCCCACGCGGTTACCCGCGCGCGCGACGCGGACGCAGGCGGCAAACCGCTCAGCGGCGGCGGATTGATCGGAGCCGCAGTTGGAAGCAGGACAACCCGGTCATATCCGGGCATCCGCGGATCGGCGAGCGTCGGAGGAACCAGCGAATCGGCCCCGACTTTTACGGCCGCGGGAACGACGCGTGCGTAGGGCGGCGCGGTGTCGGCTTCGTAGAGGTAGCCACGGCTTCCGGGTGCGGTCTCGACGGGGCCGAGTGTCCTATGGTAACCCGGAATCCGCACCGTATCGGAGAGGAGGACGAACCGAACGGCGAGCAGGTCCCACAGTTTGGTCGACGTGAGGAGAAAGCGCGCGCCATTCTGTGTGCCGGGGCGGCCGCCGATCAGCTCGTCGAAATAGCGGAGCTCGTTCCCCTGGTATCCCAGGACCTGCGGGATGCCGTGCGCCATCAAGGCATTCTCCGGATACACATTGAAATCCAGGACGCGAAACGGTTTCGGTTCCGCGCGCAGGCGCGTCACGATCGCGTCCGGACGATACAGCGTTTCGTTCGGCGGACCGGAGTACAGCCAGAAGCGCCGCCCGTCGCGCCAGAGATCTGCGCCCACGAGCAGCGGCAGCCCGAGAGCGAACGTGAGGGCCGGCACACTGCCCCGCAGGTAGCCGAACGCCAGCAGCGCGACGGCAAACAGGGCAACGGCTCCGATAAACGCCGACACGCGAATCGAGGAGCTCAACGCCTGTGCGAGCGGGACATGTTCCGGCGACGCGAACGTCTCGGCGAGATGACCAAAAACCCCTGCGAGCCCGAGCAACGCCATGATGCCGGCCGTAACGAGCCAGGCGCGCACGTGCGTCGCCCCCTCTTTGCGCTCGAGCCGTGTGCTCCCGAACGCCGCGAGCGCGGCCGTGCAGAACGCGACGACAAAGAAGACCATGCCGGGTGCGCGCGTCTTGCGCACGTACGGCATGACGCTCCACCACAGCTTGTAGAACGGCGTCGCGTTGCCGAGGGCGATGAGCAAGAACAGGATGCCAATGCCGCCCAACCACCAAATCAGCCGCCGCCGGTCCGGATTTCCCCCAAGGCCGAGGATCGCGAGCGCGAGCACCGGTAGGCCGAGGTACTCCGAGTGGAGCTTGAGCGGATTCGAGCCCCAGTAGGTGTTCGATTCGCCCACAAATCCGGCGAGGAAGAATCCCGGCACGTGGTCCCAGGGCACGCCGTACGACGCCGCGCTCTCGAACGCGCCCGAATACGCGACGGCGCGTGGCGAATGTGGGATGTACTCGAGGAACGGGAGAATCTGCGGCGCCGCGATGCCGAAGCCCGCAATGACCGCGGCAAGCACGATTCCCAGACGCATCAGCCGTGGGCGGACGGGCTCGGTCGTCGGTTCACCGAACGTCAGATACAGCGCCCACAGGCCTGTCGCGATGAGCAGATAGTACGTCGTCTGCACGTGCGGACTCAGGAGACAGAGCGCCACGGCCACGGCGAGGAGCGGATAGCCCCATGCGCGTCGATCGCGCAGCGCTGCGAGTAGCGCCAGACACGCCAGCGGGAGCATCGTCGAGACAAACAGCTTCCCATCGTGACCGGGACGCGCGTACGAAATGATGATTCCGGACAGCTGGTACGCGAGCCCTCCGACTGCGGAACCGACCCAGGAAACCTTGAGGCGTCGCAAAAAAAGAAACGTGAACAAGCCGGCGAGTATGTAGTGAAGGACGAATCCGAGGTTGGTGACCTTATCGGCCGACAGGAACCACCGCAGGAACGACGTCGGATAGAGCACGTCGCCGTGCGTCACGGGTGCGATGTACGGCAGCCCGTCCATGATCATCGGATTCCACAGCGGCAGCTGTCCCGTCGCGCGCCACTCTTCCGCTTGCCACTCGTGCACCGCGTAGGCACTGGCGTACTGGTCGCTCATCGGGGCCGCCAACCATTGGCCGCGCAGCATCGGAAACGCGAGCACCGCCACGAACAGCACCATGAATCCGGCAGCGTACCGCGTCGGACGCTTCGGCTCGTACGCGGTTACCTGCTGCGTCTGCTGCGCCTGCTGCGTCTGTTTATTCAGCGAGATTCTCCTTGCCTACGGGAGCTGGGCCTTTAAGGAGGAGCGCAATGCCTGCCGCGCCCGTTTCGGTCAGTGTCAGCTGGACGCGCGACGCAAGACTCACGGCCACCGCTCCCCCGCTGCCGAGCAACGGCGTGAGAAATCCGACCAGTGCGAGGTCCCTCACGCCGATGCCGCCGGGGGCGATGACGGCGACGAGCCCCATGACATATCCGAGCGCGAACATACCCATCGCGGGCGGCAGCGGCACGATCGCGGTGGACATGAGGCTTCGGACGAGCATCCAAAATGCGACCCCGAACGTGGCCCAGCTGATGAGCATCAGACCGCTCGAGAGGATGATCGCCGATGCCGGCAACGGTGGCAGCGGGGTCGTCGAATCGGCAAGCTTGCCAAGCCAGAGCGCGGTCCGCGGCCAGGCCAATACGCCGATCAGGACGAGCGCCACCAGCACCGCTCCTCCCAGCAACACCGGGGAGGCGGCGTGCGGCGTGGCGAGCGCGATGAGCACGACGCCCGTTCCCAGCACGACGGCCTGCATCGCGAACGCCGAGATGGCGGCGGCGCTGCGGCGCACACCGGCGCGCTCCGCGAGCACCACGAGCCCCGCGACGCTCCACACCTTGCCGGGGATGTACCGGCCGAGATTGGAAAGCGCCCACGCCCGGGCGGCACTCGTGTAGGGAATTTGCTGGCTCCATCCCCGCAGCATGCGGCGCCACGACTCGATCTGAATGCCGTAGGTGATGAATACGGTTGCGACTGAGGCCACCAGCCATCCGATCCGGATGTCGAGGGTGACATGCACCGATTGAAATGCGGCCCAGTTGCGGGTGATCGAGCGCCCGATCAGGGCCAGCACAACGATCGTGGCGGCAATTTTGGCCGCCCGCAGCCAACCGGCTCTCAATCCTTCACGAACTTGTAGGCGATGGACCGCCCCAACAGCCACCAGGGCGCGGGAATCGGTGGATAGATGTAGGTCCCCGCGTAGTCAGCACGCCGGAAGCCGTTCATCTCGCCCAGCCGGGTCATCGTCTGCTTGGTCCAGCTGTAGACGTGGCCCCATTTGTCGGCGACGCCCAACAGATTCCAGATGATCTCTTTGAAGTGGTAGGGATTCGGTACCGAGACGACCCAAACGCCGCCCGGCCGGAGCACCCGATACACTTCCCCCGCCGTCTGGAAAGCGGTGGGCGTGTGTTCCAGCACCTCGATCATGAAGACGCGGTCGAACGACGCGTCGGGAAACGGCAGGCCCTTGGTGATGTCGTGGATGAGCACATCGGGACCCGCGAACTCGGGTGCGATGTCCAGCCCCTGATACGTGATCCCCGGCGGCAGGAACTTGCGGATGTCGCCTTCGCGCCCGCCAATGTCGAGGACGGCGTGCCCGGGTTGCGTTTGCGCGAGCTTTTGGGCGAGCCGATAGCGGATGCTTTCCTCACCCCAGTTCCGCCATCCGGTGCGGTCGCTATAGAACGCGGCCAGCTCGGGCGAGCCCGGGGCTATGCGTTTCGCCATTCGTGAAGCTCCTAACTCTGTGGTGCGCGCAAACGAACGCGAAACTTACTTATCTTCGAGGCCATGCGCATCCTGCATTTGGTGACGGCGTTTCCCCGCGATGAGCGCGACATCATCGCGCCGTGGCTGGTGGAGTTGATCAAACGCCAGCGCGCCGCCGGTCACGATGCGCAGGTTTTCGCGCCCTCCTATCACGGCTCGGCGGATCACGAGTTCGCCGGGATCCCGGTGCACCGCTTCCGCTACTTCTTTGCGCGGTGGGAGGCGCTGACGCATGACGAGTCGGCCGCCGACCGGATGCGGCGTTCGCTGCTCTACCGCCTGATGCCCGCGCCGTTCGTGATCTTCGGGATGATCGCCGCATGGCGGCTGTGCCGCCGCGAGCGCTACGACGTCGTCCACGTGCATTGGCCGGTCCCGCTGGCGCTCTGGGGATGGGCGGCACGCCGGCCGCGTCGGGCCGCTGTCGTGCTGACCTTCTACGGCATCGAATTGCGGTGGGTAAAGCGTTCCCTGCCCTTCCTCAAGGGATTTCTGCGCTGGGCGTGTCGTTGGGCCGATCGCGTGGTGGCGATTTCCTCCGAAACCGCGCGCGAGATCCGCGAGCTCGTCGACGTCCCCGTCGACGTCATCCCCTACACGACGTCGTTTCCGGGCAGGGGCGATGCAGCCCCCCGTGCCCTCGCGTCGGGAGACGGCCGGCCAGTGACGATTCTGTTCGTCGGCCGGCTGGTTGAGCTCAAGGGCCTCGCGTACTTGATCGATGCGGCCGCGCGGTTGCGAGACCGCGTGCCGGCACGCATCGTCGCGATCGGCATCGGCCCGGAGCGCGAGCGGCTCGCGGCACTCGCCCGCGAGCGCAACATCGCCGTCGACTTCCGCAACAAAGTGCCGGACACCGAGCTGCACCTGGCCTTTCTCACGTCCGACGTCCTGGTCCTGCCGTCGATCATCGACGCGCGCGGCGACACCGAGGGACTCGGCGTCGCGCTGCTCGACGCGATGAGCTACTGCATGCCGGTCATCGCGAGTCGTGTGGGAGGAATTCCCGACATCATCGAAGACGGCGTGTCCGGCCTGCTGGTGCCGCCGGCGGATCCGCAGGCACTCGCCGACGCGATCGAGCGCGTCGCGGGGGATCCGGCACTCGCACGGCGGCTCGCTGAAGCGGGACGCGACCGGCTGCGTACCCGCTTCAACTGGGACGTGATCACCACGAAGTGGGACGCTGTCTATCGCGTGGCTTCGGCCGCTGTACCGTCGGCGTCTTCCAGCCGTAGCTGAAACGGGACCTTCGCCCCAGCCGACGCCTCGATTTTCCCGTCCGGCGTGATTCCCGTTGCCCGCACGGCGCGGCGCGCCCGACACCACTGCACGATCGTGTCGAGCGGGGCCACAAAGGGTGACTCGGCGAGCACGCCGGCAAGTGTTGCCCCATAGGCGGGGGGCGCGTCGGGGAAGCCCAAGGCTGGCGTGAGATTGGGATGCCACAACCCCACCCACAATCCTCCGACGGCACGAGCGGTTGCCGCGAGCTCCAGCGCGTCGGCTGACCAGGCGGGGGGACTCTCGACGCCGCGATACTTGCTCAGCGCGCGATCCATCCAGGTGAACGGGACTTCGTCGATGGCGATCGGATGGTTGCCAGCGGCATCCCACCTCGGCACCACGTCGGCGACGCCGAGCCGGAAGCCGTTCCGATCGGGAAAGCCGAACGTCGTGTCGTAACTGAAGCCGGCCTCCGCCATGGCGTGCTCGGTGACGCCCGGGTGGATGCGAACGTAGTGCTGCCGAATTCCGTGGACGGGTGAGCCGGCGATTTCTACCAGCCGCAGCCGCTGCGCGTTGAACGCCTCGCTATTGTCGAGTGTCTCGAAGCTGCCGTGCAACCCAATCTCATGGCCGGCCGAGCGAACCTGAGCAAGGATCCCGCGCGCCTTGGACGACTCGGGTCGGTAGGTGAGGTCGCCGGCGCGCATCGTTTGCAGCGTCGGCGTTCCACACAGGATGAACCACGTGGACCGGATGCGCGCACTCGCTTCGTAGTCGAGCACGCCGGTGACGCCGCGGGTTACGGGATCGAATCCCACGCTCCTTAGGGCCGCGGCCGCCACGCGCCCCATCTGAGCAAGGGCGCCCTTCCGGGTCAGCTCCATCATGCGAAGCAGTGTGAACGCGGGCCACCAGGAAACGACATCCAGATCGTGTGTAAACGCTGCGGCCCAGCGGTGTCCCTCCGGCCATGGAGCGATCGTTCGGAATGCCCGCCGCCCCGCCGCCTTGCGAGCCGCCGCTTGCAAGGCGAGGGCGGCGCGATGAATCGCCGGCTCGCGTTCGAGCCCCTCACGCACCAGTGGGTTTGCCGAAGAAGGGACGCGGTCATAGCCGTCCCGGTCGCGGGCCCGCTGTTCCGATGCCGCGCCGGCGACTTCGATCACGAGTTGCAGCACGGCACGCGGCACGCGGACGACGCCGTCGGCGACGTCGATCCCCCACCCCGCCGCCATCCAGCCCCGCAAAGCGCGCGGCGCCTGCTCACTCAACTCGACGCGCACGACGTCAAGCGCCGGCCCGGCGGGCACAAGCCGCGCAAGGTCCACGAGCACATCCAGCGCGAAGCGCTCGGCTCGGGACTGGTCGCTGGCGTCGGGGAGTTTGATCACAGGGCCACGAAACGTACATTACGACCCCAATGCCGGAAACACTCCTCCCCAAAACGCGCATCCCCTGGCGGCATCTCGTCCTCTTCGGCTGGCTTCCGAGCCCGCTGAAAGTCCTGGCCTATCGCGTGTTCCTCGGCTACCGCATCGGGCGAGGTGTGCGCATCAGTTTCGGCGGCGTCGTCATCGGCAAGCACGTGGAGCTGGGCGACCACGTCGAGATCGGATTCCTCGCGGTCGTACAGGGCGAAACGATCCGGATCGGCCGCCACTCGAGCGTGGGCACGTTCAGCTACCTGTCGTGCAACGTGATCGAGATCGGCGAAGACGCGAAGATTCGCGAGCAGGTGTACGTCGGTGGCCCGCAGCTCCCCGAATCGAAGTTCGTGCTGGGAAGCCGAACCATCATCCTGCAGCTCACGAACATCAATCCCACGAAGCCGGTGGTGATCGGCGACGACACCGGCATCGGCGGGCACTGCCTGATCTTCACCCATGGCGCCTGGCTGAATCAGCTCGATGGATACCCGGTGACCTACGAGCCCGTCACCCTCGGCAACAGCGTGTGGTTGCCGTGGCGCGTGTTCATCATGCCCGGCAGCACGATCGGTGACGGCACCGTGATCGGCGCCAATTCACTCGTCTCGGGGAATATTCCTGCGAACAGCCTCGCGGTCGGGAATCCGGCGAAAGTGATCCGGTCCGCGCCCGATTTTCCGAAGCGGCTGAGCCGGGACGAGCGCGCCGCGCTGGTGGCGACGATGATGGCCGAATTCGATCGCTTCCTGAAGCACGGTGGCGTGAGCGTCGAAGATCAGGCGTCAGTCCGGCTGTATCGCTACGGCCGGAAGACGTGGCGCCTGCTGTGGTTGCGCGGCGGCTCCCGAGTGGACGGCATCACCCCCGCGCGCGGGGATACGCTGTTCACCGAAACCGCGCTTTCCGCTGACGCGCGCGCCGAGTTGACGAAGCACGGCGTGTACTGGCTGGACCTCGATGGCCGTACCCGCAGCGAGCGCGGCTCCCGGCTCACCGAGGAGCTTGCGCTGTTTCTCGGCCGTTACGGAGTGCGGCTAGCCCGGTTCCAGTAGGCAGGAGGTCGACCCATCCCGCTTCGTTCGAAACGATGACTCTCCCCGCCCCATCGAACGCGATTTGGCCGGGCCGCCCGCCGGTCTCCAAGGCCCGATGCCGTGTCAAAGAAAAACGGTCGATCACGTCCACCTGACCCGCGTGCACGAGACCCGTATAGAGCAAGCGGCGGTCGGGACTGAGGGCGAGTGGAACGGCGCCGCGCTCACTGTCCACCCGGCCGACGCGCGTGCCGGTTCCGAGCCGGATCACATCGAGACCATGATGCTCGTTCGCGACGTAGAGCGTCGTCCCATCGGGGGAGACGACCAGCCCTTGCGGCCATCCGCCCAGCATGAAAGTGCGCAGCACCGCGTACCTCGTCGTGTCCACCTCCAGGACCACTCCCGCGGCCCGTGTGGCCACATAAAGGCGATCTCCGGCGGGATGCATGGCGAGGTGATGTGACGTCGCCGGCAACGCCAGCGATGCGACAATGCGCCCATTCTGCGTGGCGAGCGCGAGCAGCTGGTCTTCGTTGGTTGCGACAAACAGCGCGCGACCGTTGGGCGACAGGACGAGCGGAAACGGATCGCCCGGGACGCGCCACGTGTGGATCTGCACATGGCGGTGAGCGTCGATGACGGCGATTTCGCCCAGATACTGCACACTGACGTAGGCACGTTCGCCGGATGCGTCGAACGTCACACAGGTCGGCGTACATCCGACGGGAATGCTCGCGGTGAACTGTCCGATGTTGAGATCGAGGCACTCGATCGTCGCCGCGTGTCCACGAGTGACATACGCAAAGTCACGCCCGTGTACCGCGATCCCATACGGCGCACCGCTGAGGGGAAGGCGCAGGAGTGCGGCACGTGGCCAGTCACCGGACGGTTCTGGTGGTGGCAATGGCGGATGAGGATCCGGCGCGGATAAGCGAACCTCGGCTCGGGGACGCTTCAGTTCCGGCGGGTGAATCCGCCGCTCGAACCAGCGGACAACCTCCGCGGTGCCCGCCAGCCTGAGATCCTTCCAGCACCGACCGGTCACGCGGCGTACGAGGCGGTAGGAGGTGGCGCTGTCCATTTGGGTGAGGCCCGCCAGCGGGCGCAGCCGTCCCCGCCCCACCCCGGCATCGGCCCGGAGCATCCAGCTGAACACGCACACCCATCCCGCCAGCTCCTCGTATGGCGGCAGCCCCTCGCGTTGCAACAAGCGGCCGAGCTGGTAGCGGCTGCGGAGGCCGAGACGGTCACACAGTGCCACTATCGATCCGACGCGACCGTTGGCGCAGATGAGGGTGTTTACGACGGCTCGGCCGTGCGGGGAGAGCCACGGAAGGACGTGCTGGAGGAGTGAAGCAAGCGCGAGCGGCGGCATGGCTCGATCGCATTAATACCTAGGCCGTCTCACTTTGCTCCACAAGTAAGGATTATGCCCTAGCGCCGCCCCTCTCGCAGCCGATCGAGCTCGCGCTGCAGCACCCGCAGCTCCTCCCGCATCCCCGCCAGCATCTCGCCCACAAATCCAAAGCCGAACAGCACGACGCCTGAGATCACGAGCACCATGATCAGGTCGAGGAGCGGGCGGAACCCGACATGGGGGGGGCCGAAGCGCAGGTAGATGGCCACGAGGCCGACGAGTGAGCCGAGCGAGAACAGGGTCGCGCCCAGCACGCCGAAGAAGAGCATCGGTTTGCGCCCGAAACGCAGCTGGAACCAGACGGACATGAGGTCGAGCACCCCGACCGGAATCCGGCCGATGCCGAACTTGGATGCGCCGGCCCGGCGAGGGTGCACCGGCACCGGCCGCTCCGCGAGGCGGTACCCCTGGGAAGCGGCGATCACCACCATGAACCGGTGCCAGTCGGGACGCATCGGCACGGAATCCATGATCTCCCGGCGATACGCCTTCACGGAGTTCAGATCCTTCACCCGCACGCCGAACAGCCAGCGGCACAGGGCGTTGTAGACGCCGGATACGAAGCGCTTGTTGTAGCCGCCCTGCTTCGTTCCCGTCACGACGTCCGCCTGCCCCGCCAGGATGGGATCGACGAGTGCGGGAATATCCGAGGGCAGGTACTGCAGGTCCGCCGGATAGTAGACCAGCACGCGCCCGCGGGCGACGTCGGCGCCGGACTTCAGGGCGTCGGCGATGCCGCGCTGCGCGCGGTGGGTGACGACCCGCACGAACGGATGCTTGGCGGTGAGGTCCTCGAGCAGCTTCGGAGTCCCGTCGTGACTGCCGTCGTTTACGATCACCAGCTCGACGGCGTACACAGCCGCTTGCGCATCCGCGCGGGCAGGATGCCGAGCTGATCGCGATACTTGGCGACCGTGCGCCGGGCGATCCGCACGCCTTTGCGCTCGAACATCTCGACGATCTGCTGGTCGGTGAGCGGGTCCTTGGGCGGCTCGTCGTTCACCAGTTTCTGGATTTGCGACTTGATGGACCGCGCGCTGGCGTCCTCGCCGGTGGTGGTCGACAGGCCGCTGGAGAAGAAGAATTTGAGCGGCAGGAGGCCGCGCGGCGTCTGCACGTACTTCTCGTTCGTGACCCGGCTGACGGTGCTCTCGTGCATGCTGATGACGTCGGCGACTTCGCGCAGCGTGAGCGGCTTCAGATAGTCGATGCCCTTCTCGAAGAACTCGCGCTGCCGGTCGACGATGAAGTTCATCACCTTGAGCATGGTCTGGCGCCGCTGTTCGATCGCCTGAATCATCCAGTGCGCGCTGTTGAGGCGCTGATTGATGAATTCCTTGCTCTCGCCGTCGTATTTCTTTTTGTCGCGCGCGATTTCCTGGTACGTCTTGGATATGCGCAGCCGCGGCAGGCCGCTGTCGTTCAGGAAGACGTGGTACTTGTCGTCGATCTTCTCGACGATCAGGTCCGGAATGATGTACGCATCGTTGGCGGCCGAGTGCTGCAGCCCCGGTTTGGGGTCGAGACGGGCCAGCTCGTCGGCCGCTTTCTGTACCTCATCGGGCGCGAGGCCAAAGCGCTTGCCGAGATCGCTCCAGCGGTGCGCGATCAGGTCCTCGAAGGCGTCCTTCACCAGCCGGTAGACCAGCGAATCGGCGCGCTTCTGATTCTCGAGCTGCAGCAGGAGGCACTCGCGCAGATTGCGCGCGCCGGTGCCGGGCGGATCGAGCTGCTGGATGACGCGCAGCATCTCCTCCACTTCCGCCATCGTATAGGGCGGCACGTTCAGGTCCAGCTCGGACTCCGCCTCGTGCTCCTCGAGCAGCTGGTTGGCGCCCTTCCGGATCTGCTCGACATCGGCCTGCAAATACCCGTCCTCGCCGATATTGCCGAGGAATTCCTCGGCGAGCAGCTTCTGGCGCGGCGACAGATCGAGCATCTGCGTCTGCTCGCGCAGGTAGTCGATCAGGTCCTTCCCCTCGACCGTGACGGGCTCGACGTACTCGCGCGCTTCGCTGTAGCTGCCGCTCGGCACGCCGTGATCGGTCCGGTCGTCCAGGAGAATGCTCTCCCAGTCGGGCTCGTCGTCGCCGCTCTTTTCCTTCTCGGCCTTCTTTTCCTGCTGCTGTTGCTCGGCGGCGGGGGCCTGGACCTCTTCCTCGGGCTCGATCATCTCCAGGAACGGATTCCCCAGCAGCTCCTGCTTCAGGTGCTGCTCCAGGTCCAGCAGCGGCATGTAGAGCAAGTCCATCGCCTGGTAGAGGCGTGGATTGATCCGCAGGTCCTGCCGGAGCGAGGTGTGCTGATGCAGGCCGGTCTTCATGCGGCGGAGGACAGCCGCGCCCGCAAGCGCGTGGTGAGCGTGGGGCCGAGGTACAGCGACGCCACACGATCGTCGAAGACCAGCTGCCGCACCGTCCCGGCGACCTGCACCCGGCCTTCGAACATGATGTAGGCACGGTCGACGATGTCGAGCGTCTGCTCGACGTTGTGGTCGGTGATCAGCACGCCGATGCCGCGATGCCGCAGCCCCGCGACGATCGTCTGGATGTCGTTGACGGCGATCGGATCGACGCCGGCGAACGGCTCGTCGAGCAGCAGAAACTTCGGTTCCGTCACGAGCGCGCGCGTGATCTCGAGCCGGCGCCGCTCCCCGCCCGACAGCTGATACGCCTTCTGGCGCCGCAGGTGCTTGATCGCCAACTCGTCGAGCAGCGTTTCGAGCCGCCGCTTGCGCTCGTCCTCGTCGATCTTCAGGGTCTCGAGGATGGCGAGCACGTTCTCTTCGACGGTCAGCTTGCGGAAGATCGACGGCTCCTGGGCCAGGTAGCCGATCCCCGCGCGCGCCCGCTGGTACATCGGCAGGGCGGTAATCTCCCGGCCGTCCAGCAGAATGTTGCCCTCGTCGGGGCGGATCAGCCCGGTGATCATGTAGAACGACGTCGTCTTCCCCGCCCCGTTCGGCCCCAGCAGCCCGACGATCTCGCCCTGCGCCAGATCGAGCGAGACGTTGTTGACGACCCGGCGGCCCTTGTACGCCTTCACGAGATGTTGCGCGCCGAGGCGGCTGCCGCCCCGCACGACCGGATGCTCGCCGCTGACCGATTCGCTGCGTGCGACGGTCTCCTCGGCGAGCAGCAGGAAATGTTGTGCGGCGGCAGCGCGGTCGGCGGGCACGCCCGCCCAGACCTCGGGGGCGAATGCGACAGCGGCGTCGCCCCACAGCGCGCCCATCGGCAGCACCACCAGCTTCAGCATCGCCAGGCGCGGCAAAACCGACGTCGCGAGGTAGGCGCGGGCATCATCGACGGACAGGCTCCCCGCGTCGGGCTGCTCTCCCTTGGCATGAGCCCGCAGCTTGAGGAATTCCTCACGATAGGCGACGGCGAGGTCGCTGAAGCTGGCGCGGCCCTGATCATCGGCGATGCGCACGAGCGCGGCGGCCGCCAGCGCGAGCGACGAGTCGCGGGTCGCGAATAGATCGGCGAACTGGTCTAGCCCGGTCACGGGACAGCCGGTTTGGCGGTTGGTGGAGGTGCCGCGGGAGCGCTCTTCAGGCTATCGGCGACGATGGCCGGTCGTGGCTCGAGGTGCACGCCGTCGGCCTTGCCGGCGACGGTCACGCGCTCGATGCGGTCACGCAGCATCGCGACGGTGATGCGGTGGCCACGGGAGTAATTGATCGCCGGGCCGGCGTGGGTGGTGTCCTTCGTGTCCGGGTGATGCGTCAACGCCCGCGCGGATCCCAGGGACACCAGCTGCCGCAGTCTGGAGCGCGGCTTGTGCGTCGCGGAATCCTGCTCCTGCACGAAATGGATCGTCAGGGAATCCCCGGTGATCCAGTCGGTCTCGGTCGCGGGTGTCGTTGAATCACGCTTCGCCGTCGAGAACGCGCTGCCGAACGCCCGCGACTCGGTCAAGATTTCACCGGGCGAATCGATCGCCAACGAGTCCGCTTGAATCGTGTAGAGCGTCGAGACGGCGTGGGGGCGCAGCGTGTCGCCCCAGGCGAACGTCTGCTGCAGCAGCCGGTCGGCGATGCGCAAGTCGATCGTATCGGCCGTCAGGACCCAGTCCGAGCCGGTGGCCTTCCCCTTGCCGAGCGCCTTCACGCCGCGGACGTCGCGCTGCACCAGCGCCAGCTCGATGCGCGTGCCGACCAGCGTATAGTTTCTTCCCGCTTCGGCCGTGGTCGTGCGTCCCTTGCCCTCGACGCTGGGCGTCCCGACCAGCACGCCGAACCCCTTCGTCTGATCCATCATCATCGAGTCGGAGCGTGCCGCGAAATCACTGCGGTCGATCGTGACCTTGCCGCCGGCCCACATGCGGTCGTCGCCTTTGAAGCGCAGCCGGTCGGCGACAATGATGTACGGCTCATGGGAGAGCGTATCGCCCGGCTCGTTCTGCCGGTATTCGACGGTGGGACGCTGCGTCGCGTACATCTCCACCGTGTCGCGGATCCCCTTGGCCACACGCCAGTACTTGAGGTTGGGGCCGCGCAGCACCGAACCGGTGCGGCGATTGACGGCGACGACGTTGTTGTGCGCTTCGAGACGTTCGTCTTTGAGAAAGTACGACGCAAAGCGCGCGTCCAGCGCCAGTCCCGTATCACGAATTGCGACGCTCCCGATCAGGTCAAGTCGACCCAGACCCGGGTAATGCGCAAAACTGTCGGCGGAAATCGTGGTGTTCGTACCGTCGCAGTGCGCCAGCACGCCGCCGCCGCCGTGCACCGTCTTGGTTCCATCGGGGTTGGGGATTTCCGCGTAATGACCCATGGAATCGACCGCGACACGGCAGGGGCGCCCAGCCACGGTATCCGACGTCGCGGGGACGCCTTGCAGCAGCAGGACGACGGCAAGCACCGGAGTCATTGACTGGGGAGAATGAACTGCCCGCCCGTGCCGTGCGGCCGTTGGGCGGTGATCTTTTTGAATTCGGGATCGGAGGTGAACCCGTCACCTTCGACGTGACGACCGGGCTCGTCCCACACGAAACTCTTGTCGGAGCTCACTTCGTTGCGGGCCCTGTTGTAGTCCATCACTTCGGTCCGCATCGTGCCGCCGTCCTTATCGCGCACCACGACCACGTTGCCACGCGCCTGCATGTCCTCGGTCCGCCAATGATCGGTGCCTTCGCGCGCCGTGAGCGTCGACGTCGCACGGCCCGTGACGTCATAGAACGTCACGTGGACGTTGCGCAGCTCGGCCTGCTGCGTGCTGGAGTAGAAATACGCCGTGTCGGCGCGCACCCGGGCGCGCAGGATGCCCGCGTCGGTGACGTAATGGCTCATGCCGAGCAGCACCTGGTCGGCGCTGTCGAGGGCCGCTTGGGTGGCCGTGACCGGCGTCCCGTTCTTACAAGCGGTGAACATCAACAGAGCAAGGAGCACGGAGCAGGACGCTCCGGTGCTGCTCCGTGCTCCCTGCTCCCTGCTCCGCGTCATACGGCACCAGATTTCATCAAATCGTGCAGATGCACGATCCCGACGACTTTCCGATCACCGTCGAGTACCGGCAGGGCCATGATGCCATGACGCTCCATGAGGCTCACGGCGGCACTGGCGAGCTCGTCGGACGTCGTCGCCTTCGGCGTCTTGGTCATGACGTCGCCGACGGGAATGTCGAGGAATTTGTCCGTGCGCTCCATGAGCCGGGTCAGATCACCCGCCGTCACCACCCCGGCGAGGGTCGCGCGGTCGCCCTGCTCCACCACAGCGACCGTGCCGCGCTTTTCGGCGAGCAGCATGACACACTCCCGCATCGGCCGGTCGGGGGTCAACGTCGGCAGGTCGTGCGTCAGCATCACGTCGGCGACGCGCAGCAGCAGCTTGCGGCCCAGGACGCCGCCGGGATGCAGCGCCGCGAAGTCCTCGCGCCGGAATCCTTTGACCTCGAGCAGCGTCACGGCGAGCGCATCGCCCAGGGCGAGAGCGACGGTGGTACTTGCCGTCGGTGCCAATGTCTCGGGGCACGCCTCTTCGGCGACCGAGGCGTCGAGCACGACGGTGGACTGGCGTCCCAGCGGCGAATCGGCATCACCCGTCAGCGCGATGATCGGCACGCCCAGCCGTTTGAGCTGATTCACGAGGCCGAACAGCTCGTCGGAGGCACCGCTCTTCGACAGGACGATCGCGACGTCGTCCCGGCTCACGATGCCGAGGTCGCCGTGCAGCGAGTCGACGGGATGCAGGAACGTCGCCGGCGTGCCGGTCGACGTGAATGTCGCGGCGATCTTGCGGGCGATCAGGCCGGACTTGCCGACCCCGGAAATGATGACGCGGCCCTTGGCGCCGGCGAGAATCTCGATGGCCCGGGCGAAGGCTACGCCGAGATTGTCCGCGAGCGCCTGGACAGCCGCTGCCTCGAGCGCAAGAACGCGCTTGCCACGGTCGACGAGTCGCTCAGATGCCGGCGCCAGCTTACGCACGGACGGCCTCCCGGACGCGTTGCCAGACGTCCACGGCGAGTCCGACGATGCCGGCCAGCTGGTCGAGCGGAACCATGTTCGGCCCGTCGGACGGGGCGCGCGCCGGATCGGGATGCGTCTCGAGGAAGAAGCCGTCGGCGCCCGCCGCCGCCGCGGCGTACAGCAGCGGCGGAATGAACGCCCGCTCGCCCCCGCTCGAGCCATCGCGGCCCTGGCCCGGCTGCTGCACCGAGTGCGTGGCGTCGAAGATCACCGGTGCGTTGCACGCGGCGCGTAGCCGTGGGAAGCTGCGCATGTCGACGACCAGATCGCCGTAGCCGAAGAACGTGCCGCGCTCGGTGACGGCCACCTCCGGCGCGCCGCCAGTGCGGACTTTCTCGACGGCGCCCCGCATCTCTTCGGGCGCCATCCACTGGCCCTTTTTGATGTTGACGGGGCGGCCTGCCTTGCCGGCGGCGACGAGCAGGTCGGTTTGGCGGCAGAGAAAGGCGGGGATCTGGAGCACGTCGGCGACGCGGGCGGCGAGCGGCACCTGGCCCGGCTCGTGCACGTCCGTGAGGATCGGGAGACCGGTGGCGCTGCGAACTTTTTCCAGCGCGCGGAGCCCGGTTTCGAGCCCCGGGCCGCGCGGCGCGTTCAGACGCGAGCGATTGGCCTTGTCGTACGACGCCTTGTAGATGACGCCGATCCCGAGCTTGACCCCGAGCTCGGCCAATGCCTCGCCGATCCGGATGTTGAGATCGTCCGATTCGACGACGCACGGGCCCGCGATGAGAAACGGGCTGTTGTCGGCCCCAAAGCGCGGTGCCATGTCAGTCGGTGAGTTTCGCCAGCTCGCGCGACTGTTCGGTGCGCGGCTGTTGCTTGTGGTGAGTGAGCGCCGCGCCGACGAAACCGGCAAACAGCGGATGTGGGTGCATCGGCCGCGACTTCAGCTCGGGATGGAACTGGCAACCGATGAACCACGGATGACCGGGGGGGGGCAGCTCGATCATCTCCACCAGCGATCCGTCGGGGGAGAGGCCGGAGCAGCGCATGCCGTACTCGGCGAGCACGTCGCGATAGGCGTTCGCGACCTCGTAGCGGTGCCGGTGACGCTCGCTCACTTCGGTGGCGTTGTAGGCCTGCGCCACGTGTGAGCCGGGCCGCAGTCGGCAGGGATAGGCGCCCAGTCGCATCGTGCCGCCCATCTCCTGAATGCCCTCTTGCGAGCGCATCAAGGCGATCACCGGGTTTTCGCACTCGGGGGCGAACTCGCTCGAATTCGTATCGGCGATCTTGCAGACGTTGCGGGCAAACTCAATGATCGCGGTCTGCAGGCCGAGGCAGATCCCGAAGAACGGCAGCTTGTGCTCGCGCGCCCAGCGGATCGCTTCGAGCATGCCCTCGATGCCCCGCACGCCAAATCCGCCGGGGACGAGCAGCCCGTCGTAGCCCGCGAGCAGCTCGCCCGCCGTCTCCTGATCGGTGAATCGGTCCGATGCGATCCAGTGGATCGACACGCCCGCTTCGTTGGCGATCCCGCCGTGGACGAGCGCTTCGTGAATGCTCTTGTAGCTGTCGGCGAGCTCGGTGTACTTGCCCACCACAGCGATCCGCACCTGGTGCGGCGGCTTGAGGATCTTGTCCACCATCGCGGCCCAGCCACGCAGATCGGGCTCTTTGGTCTCCAGATGGAGCCGCCGGCAGACTTCCTTGTCGAGTCCCTGCTCGTGGAGCTTGAGCGGGATTTCGTAAATCGACTTCACGTCGGGACTCTCGACCACGCACCCGAAATCGACGTTGCAGAACTGCGCAATCTTGCGCTTCAGCTCTTCGGAGAGGGGCCGCTCCGTGCGGCACACGAGGATGTCGGGCTGGATTCCGATCTGCATCAGCTCGCGCACAGAGTGCTGCGTCGGCTTCGTTTTGAGCTCCGCCGTCGCCGCGATGAACGGCACGAGCGTCAGATGAATGAAGAGGGTGTTGTCGCGGCCGACTTCCTGACGGAACTGGCGGATCGCCTCGAGGAACGGCAGCGACTCGATGTCGCCGACCGTGCCGCCGATCTCCGTGATCACCACGTCGTGGTCGGGCGCGAGGCGGCGAATGGCGCTCTTGATCTCGTCGGTGATGTGCGGGATCACCTGCACCGTCGAGCCGAGATACTCGCCGCGGCGCTCCTTCGTGATGACGGAGAGATAGATCCGGCCGGTCGTCACGTTGTTCACCTGTGAGAGGGACCGGTCGATGAACCGCTCGTAGTGGCCGAGATCGAGATCCGTCTCCGCGCCGTCGTCGGTCACATACACCTCGCCGTGCTGGAACGGCGACATCGTCCCAGGATCGACGTTGATGTACGGATCGAACTTTTGGATCGTGACGTTGAGCCCGCGTTCGGCCAGCAGCCGGCCGAGCGACGCGGCGGCAATGCCCTTGCCGAGCGAGCTCACGACACCGCCGGTGACAAAGATGTATTTGGTCGAGCTCACGGGCTCACCTCTTTCAGGTGTCGGGTGATTTGCGCTTCAGCCCACTTGAGATCGGCCGGCGT